>NZ_BAAATK010000003.1:291325-307213 GCF_039533365.1 Streptomyces glaucus
GTCGCGCGGCGTGCCCGCGCGACGGCGGGCGGCGGGTCAGGCGAGCTTCGCCGTGAGGGTGATGTCCACGGCCTTCAGCGCCTGGCTGACCGGGCAGTTGACCTTGGCGTCCTCGGCGGCGGCGGTGAAGGCCGCCTCGTCGGCGCCGGGCACGGTGCCCTCCACGGTGAGGTGGATGCCGGTGATGCCCTCACCGGGCTGGAAGGTGACCTCGGCGCTGGTCACCAGCTTGGTCGGCGGGGTGCCGGCCTTGTCGAGGACGTTCGACAGGGCCATGGAGAAGCAGCTGGAGTGAGCGGCGGCGATCAGCTCCTCCGGGCTGGTCCTGCCGTTCGCCTCCTCGGCGCGGGACGCCCACGTGACCGGCTGCGCGGAGATGCTGCCGGAGGAGTCGAAGTCGACGACGCCCTTGCCCTGGAACAGGTTGCCTTCCCACACGGTGTGTGCGGAGCGCGTGGTTGCCACGACGAATCCTTTCGCAATGCCTACGGTGCGGTCCCCGTGTCCGGGTCCCTGACCCCCATACGATCACACTCCGGCTCAGCTCACGTGAAAGACCGGCCCCCGGGCGGTGAACGGCAGCCGCGCGCCCCGCGGGATCAGGTACGCGTGCTCGCGCCGCACCCGCAGCACGTCGCACCAGCCGTCCGTGATCACCAGGATCGGCGCGGTGGGCGGGAAGTCGCCGGCGCGGTGCAGCAGGTCGACGCCCGGCTGCAGCACGGTGCCGCCGCGGCCGTGCACCCGCACCCGTCCCGCGATCTCCGTCACCGGCACGTACCCCGCGTCGTGCGGGGCCGCGTCGCAGAACACGACCCGGGCGGCCGGCACGTCCCGGGCCTCGGCGTAGGAGGCGATGGCGCCCAGCGCCTTGCCGAGCAGGACCCGGTCCATGGAGCCGGAGGTGTCCAGCACCACGCCGAAGGTGCAGCGGGGCACCTCCTCGGGCGGGAAGTACCGTCCCGCGCGCGGGATGCCGGGGGTGGCGGCCTGGCGGCGCGAGGGACGGGCGTAGGACCGCAGGGGCTCCGGGCGGGGCACGAACTCGTCGAACCAGCGGGCGAGCCGGGCGTCCCAGGGCAGCGGCGGATGGCTGAGCGCGCGGATCTCCTCGACCAGGCCGCCCGGCAGGTACCCGCGTTCCTGCCGCTGGTGCAGGTCCAGGCCCTGGGCGAGGCCGCGGCGGTAGAACCCGTCGAGGTCGGCGCGGTCGCGGGGCGGTCCGAGGGGGGTGCCGAGGACGTCGCGGGCGCCCTTGCCGCGCGGGGTGGCCAGCCGGCGCATGCGGCGCGGGTCGCCGGCGATCCGGTCGTAGACCTCCTCGGCGGACAGGCCCGCCAGCCGCGGGTCGTGCAGCAGCCCCTCGGGCATGGTGCCGATCTGCATCTCGCACAGCCAGCCGTTGACGACGTAGTCGCAGGCGACGTTGAACAGGTACGGGTCGCGGGCGCCGCCGCGGTCCGAGTGGCGCAGGGCGGCGTGCAGCATCTCGTGGGCGAGGACGAACCGCCACTCCTCGTCCGCCATCTGCCGCAGCGGGTTGACGTAGATCTCGCCGGCCTCGGCATCGACCGCGGCGACGGCGATGCCGTGGGCGCGGGCCAGCTCGGCGTCGGCGACCAGCTCGATGCCCGCCGCGATGCCGCCCAGCAGGGGGTAGGAGGAGATGAACCAGCTCAGCGCCTCCTCCCAGGGGCGCCGCCCGGCCGGCTCGCCGTCCAGGCGGGCGCGCCGGCCGCCCGCCACGTCCATCGCGGCGGACACGGTCCGGGTCAGGGCCGTGGCGAACGCCAGCTGCCAGTCCGGGGGCTGCCCGGACCAGCGGGGCCACTCCACGAGCACCTGGTCGGGCTCGGCGCCCGCGGTGCCGCAGCGCGCGTAGGCGGCCGGGAGCCCGTCGCGCCGCCAGCGCGCGGCGAGCTGCTCCTCGTCGCCGTCCGGGTACGACAGCGGCAGGTCCCCCGGTGCGCGGCCCACGGGGAAGGACTGCAGGAAGCGGTCGACGACGACGCAGCGCGCCGCGATGTCGTACCGGTCGGGCTGGGTGCGCGGCCCCTTGGCGGCCGGGACGTGCCCGAAGCCGAGGTGGAGCGCGGCGTGCGCGATCGACCAGGCCCAGACGGCCGGGTCGGCGATCCGGGCCGGGTGGGCGTGCAGCACGCCGTCGGAGTGGACGGCGAGGAGCCCGTCCCGGGGCGCCTGCGCGCAGTCCTGCCGGCGGCAGGTGCTGAACTCGACGGCGGCGAGCGCCGGGTTGGCCCGCACCAGCCGCATGCCCTCGGCGAACGCCTCGGCCGCGGGGTCCCGCTTCCGCTTCCCGGCGGGCGTCCGGCTCACCGCCGCGCCTCCACCAGGCGCGGCATGTCCCGCGCCGCCTCCACCAGGAACCAGGACGGCAGGACGGGGTTGCCGTCGGCGTCGGAGGCGATGACGGTCCGGGCGACCTCCACGGAGATCTCGGCGAGCTGCACCAGCAGCGACTTGGCGCGGTACGCGGTCTGCCGTCCGTTCGCCGACATGTGCTCCTTGCTCGCGGGCAGTTCCTTGATCAGCCGCCCGCGGAAGGAGTCGGCGAGGTAGTACAGCAGGTCGCGGTCCTCCGGGCGGTGCGGCCAGCGGGCCTCGCCCTTGATGATCGCCTCGATGCCGAACCGGCCGCGCACGACCCGGACGTAGCCGCAGAACGCCGTGGCGTGCGCGGGGGTGAGCGTGCCGTGCGCGAGGACCTTCAGGGTCTCCTCGTCCAGGCCGGGGCCGAAGGAGTGCAGGGCGTCGGAGAGCATGTGCCAGGAGCGGGGCGTGGAGAACGGCTCCTCGGTCTTGGGCGGCCGGGACCACAGGTGGTCGGGCCGGTCGGTGAGGTGGTCCAGGACCCACGGGTGGATGCCGTGGTCCGCGGCCCAGGCCAGCCAGTCCTTGGCGGAGGCCGCCAGGTGGACGTGGGTGAGGCGGTTGACGAGCGCGGAGGCGATCGGGCGGGCGAGCGCGTTGTCGGTGGCGCGGTTCCCGGCGCCGATGACGACCGAGCCCTCGGGCAGTTCGTAGCTGCCGATCCTGCGGTCCAGGATCAGCGAGTAGAACGCCTTCTGCACGTCCGGCGTGGCCGCGTTGAGCTCGTCCAGGAACAGGCAGTACGGCTCGTCGCGGGCGATGACCTCCGGCGGGCAGAAGACGGAGCGGCCGTCGCGGATCTGCGGGACGCCGATGAGGTCCTCGGGCGCGAGCTGGGTGCCGAGCAGGCTCACGCACTCCAGTCCCAGCGACTCGGCGAACTCCCGCACCAGGGAGGACTTCCCGATGCCGGGGGCGCCCCACAGGAACACCGGACGCACGGTGGCCAGGCCGAGCAGCAGCTCCGGGAGGCGGGCGGGCGTGACGGTCACGGCTGCCTGCAAAGCGGCGACTCCTCGAGAGATCCGGAGAGGTTCGGGAAGGGCGCACGGGTGAGCGGCGCCCTCACGGACAGTCTGGGGGCCGACGGCGGCGGGCGCAGCCGGTTTTCCGGGCGGACGGCGCGGCCGGGGCGCCCGCGGAGGACGGCGCGGCCGGGGCGCGGCGCCGTGACCGGGGCACCGCCCGGCCGGGCCGCCGCGGTGCCGCGTCGGGCCGCGGTCCCGCACGGGAGCCGCCCCCGGCGGATCACCCGGGGGCGGCGGAGCGGCCGGGCCCCGGTCGGTTCAGGCGGCCCGTTCCTCCCGGGTCTCCAGCGGCACCTGGGGTCCGTTCGACTCGTCGAGCCAGCGCCTGAGGACGCGGTGGACGTGCTCGGCGCCGACGATCTCCGCTCCGTCGTCGGCCGGGGCGGAGAAGACCAGCGGCGACAGCAGGAAGGGCCGGGACTGGGCGCCGCCGAGGCCGCCGTGGGAGCCGATCTGCTCCTCGAAGGCGAGGACCTCGCCGTCGGCGGGGTCGTGGAAGGAGTTGACCATGATGTCGGCGGCGTGCGGGAAGGAGTGCGTGCGGCGCACCGCGTCGGCGGCGCCGGGGCCGAAGGGCGCGAGCGGGCCGGGGTCCTCGTCGAGCCGGTCCAGGGGGATCTCCACGCCGCGCGCGCCGAGCACGACCCCGCCGTGCTCCTCGCTGCGGACGAGCAGGAAGCCGATGCCGGGGTGGTTGGCGAGCGTCGGCAGCAGCGCGGGATGGCGGGCGTCGATCTCCTCCCGGCTCATCCGGTGCGGCACGTCCGGGAAGGACACCAGGCCCAGGTTGCCGGAGGCCAGCACGATCGGTTCGGAGCGGCGGCGCGGGGGGCGGTGGTCCTCGGTGCCCTCCTCGACGGGGCGGCGCAGCGCGGCCCGGACGGCGTTGCGCGCCTCGGCGCCGCTGCGGGTGCGCCGGGCCCGGCGCGGCACGGGCAGCCCGCAGCCGGCCCGCACCAGGTCGCCGAGGGTGAGGCCGTAACGGGAGCGGAAGGTTTCGCCGGGGCTCTGGCCGTGGTCGGACAGCACGACGATCCGGTACGGGCGGGGGGCGTGCTCGGCGACCTTCTCGATCAGCGCGAGGCAGCGGTCCAGGCGCTGCAGGACCTTCCCGGCGTCCCGGCCGAACGGCCCGGAGTGGTGCGCCACCTCGTCGTAGGCGACCAGGTCGGCGTAGATCGCGGTGCGCCCGGCGAGCATGTCGCCCATCACCGCGGCGACCACCACGTCCCGTTCGACGACGGTGGCGAAGGCCCGCACGAGGGGGTAGAGGCCGCCGCGGGAGACGTGCGGGCGGGCCTTGTCGATGCGGGCGCGGGTGGACTGGCCGATCTCGCGGGCGACCTCGGCGACGAAGGACAGGGCGGTGCGCACGGCGTTGGCCGGGTCGGAGAAGTAGGCGAAGTAGCCGGCGCGGGAGCGGTTCTCCCGGCTGCGGCGGCGGGCGGCGATGGACAGCACCAGGGCCTGTTCCCCCGCGCCGCCGCTGAAGAGGTTGCCGCGGCTGGCGCCGTCGACGCCGAGCAGCCCGTCGTGGCCGGTGTGCCGGACGGCGCGGCGCTGGAGTTCGGCGGCGCTGGTCGGGCGGTTGCAGACCATCACCTCCCGGCGGTCCTTCTCGTACCAGCGGAAGGCGGGCACGTCGTGGTTGCTGCCGTGCAGGATGCCGAGCTGGCTGGCGCCGGTCTGGCTGGACCAGTCGGTGCGCCAGGGGGTGAGCCGGTGGGTGGGGGGCCGGCCCCGGCCGCCGTCCAGCCAGCGGGCGACGGTGGGCATCAGGCCCTTGCCGACGGCGTCCACCAGCACGTCGTGGCCGACGCCGTCGAGCTGGAGGAAGAGCGTGCCGGGGCCGGCCGGGCAGGGCGGGCCCGCCCGGCGGCGGCGGTCGGCGAGGCGGTACAGGCGGCGCCGGTAGGCGTCGTCGTCGCGTACGGCCAGGGCGGCGCCGGTGGCGGAGGCGACGGCGGACATCACGGCCGCCACCACCACCGCGGTCTCCGGGGCGGCGGCGCCGCGCTCGCCGGGGTTGAGGCGCAGCGCGAGCAGCAGCAGGGCGCCGTTGAGGAAGAAGACCAGCAGGCCGAGGACGAGCGCGGGCACGAGCAGCAGGAGGCGGACCAGCAGCGGCCACACCAGGGCCGACAGCAGGCCGAAGGCGCCGGCGCCGAACGCGGCGGTGACGGCGATGTCGGTGGCGCTGTCGCCGTCGGCCGAGCGGAGCCGGAAGTCCGGCAGGAGGCCGGCGAGCACGAGCATGGTGAGCGTGGAGACGGCCCACACCCCGACGCTCCGCCCGATCTGGCTGGCCACCCGCCGCCAGCGTCCCCCAAGCACTCCCGCCCACCTCGCGTTCCGGCCCGTCACCGGCGCGGGCCCGTACTCACCTTGTCACACCGCGGGCGAGCGCCGGTCCGTCCCCCGGCCCGTGCCCCGGCGGGCCTCAGCGCCCGTCGTAGCCGGCCGTCGGCATCGACAGCCGCCGGTGCACGCACGCCTTCATCGCCGCGTCGTACGACGGTTCCGCCTGCCCCACCGTCTCCACCCGCACCCCGCGCCGCGCGCACTCCGCGGTGAACTCCTCCACGGACGACAGCGCGCTCTCCAGGACCCGCCGGCTGGGCGCGACGAACAGGTCCCGGCCGGGCCGCACGCCCTCCCACAGGGCCTCGTGGTCGGGCCGCAGCCCGCGCACCAGCAGCTCCCGGGTGACGACGTACCCGTGCTCGGCGGCCCACCGGGCGCACATGGCGTGCTGGCTGCGGGAGTCCACCAGGAAGGGATCGGCGTCCAGCTCCTCCAGCGGCGTCAGACTCGCGATCGCCGTGACCCGGACCGGCACCATGGCACCCCCCTCACCTCCGGTTTCGTCGCCGACCCTACTCCTGCACGTACGCTTCGGGGAGTCGCGCGAAGGAGGCATGGAGGTGCCGGTGGAGGTCACCTGGTGGGGGCACGCGACCTGCACGGTCGAGGACTCGGACGTACGCGTGCTCACCGATCCCCTGTTCGCCCGCCGGCTCGCGCACCTGCGCCGGCGGCGCGGGGCGCCGCCCCCGCCCGACGCCCGGCGCGCGGACGTGGCACTGGTGTCGCACCTGCACGCCGACCACCTGCACGTGCCGTCGCTGGCGGGGCTCGCCGCGGGCACGCGCCTGCTCGTGCCCCGGGGTGCGCCCCGCGCGGTGCCGGGGCTGCGCCGGCTCGCCCACCTGCGGGTGACCGAGGTGGCGCCGGGGGACGTCGTACCGGTCGGCGGCCTGGTGGTGCGGGCCGTGTCCGCGCGGCACGACGGGCGGCGGCTGCCGCTCGGGCCGCACCGCGCCCCCGCTCTCGGCTATGTCGTCGAGGGCGAGGCCCGCACCTACTTCGCCGGGGACACCGGGCTGTTCGACTCGATGGCCGAGGAGGTCGGGCCGGTGGACGTGGCGCTGCTGCCGGTGGGCGGCTGGGGTCCCCGCCTCGGGGAGGGGCACCTGGACGCGGGGCGGGCGGCCGAGGCGCTGGCCCGGCTGACGGCGCGCAGCGCGGTGCCGGTGCACTACGGCACGTACTGGCCGATCGGGATGGACGCCGTGCGCCCCCACGAGTTCCACGCGCCGGGCGACGAGTTCGTGCGCCTGGCGGCGCTGCGCGCGCCGGATGTGGCGGTGCACCGGCTCCGCCACGGGGAGAGCGTCCGTCTGGAGGTCGCCCGGTGACCTGGCTCGCCGCGCCCGCGGCGGTGCCGCCCGAGTCCACGCAGCAGGCGCTGGGCTATCCCTCGCTGTTCCTGCTGGTGCTGGTCGGGGCGCTGGTGCCGGTGGTGCCGACGGGTGCGCTGGTGAGTTCGGCGGCCGTGGTCGCCGTCCACCAGACGGCGCCGTTCTCGCTGGCGCTGGTGTTCGTGACGGCGTCGCTGGGGGCGTTCCTGGGCGACGCGGCCCTGTACTGGCTGGGGCGGCGCGGGATGGGGTCGAAGAACGGTTCGCGCTGGCTGGCGGCGATCCGGGCGCGCGCTCCGGAGGACCGGCTCGCGCAGGCCCAGGACAAGCTCGCCGCGCACGGCGTGGCGGTGCTGGTGCTGTCCCGGCTGGTGCCGGCGGGCCGTATCCCGGTGATGCTGGCCTGCCTGATGGCGAAGTGGCCGCTGCGCCGCTTCTCCCGCGGCAACCTGCCGGCCTGCCTGGCCTGGGCGGTGACGTACCAGCTGATCGGGATTCTCGGCGGCTCGCTGTTCCCGCAGCCGTGGGAGGGAGTGGTCGCGGCGGTCGCGCTGACCCTGCTGGTCGGCGCGGCGCCGGGGCTGTGGCGACGGGTCCGCGGGGTCTCGAAGGCCTGACCGGGGACGGGGACCCGGCGGGCCACCGGGGCCCGGGGCGGGGACCCGGCGGAGGGGAGACGAGGGCCTGACGGAGGACCGGGGCCGGGGGCGAGGAGCCGGGCCCGCGGGCGAGGCCCCGAGGCGGGAGCGGGACCCGCGGGCGGAGCCCCGGGAAGATCAGGCCCGGTCGAGGATCCGGGAGCCGCCCACCGGCAGGTCCCACAGGTCCTCGCGGGGCAGGCCGGCCCTCTCCCAGGCGGCGCGTACGCGGGTGAGCGGCTCCAGCACCGGTTCCGCCGACAGCACGAACGTGGCCCAGTGCATGGGGGCCATCCGGCGCGCGCCGAGGTCCTGGGCGGCCTGGACCGCCTCCTCCGGGTCGCAGTGGACGTCGCGGAGCCACCAGCGGGGGTCGTAGGCGCCGATGGGGAGCAGGGCCAGGTCGATGCCCGGATAACGCCGCCCGATGCGGGAGAACCAGTGGCCGTAGCCCGTGTCGCCCGCGAAGTAGACCCGCCGGCCGTCGGGGGCGGTGAGCACCCAGCCGCCCCACAGGGTGCGGCAGGTGTCGGTGAGGGTGCGCTTGGACCAGTGGTGGGCGGGGACGAAGTCGAAGCGGACCCCCGCCCGGCGCCCGCCGCCGCCCTCGGCGGGGTCGCCCTCCGGACGCAGTTCGGCCGCCTCCCACCAGTCCAGCTCGGTGACGCGGGTGAAGCGGCGCCGCTGGAACCAGCGGCCGAGCCCGGCGGGCACGAACACCGGGGTGTCGCGCGGGAGCCGGCGCAGCGTGGGGGCGTCCAGGTGGTCGTAGTGGTTGTGGCTGATGACGACCGCGTCGACGCGGGGCAGGTCCTCCCAGGGGACGCCCACGGGCGTGATGCGGGCCGGGGTGCCGAGGATGCGGCGGGACCAGACCGGGTCGGTGAGGACGGTGAGCCCGCCGATCCGCACCACCCAACTGGCGTGTCCCGCCCAGGTGACGGCGATGGTGCGGGCGTCGACGCGGGGCAGCGGGCCGGGCCGGAAGGGGAGCCGGGGGATGTCGGCGAGGCCCGCCCGGTCCGGGCGCAGGGCGCCCTCGCGGGCGAAGCGGGCCATGGCCCTCAGGCCGGGCAGCGGGGCGGTGAGCCGGTCGTGGAAGGTTCTCGGCCATATCCGGCGCTCGCCCAGGGGCCGGGGAGCGGCGAGCGGCGGAACCGGGAAGGCCGGGGACGACGCGTCCGCCGGAGCGTCGGCTTCCCGGACGGTCGTGCTCGTGGTGGTCGGCTCGGACTGCTGCGTCATCGAGGAGGCTCCCATCGCTGAGCGTCGCGGAGATCGTCGAAGACCGACCTCAGCTGGATCAACGCGCGTCGCACGTGTGGCAGTTCCAACGGGTCGGGGGACCTGAGGCATTCCGCGCGCTCCTCCTCGGAGGCGCCCAGCAGGGGGCCGGTGCACAGCCGGACGCGCAGCGCCTGCAGATCGTCGCCGAAGCGGTGGCCGCCCGGCGCGGGCATGCCGAGCCGGGCGGTGAGGAAGTCCTCCAGTTCCTGGGCGTCCGAGACGCCCTGCGCGCCGAGCGCGGCGCGCAGCGGGCCGAGGTCGACGTACAGGTGGCGGCCGGCCCGCGGGGGCCGGGCGAGGGCGCCGCCCGCGACCACGGCGGCGTGCGCGGCGGCGGCCACGCGCCCGTGCAGGCGTGCCGCGGCCGACCGGCGTGCGGTGACCGGCCCGGGCTCGCCCAGGACGTGGCCCGCCGCCACGGCGACGGGAGCGGCGACGCACGCGTCGAGCGCGGTGAGCACGTCCAGCACGCGCGCACGCAGGCCGTCCCCGGCGGCGGACGCCGGGAAGCGGGCCACCGCGGCCGGCCAGCCCGGCGGGAGCAGCCCGCCGGCCAGGTCGGTGACGACGGTGACCTTCCCGGGCAGCATCTCGGCGGGGCTGAGCAGCACCGTCTCCTGCGGGTCGTGCAGCGTGTCGCGCCAGGTCTCGTCGCTGACCAGGTGCAGGCCCTCGCCGGCGGCCGCCTCGACGGTCTCGTGCAGGAACTCGGGCGGCGCGACGGTGGCGGTGGGGTCGTCGGCGACGGACAGCACCAGCAGCCGGGGGTCGCCGCCCTCGGCGCGGACCCGGCGCACGGTCTCCAGCAGGGCGTACGGATCCGGGACGCCGCCGCACTCGACCGGCGTCGCCACGTGGTAGACGGGCCTGCCCAGCAGACGGGCGTACGGCGTCCACCAGGCGGTGCAGGGCCGCGGCGCCAGGACGTCGCCGCCGAGCGCGGCGGTCAGCGCGAGCAGCAGGGCGGGCGCGCCGGGTGCGGCGACCACCCGGTCGGGCGCGGTGGGCAGGCCGCGCCGCTCCCAGTAGCCGCAGGCCGCGGCCCGCAGCGCGGGCCCGCCGCCGACCGGCTCGCCCTCGGCGCGGGACGCGGCCGCGGCGAGCACGGCCGACAGCTCGGGCGGCACGGGCAGCCCGTCGGCCGGGAGCGGCGGCCCGTAACGGACGGGGCCGTGGCCTTCGGGGTCCGTCCGCGGCATGCGTACCTCCGGGGTGGGGGCCTGGGTGGTGTGCCGTTGGTCGTCGCGTCGCCCGGGCCCGGGGTCTCGGAGCTGTGAGTACCCGCGCTGACGCCGCTCCATGGCCGCCCGGCCGGGTTGCGCGGATCACAGGCGGTCGCCGGTGTGGGGGGAGGGGGCCGGGGTACCGCAAGGGGTTCGGCGGGCGCGTGGCGGGCGCGGCGGGCGCGGGCGCGCAGGACAGCCGGGCTGCCGGAGCGCACGAGGCGGGTGGAGCGGACGAGGCGGGTGGAGCGGACGGAGCAGCGGGCGGGACGGGCAGGGCGGTGAGACGTACGGGGCGGCGGGGCTCGGAAGCGGCACGGGCGGGCGGAGCGGGCGGCGCCGGCCGGTCAGCCGCCGCCGTGACCGCGCCGGCGGTACAGCCGGTGCGCGGCGGCGCCGAGCGCGCCGGCGATCAGGGCGCCCCCGGCGACCAGCGCGGGCACGGAGTCGGTGAAGGTGCCGCCCGCCCCGGCCCGCACCCCGCCCCGGGTGGCGTCGCCGCACGGCGCGTCGCCCGGCCCGCCCGGTTCGGGGCACGGGTGGCCGCCGCTGCCGCCGGGCAGCACGGTGAACGTCGCGCTCCACGGCGTGCCCTCCGAGCCGTGCGCCGCCGGGCAGGTGCCGTCGACGGTCCACGCGGAGGCGGAGGCGGAACCGGAGGCGGAGGCGGACGGGGCGGGGTCGTCCTCGAAGTCCCCGGCGGGGGCGATCCGGGCGGTGCCGCGGTAGACGGGGCCGGACACCTCCTCGTCGTTCCCGGGCACCTTGCGCAGCTCGACGGCGCCCCCCTCGAAGGCCCGCGAGGCGGCCTCGACGGTGGCGGGGGCCCGGCCGCCGACGGGATCGCAGACGACCGAGACGGTGACGTCGCCGCCCGGGGAGGCGGTGCCGGGAACGACCTCGGCGGCCGGTTCCCCGGACACGTCCGGTCTCCCGCCGGTGGCCGCGGGGTCCTCCTGGCCGGCGGGTCGCTCGGCGGCGGACGCGTCGGCGCCGGGTTCCTCCGCGCCGGCGGACGCGTCGGCGCCGACGGACTCCTCCGCACCGGCGGATTTCTCCGCGCCGACGGACTCCTCCGCGTCGGCGGATTCCTCCGCGGCGGTGAGCCCTCCGGGGTCCGCGGACTCCCCCGTACCGGACCGCGTACCGGCCGGGTCCCCGGCCGCGGCGGGTATCCCGGCGCCGGACGGACCGCCGGGGACGGCCGGGACGAGGACGGCCGGGGCGGCCCGGGCGGCGACGGCCCGGTCCACGGCCCCGGCCGGCCTCCCGGCGGGAACCGGGCCTGCGGCGAGGACCGGCCCGGGAACACCCACGGCGGCACCGGACAGGACGGCGACGGACAGGACGCGGGCGGCACGGCGCATGAGGGGGCCTCCTTCGGCGACGGCTGCGGGGGCACGGCGCTCGCGCCCCCGCAGCCATCACAGCCCGCCCGGCTCCGGCACGCGCGCCGCCGGGCACCATTCGCGCGAAGGGGACCTCCGAGCGGGTGACGGGCCCGGTCCCGGCCGGCGCCCCGCCTACGCCCCTTCCCGCAGCACCTGCTCCCGCACCCGGTTGCAGCACCGGCTGATCAGGCGGGACACGTGCATCTGGGAGATGCCGAGCTGCTCGGCGATGCGGCTCTGGGTCATGTCGCCGAAGAACCGCATGTAGAGGATCGCGCGTTCCCGCTCCGGCAGCGCGGCCAGGCGCTCCTTGACGGCCTCGCGGTCGACGACGGTGTCGAGGGCCGGGTCGGGGGCGCCGAGGGCGTCGCTGAGGGAGTAGCCGTCCTCGCTGCCGGGCAGCTCGGCGTCCAGGGAGAGCGCGGTGAAGCTCTCCAGGGCCTCCAGGCCCACCTGGACGTCCTCCTCGCTCATGTCGGCGTGCTCGGCGATCTCGGCGACGGTGGGCCGGCGGCCCGAGACCGTCTGGGACAGGTCCTGGCAGGCGAACCGCACGCGGTTGCGCAGGTCCTGGACGCGGCGCGGCACGTGCAGGGTCCACATGTGGTCGCGGAAGTGGCGCTTGATCTCGCCGGTGACGGTCGGCACGGCGTAGCTCTCGAAGGCGTTGCCGCGCTCCGGGTCGTACCGGTCGACGGCCTTGACCAGACCGAGGGCCGCGACCTGGCGCAGGTCCTCGTAGCTCTCGCCGCGGCTGCGGAAGCGTCCCGCGAGCCGGTCGGCCATGGGCAGCCAGGCCTCGACGATCCGGTCGCGGAGCGCGTCGCGCTCGGGGCCGGGCGGCAGGACGGCGAGCCTGCGGAAGGCCTCGGCGGTGTCGGGGGCGTCGTCGTGCGGGTGGTGCCTCCCGCCGGCTTGGGTCGGCATGTGCGTCGCAGCTCCCCTGGAGTGCGGGGCCTGTCGTCACGCCTGTCGATGAGGCGCGGCCCGGAGCGCCTCCCGCTGCGCGGAGCCGGAAGCGTGCCGGATGTCGCGGGCGGCGCCGGTGGCGGACGCCGTCGTGGCGACACGGCCCGTCGGTCGGACGGTCCCCGTGGGAGCGCGCCCGGGATCCGGACGGACGCACCCGTGGCGACGTCGCACCGCTCCCACGGACGTGCCTCCTGTCCGAAGCACTGAGACTCCACCTGCCCCCGACCCCGCCCCGCAAACACCCGGGCAGGTTTTCGGGCACGGCGCGCGGTGACTCGTACCGCTGCTGTCCGCCAGTCCCCCACGTCCGATGTCCGGGAGGTCCGTACATGAGCGTCAAGGTCGCCGACCAGGTCCTGCAGCGGCTGCGCGAATGGGGTGTCGAGCACGTCTTCGGCTACCCCGGCGACGGCATCAACGGGCTGCTGGCCGCCTGGGGCCGGGCGGAGAACCAGCCCCGGTTCATCCAGTCCCGGCACGAGGAGATGTCCGCGTTCCAGGCGGTCGGCTACGCCAAGTTCAGCGGCCGTCTCGGCGTGTGCGCGGCGACCTCGGGGCCCGGCGCGATCCACCTGCTCAACGGCCTGTACGACGCCAAGCTGGACCACGTGCCCGTGCTGGCGATCGTCGGGCAGACGCACCGCACCGCGATGGGCGGCTCCTACCAGCAGGAGGTGGACCTGCACACGCTGTTCAAGGACGTCGCCTCCGACTTCGTGGAGACGGTGACGGTGCCCGAGCAGCTGCCCAACGTGCTGGACCGGGCGATCCGCACCGCGTACGCGCGCCGCTGCCCGACGGCCGTCATCATCCCCGGCGACGTGCAGGAACTCGACTACTCGCCGCCCACGCACGAGTTCAAGATGGTGCCCTCCAGCCTGGACCGCAGCTCCTGGACGGCGGTGCCCTCCGACGACGCCGTGCGGCGGGCGGCGGAGATCCTCAACGCCGGCGACAAGGTGGCGATCCTGGTCGGCCAGGGCGCGGCCGGCGCGCGGGCCGAGGTGGAGCGGATCGCCGAGCTGCTCGG
This sequence comes from Streptomyces glaucus, assembly GCF_039533365.1. Taxonomy (NCBI): domain Bacteria; kingdom Bacillati; phylum Actinomycetota; class Actinomycetes; order Kitasatosporales; family Streptomycetaceae; genus Streptomyces; species Streptomyces glaucus. The sequence continues at coordinate 304,987 of NZ_BAAATK010000003.1, forward strand.
CGCGGGCGTCGCCAAGGCGCTGCTCGGCAAGGACGTCCTCAGCGACGAGCTGCCGTACGTCACCGGCTCGATCGGCCTGCTGGGCACCCGCCCGTCGTACGAGCTGATGCGGGACTGCGACACGCTGCTGACCATCGGGTCGTCGTTCCCGTACAGCCAGTTCCTGCCCGAGTTCGGCAAGGTGCGGGGGGTGCAGATCGACATCGACCCGCACATGATCGGGATGCGCTACCCGTACGAGGTGAACCTGGTCGGCGACGCGAGGGCGACACTCGAGCGGCTGATCCCGCTGATCGAGCCCGGGCGCGGCCGCGAGTGGTACGAGACGGTGTGCGACAACGTCAGGCGCTGGCGGGAGGTGATGGAGCGGCGCGCGGCCCTGAGCGCCGACCCGGTCAACCCCGAGTACGTGGCCCGCGCCCTGGACCCGCTGCTGCCGGACAACGCGATCGTCACCTCCGACTCGGGGTCGACGGCGAACTGGTACGCGCGGCACCTGACCATGCGGTCCGGCATGCGCGGCTCGCTGTCCGGGACGCTGGCCACGATGGGCTGCGGCGTGCCGTACGTGATCGGCGCGAAGTTCGCGCACCCGGACCGGCCCGCGATCGCCCTGGTCGGGGACGGCGCGATGCAGATGAACGGCATGGCGGAGCTGATCACGGCGGCGAAGTACCGCCACCAGTGGGAGGACCCGCGGCTGGTGGTGGGCGTCTTCAACAACCGCGACCTGAACCAGGTCACCTGGGAGCTGCGGGCCATGGGCGGCGCCCCGTCCTTCCTGCCCTCGCAGGAGCTCCCGGACGTGCGGTACGCCGCGTTCGCCCGTTCGCTGGGCCTCACCGGCATCCGGGTGGAGAAGCCGGAGGACGTCGAGGACGCCTGGCGGGCCGCCCTGGCGGCGGACGGCCCGGCGGTGGTCGAGTTCCTGACCGACCCGGCCGTGCCGCCGATCCCGCCGCACGCCACGTGGGAGCAGATGGAGGCGACGGCCGCCGCGGTCCTGAAGGGCGACCCGGACCGCGGGTCGGTGGTCCGGCAGGGCTTCAAGGCGAAGGTGCAGGAGTTCCTGCCGGCGCGGGAGAGGAAGTGACCGGGCAGGCGCCGTCCGCGCCGGCCCGCCCGGCGCGCCGGGGCAGGACGACCGCGCGCCCCGGTGTCCGGCTGAATCGGACCGGTCCCGTCCGGACGAATCCGTGTCGGTGCCCGGTCTGCGGGTACGCGGGGGCCACCCCCGAGGATCTGGAGGGAGACATGCAGCGAGGCAGCGACCGGCTGAGCGTCCGCCGCGACGACGAGATGAAGCACGAACTGCAGGGCCTGCTCAAGTCCGGGCACCCCACCCGCACCGAGGAGTGGCACGACCCGGAGCCGACCGCCGAGGACGACCCCGAGGTCGCGCACGGGCCGGTGACGCCGAGCCGTGGGCCGACGCCCCTGGAGACGGTCCGGCTGGACCTGGCCCGGATCCTGACCCGCGGCACCTTCCCGGCGGGCCCGCGCGAGCTGGCCCGGGCGCTGCGCCGCGGCAACGCGCCCGACTCGCTCGTCGAGCAGGTCGAGGAGCTGCCGCAGTCGGCGCGCTACGGCACCGTCCAGGAGCTGGCCGAGGCCCTGACCGGGGCCGGGGAGGCCGGGCCGGGCGACGCGTAGCTCCCCGCGGCGGGGTGCCGCGGGCGATGCGTCCCGGCCCGGCCCGCGGCCCCGCGGGCCGGGGAACGGGAGGAGGGCCAACCGATGGCCGAGTTCGTGAAGGACGTCATGACGCCGGGCGTGGTCGCCGTGCGCCCGGACGCCTCGCTGGTCGAGGCGGCGCAGCTGATGCGCGCGCAGAACATCGGCGACGTGGTGGTGGCCGACGGCCAGCAGGTCGTCGGCGTGCTCACCGACCGGGACATCGCGGTGCGGGCCGTCGCCGAGGGCGTCGACCCGCTGGCGGTGAGCGCGCGGTCCGTGTGCACCCCGGACCCGCTGGTGGTCGCCCCGGACGACCCGGTGTCGGCGGCGGTCGCGCTGATGCGGGAGCACGCGGTGCGCCGGCTGCCGGTGGTGGAGAACGGGCTGCCGGTGGGACTGGTGAGCCTCGGCGACCTGGCCGAGGCACAGGATCCCGCCTCGCCGGGCGCCGACATCAGCCTCGCCGAGCTGGACACCCGGGGCGGTGCGTGAGGCAGGACCGGGCCGCCCGGACCGGCGCCGGCGGGGACGCCGCCGGCGCGCGGCCGCC
>NZ_BAAATK010000004.1:0-269104 GCF_039533365.1 Streptomyces glaucus
CCGCGCGGCCGCCGCCGCGGCCGGGCCGGTGGCTACGCGCCCGGCGCCCGGCGCGCCACGCCGGACGACGGTCCAGGGCAGCCGCGCCCGGCATACCCGCGGCCTCCCACGGCCGCAGCGGGCGGGCCGGGCGACTCCCCGCCGGCGGGCGGCCCTCCGGCCGCCCGCCCCCTCAGCCCGGCACGTCCGTGCGGAAGTTCTCCCTCCAGGACTTTGAACTCATCGATGACAAAGTATGGACGCGCTGAGCAGAAGTCTCCTAGCGTGTCGGCCGCAACCGTTGGCGTTTCGCGTATTCGGCACCGGAGTTGATCCGGCCCTCCGGTCGACCCACAGGAGGAAGCATGAACCGACGGCTGTCCCACCGCTTCCGAAGATGTCTGACAGGGCTGCTCGTCGGCGCCTTCGCCGCGGGTGGACTCTGGGGATCCCCGCCGGCCTCGGCACAGCCGGGCTCCGCGCCGCGGGCCGACGTACCGCCACAGGAGCCCGGAGTCACCCTGCGGGTCTTCGACGTCCAGGTCCCGCTCAGCCAGATCTGCACCCTCAAGCCAGGACAGACCCCCAACGTCGACAGGCTGATGCCGACCGTCGACTGGACGTCGGCCGACGACTTCGGCGGATTCAGCGACAATTTCGTCACCCAGGTCACCGGCAACGTCCACGTGCCGGCCGACGGTTCGTACACCTTCCGGCTGACCAGCGACGACGGTTCGCGGCTGCTGATCGACGACCAGCCGGTCATCGACCACGACGGCCTGCACGGCGCGGAACCCAAGGACGGCACCGTCCAGCTCACCGAAGGCATGCACGCGCTGCGCATCGACCATTTCGAGCGCGGCGGCGGCCAGCAGCTCACCCTGGCCTGGCAGCCGCCGGGCGCCACCGGCTTCGAGACCGTGCCGCGCACGGCGCTGAGCACCGACGCCGGCGTGGTCCGGGTGACCGCCCCGGGCCGCAAGGAGTGCGAGGGGATCACGGATTCGCCGGGCGACGGCCTCCCCCTCACCGCGGTGCGTCCCGACCACACCCTCACCGACCTCCGCCCCGAAGGCTTCGAACCGCAGGTCACCGGCATGGACTGGCTGCCGGACGGCCGTCTGGTGGTGACCACCTGGGGCGGCACCGACCACACGGCCGGCGAGGTCTACGCCATCGAGCACGTCACGGGCGCCACGGGCCCGGACAAGGTGAAGGCCACGAGGATCGCCGAGGGCCTCAAGGAGCCGATGGGCCTCAAGGTCGTCGACGGCACCATCTTCGTCTCCCAGAAGCACGAACTGACGGAACTGGGCGACCGCGACGGCGACGGCGTCATGGACCGGTTCAAGACGATCGCCACCTGGCCGTACGGCGGCAACTTCCACGAGTTCGCCTTCGGACTCCTGTACCGCAAGGGCTACTTCTACCTGAACCTGTCCGTCGCCATCGACTACGGCGGCGCCACCACGAACCCGCAGCCCGCACCCGGCCGCGGCACCACCGTCAAGGTGAACCGGAAGACCGGCGAGGTCAGTTACCTCGCCGGAGGACTCCGCACCCCCAACGGCATCGGCTGGGGGCCCGGCGGCGACCTCTTCGCCACCGACAACCAGGGCGGCTGGCTCCCCGCGTCGAAACTGGTCCACATCGAGCAGGATCGTTTCTTCAACCACTACACGAACCCCGCGGGCCCCTTCGACTCCGAGCCGGTCACCCGGCCGGTGCTCTGGCTCCCGCAGAACGAGATCGCCAACTCCCCCAGCACCCCGCTCTACTTGACCAAGGGCAGGTTCGCGGGCCAGATGCTGTTCGGCGACGTCACGTACGGCGGTATCCAGCGCGCCTACCTGGAGAAGGTCAAGGGCCAGTACCAGGGCGCCGTCTTCCGCTTCACCCAGGGGCTCGAAGCCGGCGTGAACCGGATCAGCATGGGCCCCGACGGCGCGATCTACGTGGGCGGCCTGGGAGCGGACGGCAACTGGGGCCAGGAGGGCAAGCTCAAGTACGGCCTCCAGAAACTGTCGCCCAACGGGGGCAACACCTTCGACATCCAGGCCATGCGGGTGAAGAAGGGAGGCTTCGAGCTGGAGTACACCCAGCCCCTGTCGCAGGAGACCGCGGAGAATCTGGCCGGCCGCTACCAGGCGCGGCAGTGGCGCTACACCCCGACGAGCGACTACGGCGGCCCGAAGATCGCCGAGGAGACCCTGAAGGTGAGCTCGGCGAAGCTGTCGGCCGACCGCAAGAAGGTGACCCTCGCGCTCGAGGGCCTCGAGCCGGGCCGCGTCGTGCACGTCCGCTCCCCCCGCCCGTTCAGCTCCGCGTCGGGCGAGAGCCTGTGGAGCACGGAGGCCTGGTACACGCTCAACGCCCTGCCGGGCAGGCAGCCTTCACCGCCGTCGCTGTACGAGGCCGAGGAGGCGACCCTCACCGGGGCGGCCGGCATCAACACGGACCACAGGGGCTACTCCGGCAGCGGCTTCGTCGACCGGTACGGCACCGAGGGGGTCACGACCACCTTCGACGTCGAGGTCCCCAGGAAGGGAAGGTACGACGTGGGCCTGCGCTACTCCAACGGCCCGAACCCCTTCCAGGGCACCAAGTCCCTCTCCCTGTACGTCAACGGGACCAAGGTGAAACAGACGGAGCTCCGCAGCACCGGCGACTGGGACACCTGGTCGACGCAGCGGGAGACCCTGCCCCTGCGGGCCGGGCACAACACCGTCGCCTACCGGTACGACAAGGGCGACACCGGCCACGTCAACCTCGACCTGATCACCGTCGACCCGCACGGCGCCCCGGTCGCGCTGTTCGACGGCGACGGTCTCGACCGGTGGCAGCACACCGACGGGCGCCCAGTGCAGTGGCCCGTCGCCGACGGCGCGATGGAGGTCTGCTGCGGGGACATCCGCACCAAGGACAGCTTCGACGACTTCGCCCTGCACGTCGAGTTCCGGCTTCCCGAGCTTCCCCCGGACGTGACGGGCCAGGACCGCGCCAACAGCGGTGTGTATCTCCAGGACCGCTACGAGATCCAGATCCTGGACTCCTTCGGCGACACCACGCTCGACGACAACGAGGCGGGGGCGATCTACCTGAAGAAGGCCCCCGACGTGAACGCCGCCACCGCACCGGAGACATGGCAGTCGTACGACATCGTCTTCCGCGCGGCGCGCTACGACGCCGAGGGCAGGAAGACGGCCGATGCGCGGGTCACCGTGGTGTGGAACGGCAAGAAGATCCACGACGACGTCGCGATCGACGGCCCCACGGGAGGCGGCGCCCCCGAGGGGCCCGCTGCCGGACCCGTCCGGCTGCAGGACCACGGGAACACGGTCCGCTACCGCAACATCCGTGTCGAACCCCTGAAGTAGGGACGGGCGGCCGGGCCGGCGCGACCGTGCCCGGCCGCCCGACGAGCCGGCGCCCGGGCGGGCGGGACCGCGGGGGCCCCGTCGCCCGGAAGGGGCGTCACCTGCTCCACACCCTGACGTAGTCGATCTGGAGGTCGGCCGGGGCGAGCGTCGGGCCGCCGTAGGACCCCTGGGTGTTCTGCATGATCAGGTAGTGCGGGGAACCGACGACGCCCGACGTCTGCGTGTGCACCGGCCGGCCGTCGTAGAACCAGGTGATGCGGCCGGGTTCCCACTGGTGCCCGAAGGTGTGCCAGCCGGTGAGGCCGTCCTTCGGGCAGTGGCCCCGGTCCGTGCCGCTGCTGTGCCAGTACGAGCAGACCGACCCGGACAGGCCCTCCATGGTGTCGGTCTCGCCGTCCTCGGGCCAGTCACGGCCGTTGTCCCACAGCGCCGGCCAGTTCGCGACCTCGCCGTCCTTCACCGGCACCTTGGCGCGGTACTCGACCGCCCCGTAGCTGAAGGAGAACGTGTCCATCGTGTTGACGTGGGCCCCGGTGTACGGCTGCGACCGGCCCTGGCAGGAGGACGGCTCACCGGTCAGCCGCAGGTGCAGCGCGCCGTCGGACACGCTGACGTTCCGCGCGTCGTAGCAGGCGCTCTCCGCGCTGTTCACGGGGCCGGTGACACCGCTGCCGAACCAGCCGGCGGTCCACTTCGCGGTGTCCAGCGCGGTTCCCTCGAATTCGTCGGCGAAGACGGTCCTCCACCCTCCGGAGGGGTCCCACGACGGGCCGTCGGCGCCTTCCTGCGTGCTCGTCGGCGCCGGCTCGGAGGGCGCCGTCGGCGTCGGGCCGGAGGACGTCGTCGCCGTGGGAGCCGGCCCGCGCGTCGCCGTCGGCTCAGCGGTCGGGGCGGGAGCCGGCCGCGGGGCGCCGCCCGCCGCGACCGTCAGCGTGGTCGACGGCAGGGGATGCCACGTGCCGCCGGTGTCCCGCCACGAGCCGAACATCGTGTACGTGCCCGCGGCGAAGCTCCGGGCGCCGGAGGTGAAGGTGTACCCCGACGGGCAGATCCGCACGTCGGACGCCGCGCCCGGGAAGTCGAGGTTGCGGCCGGAGCCGTCGCGCACGGCGACCGTGAGCCGGGACGCCGTGACGCACCGTCCCTTCCCCGCGGCGACCTCCAGCCGCGCCGTCGCGCTGCGCCCCTCGGCGAGGTACGCCGGCTCGAGGCCGAGCTGCGTCACCTCGGACGCGGAGTCGTCGTCGGTCGCCGCGGAGGCCAGCGAGAGGGCCGTCGTCGTCACGGCCGCCGTGGCGACGAGGACGCCGAGGCGTACGGCGCGCGGCTTGGGCCTGGCATGTTTCGGCATGGTGTTCTTCCTTGGTCCGGAAGCTGTTCGACGAGGGCGCCCACGGCCCGCCGGCAGCGTGCGCGCGGGGCGTGTACCGATCCGTACGAACCATCGCGACACCGGCCCGGCGCAGGCCGGACTGCGCGCACGGGCAGGCGCGGCACGGAGCGTGACCCGGGATCGCAGCGGTCTCCCCCTTTCCGCGTGGCCGTGCGCCGGCCCGCTTCCGGCCCGGCGGGTGAGGCGATCGACGGCTGCGGCAACGCTAACCGGCTTCGGGCCGCGCGGCGGCCGCCTCGGCAGGAAAATCCGGCCTTCTCCGGCCGGCCCGGAGCCGTCCCCCGCGCAGCCGGCGCGGCGGTGCCCGCGAAGGCGCTCGCCCCGGACGCCCGGACACGCCCGCGGCGGTCCCGCGGGCGGCGGCGGTGAGGGTCCTGGCTCACCACCTGCCGTCGGCCGCCCCGGCCGTCACCCGGAGCGCATGGTCGATGAAGCGCCGCGAGGCCGGTGGCAGGGTGCGTCCGGACAGCCACGCGATGCCGATGTCCCGGGCACCGTGCACGTCGGTGATCTCCAGGTACCGGATGGGGAAGTCCGGGGTCGCCGCCGCGTCCGGCGACGACGGGATCAGGGACACGCCCAGACCGGCGGCGACCAGACCGCGCAGGGTGTGCACCTCCTCGCCCTCGAAGCCGACGAGCGGGGTGAAACCCGCCCGACGGCACAGCGTCTCGGTGACGCTGCGCAGTCCGTAGCCGGGTTTGAGCAGGATGAAGGGCTCCTCGGCGACCTCGGCCAGCCGGACCCGGCGGCGTTCGGCCAGGCGGTGCCCGGTGGGCACGGCGAGCCAGAGGGGTTCGACCAGCAGCCGCCGCCAGGTGATCAGCGGATGGCCGGGGTCGCCACTGGTGATCACCAGATCCGCGGTGGCGTCCAGGAGGTGCTGGACCAGGCCGTTCTCCACGTGCTGGTGCAGTTCGAAGCGGACCCGCGGGAACTCTTCGCGGAACCCGGTGACGAGCCGGGGAACCAGCCAGGTGCCCAGGGTGTGCAGAAAGGCCAGCGACACCGTCCCCGTGTCCGGGTCGACGGCCTCGGCCACCGCCCGCCGCCCCTGGTCGTAGCTGTCCAGGGCGGCGTCGACGTACTCCTTGAACACCCGCCCGGCCGGCGTGAGGCGCAGCACGCGGCCGACGCGCTGGAGGAGTTCCGCGCCCACCTCCTCCTCCAGCCTGCGCAGCGCTCGCGACAGGGCCGGCTGGGTGATGTGGGCCTCGGCCGCGGCCTCGGTCACCGTCATGCCCCGGGCCACCGCCTGGAAGGAACGCAGCACCTGCAGGTCCATCGGCTCACCCGCCCACCGGGCCGGCCGCCGCACGCCGGGGAACCGGGCGCGGGAAGGGCACCGGGCCGGCGCCGAGGGTGCGCGCGCTGACGGCGTCGCACATCCGCTCCGCCGAGGCGATGGCGTCCTCCCGGTCCGCCAGCTCCCGGTCGGGCCGGCCCGGCTCGCCGCGGGCGTGGGCGACGGCCCGCCGGGCCTCGGCCAGCCGGTGGTAGGCGGCCCGGCGCAGCGCGTGCCGCTGTACCGCTGCGGCCCCGGGAGCCAGGTCGCGGTACCGCCGGGCGGCGGCCAGGGCGGCCTCGGTCTGCGCCGCGGCCCGCTCCGCCGCGGAGCGGGGCCACAGCGCGAAGTGCGCGACCAGCACGATCGCGGCGGCCAGCGCGGTGTCGAGGATGCGCGCCCCGTACAGCGCGCGGTGGTCACCGAGCATGTAGACGAGGACGAGCACGATCGCCGTCAGACCCGTCGTGGCGAGCGCGTAGTGGTGGCGCACCCCGACGGCCATCAGCGCGCCGAAGGCCGCCACCGCGCCGATCAGGACGTAGGCGTCCGTCGTCAGCAGGGTCACCGCGCCGATGGCGGCCACCCCGACGACCGTACCGGCGCAGCGGTGCAGGGCCCGGCGGAAGACGGGCCCGAAGTCGGGCTTGTAGACGAAGGCCACCGTCATGGGGAGCCAGTACCCGCGCGGACCGTGCAGCAGTTCCGCGCAGAGCTGGGCGACCAGCACACAGACCGCCAGCAGCACGGTGTAGCGCACCTGGGCCGCCCGCCCGTGCCACGGGTACGCCGGGAGGCGGACCGGCGCCTCGTCGGGGCGCGCCCGGCCGGCCTCGGCGGACAGCCCGGCGAGCGCGCGCAGACCCGGCGAGTCCAGATCGGTGCGGAACACGGCCCGGCCGGGCGCGTGGTCCACCGGGTCCGGGCCGGCGGACCCGGCCGCCCCGCCCGGCCGCGGCAGCAGGCGCGCGGCCATCAGCAGCGGCACCTCCGTCACGTGCCGGGGGAGCGGACGGCCCTCCCACACCAGTGCCGACGTCACCTCGCCCAGCCGCACCGCCGTGTGGAAGGCGCCGCGCAGCGCGTCCAGTTCCCCCCGCACCCGGGCGCGGGGCGCGAGGTGGCGGCCCATCACCTGGTGGGCGTGGTCGAGGGCCGCGGTCAGCCGCCGCCGCGCGTCCTCCGCCGCCGGCGTGCCGGCCGCCGACAGGGCCTGGGAGGCCGCCCGGTACACGGCGAGGACGGCGGACCGTTCGATGGCGTGCCGGCGCCACAGCCACGGCGCCCCGGACAGCACGATGACGAGGCCCACCCCGGCGAGCAGCGCGAGCGGGGCATGCCACCACGGCCCCGGCAGCGGGATGCCGCCGCCGATGGTGGCGCCGAGCAGGAGGTGCATGCCGGACACGGAGGCCAGCCGGCCGCGCAGGCTGATCGCGCCGGCGAGCAGGGCGACGGCGACCAGGCAGACGGTCACCGCCGCCGGGTGCCCGCTGCGCAGCGCGAGCTCACCGGCGAGCAGGCCGAGGGCGGCCCACAGCCCCATGCAGCCCAGGCGCCGCACCCGCAGCCGGTAGGGGTCGGGGCCGTCCTGGCTCACCCCCCACAGGGCGCCGATTCCCGCGATCACGGCGGGGACCGGCGTCGCGGTCCACACGCCGACGAGGAGCGGCACGGCCAGTGCGACGGCACCCCGCGCGGCGGCCGCGAGGGGCACCGGGGCCGGTGGGAAGCCGCGCAGTGCCTTCATGAAGTGATCGTCTCCTCGGGAGGGGTCGGGGACCCTTTCAAGGATCGATCGGAAGCACGTATGAGTCCAATGCCGGACAAGAGGGAGAACCATGCCCACAGTGCATGGAACGCCGACATCCGCGCGGCGGCCGGCGCGGCCCGGCGTCGCACCCGGGGACGGACGACGGAGCGGGGCCTTCCCGGCGGCCCCGGCCCGGACGGCGGCGAGGACTCCGCGGCGCCCGCCGGGCGCGTCGCGCCGCGGACGGCCGGGACGGCGGGGTCAGAGGCCGAGGAGGGTCCTGATGGTGCGGACGACGCCGTCGTCGCTGTGCGCGGGGGCGAGATGACGTGCGCGGCGGATGACGTCCGGATGGGCGTTGGCCATGGCGTACGACCAGTCGGCGGCGTCGAGCATGCCGAGGTCGTTGAGGTAGTCCCCGAACACCATGGTCTGGGCCGGCCCGATGCCCAGGTGCCGCTGGAGCCGGCGGACGGCGGCCCCCTTGTCGGCGGTGGGACTCATGAGGTCGATCCAGTGCTCGCTGGAGACGACCACCTGGTGGGTGTCGGCGAAGGGCGCCAGGGCCGGCGCCGCGCCGCGCTCGACCGGGCCGAAGTCGAAGACGGCGACCTTGACGATCTCGTCGTCGACCGCGGTGGCGTCGTCGACGAGGCGGTGCGCGCGGTAGTACCTGCCCACTTCGGCGAGGAAGGCGGGATCGGCGCGCTCGGTGTACGCCGAACGCTTGCCGCAGACGACGACGCCCGCGTCCACGCCCTCGTCCACCAGCTGCCGGACGGACTTGACGACGCGGGCGGACACCGCGGGGTCGAGCGGGTCCGAGGAGAGCTCGACGCCGTCACGGACGACGAAGGCGCCGTTCTCGGCGATGTGGACCATGCCGTCGTCCACGCCGGCGAACAGGTGGGCCAGCGTGGCGTACTGGCGGCCGCTGGCCGGACTGAAGACGACGCCCCGGCGGCGCAGCTCGTCCAGCAGCGGCCACAGACCCCGCGGAACGCGTCCGTCGGCGTCCAGCAGCGTGCCGTCCAGGTCGGTGACGATGAGCCGGATGTCGGGGCGTGCGGGGGCCGCGGGACGCGGGGCGTTCGTCGTGCTCATGGCAGTCCTGTCGAGTCGGGGGAGGGGACCGAAAGCGGTCGATGGTGCGTCGCGGAGCGCGCGGACCGGACGAGGGGGGAGCGGAGCTCACCGGCCGCGCGGGCGCGCGCCCCGGCCGGCTCGGGCAGGGGCGGGGCGGCCGCGCCGACGGGGACGGGACGCGGCGTGCGCCGGAAGTGCTCCTCGATGGCGTCGATCATGCGGGGGCGGGAGCCCCACGCCCCGCCGACGACGACGGTCCGCGGGTCCGCCGGGGAGCCGACGGCCGACAGCACGGCGCCGGCAGACGCATCGGCGCGTCGGTCCGGTCTCCCGGCCGCGCGGCCCTCGCGGCGAGCGTCCCGGCGGCCGCCTCCCGTCCCGCGTCGGCTTCCCGGGCCGCGCGGACCTGCCCGCCGGTGCTGCCGAGGACGTCGACGGCGGCGGCGGTGACGCCGTACGGGGCGATGCCCGCCACCGGGGCGGTTCCCCGCCGCGGGGCGAGCGGGTAGGCGGAGCCGGCCCGGCCGCGCCCGGTGGTGCGCTCGCCGGTGTAGACCACCGGTCCGGCCCGCTCCGGACGCTGGACGCGGTCGGAGACGGTGGGCTCGGAGGCGCCGGCCACGGTGGCGATCTCCGCCCGGGTGAGGCGGCCATGGGCCATGAGGGCGCGCAGCACGTTCTCGTCCGTCAGGTCCCGCAGCAGCTCCGGTGACGGCTTCGGCGGGCTCATGGACACCATTCTAATAAGGGCTCCCTCCCAAAATTTTCCGGGGCGCCCACCGCCGCACCGAGGGGGAGGGACGGTCGCACGGGGCCGAGCCCGGGACCTGCCTCGCCCCGGGACGCGCGTCCCGCCGGGCGCGGACGGGCCGCCCCGGTGGCCGGCGGACCGGCAGCCGGCGTCCACGGCACGAGGCACCGGAGCCCGGCACGGGAGGCCGCCCGGGACGGCTCCGCCGCCGTGGTCGCACCGGCCGCACCGGGACCGTCCCGCCGCGGCCGGCAGCCACGGGACAGCCCTCGTCCCGCCCGGCCGGGACCGGGCAGTGGTGCCGGCCCGCCCTCGAGGCGTGGGGACCGAGTCCTCGAGACGACGTGGGAGCCCCGTCAGGGCTTGCGGGCGACGCCGGCGTAGCAGGCGGCTTCGGCGTCGGTGAAGGTCAGGTGCGCCTCCTCCGGGTCGGGACGCCACCGCAGGATGGGCCGAAGACCCGGGTCGAGGAGTTCCCAGCCGGTGAAGAACCGGGCGATCTCCTCGCGGGTGCGGGCCTGCACGGGAGTTCCGGCCGCCCGGTAGATGGCGGTGACGCGGGCGATGGCCTCGGGGTCGAAGTCGGGTGTGGCGTGGCTGACGACCAGGGCGCTGCCGGAGGGCAGCGCGGCCTTGAGCGACTCGACGATGCCGTGCGCGTCGTGGTGCTCGTCGGTGACGAAGTGCAGCAGGGCGTTGAGACTGAGCGCGATGGGCCGGTGGAAGTCCAGGGTGCCGCGCAGGACGTGGTGGGCCAGCAGACCGGCGGGGTCGGTGACGTCGGCGTGCATGTAGGCGGTGGCCCCCTCGGGGCGGCTGCGCAGGAGGGCCCGGGCGTGGGTCAGGACGATCGGGTCGTTGTCGGTGTAGACGACGCGGGCCCGCGGGACGACGCTCTGGGCGACCTCGTGGAGGTTGGGGGAGGTCGGGATGCCGGTGCCGATGTCCAGGAACTGCTCGATGCCCAGCTGGGCGAGACAGCGGGTGGAACGGCGCATGAAGGCGCGGTTGCTGCGGGCGGCGATCAGGGTGGAGGGGAAAGCGGCGATGGCCCGGGCGGCGGCCTCCCGGTCCGCGGGGAAGTTGGTGACCCCGCCGAGGAAGTAGTCGTACATACGGGCCGAGTGCGGCCGGTCCAGCTCCAGGTCGATCACATCGTGCTGCTCCCGCGCGGTGCTGTCGTCCACGCTCGCCCCCCATGTCCGAGTCGGATGGTCTCCGGCCGCGGTACGCCAGACTGCGCCACCCCGCCGCCACCCCGAGCTTTCCCTTTCCCCCGCCGTGCGGGCAACCGGGGGACCGGCCAAGCCCGCGCACCGCCGCACCGTACGGGCGACGGGGGCACCATCCGTTCGGGAAACCCCGCGCCGTACGGATGGGTGACCACGTCGTCGCATTCCGTTCGGAAAATTCGGGGAAATCCCGCACGGGACGGCCCTAGCTCCGGTTGGCTGATGAGGGGGAGAACAGTCCTCCCGCGCCGACGCCGCCTCATCGTGGAGCGGCGCGGTGCCCAGCCGACAAGGACGCCCGTGGACAACGATCTGGTCACCCCGGTGGTCCGGGGAACCGCTGCCCGGATCTCCGCACCCGGCTCACGCCGGGCCGACCGACCGCTGCTCGCCGCCGCGGTGCGCGCCGGAGCGCACCACCTTCACCGGCGGAGCACCTCTGCCGCGTCCACCCGTGAGGGTGAGGCGTTATGAACGCCCCCCTGGACGGCTCCCGCGGCCACCACACCGAACCGCCGCCCCCTCCCGGACGGCTGGCGTTGACCTTCGACGCCTTCCACGCCCACCACCGCAAGCTCTGGATGCGTTTCGCCCACACCCAGGTCGGCAGCCGCTCCGCCGCCGAAACGGTGGTGGACGCCGCCTGCGTCCGGCTGCGGAACGCATGGCCCCATGTGCTGGCCCAGGAGTCGGTCCCGCGGTACGCCTGGACGGTCCTGCGGGAAGAGGTGCATCGCTGGCTCGCCGACCGCGGCCTGCGACCGCAGGTCGGCGACGCCGCCTACCTGACCGCGGTCCGGAAACTGCTGCTGCACGAGATGCGTGACGAACTGCGCGTCATCACGCGGGAGATCGGCCTGTACACCGCCATCTCCGCCCTCCCGGAGCGGCAGTACGACGTCGTCATGCTGCGCTTCCTGCTCGGCATGGAGGAGGCGGCGGTGGCCGAGTACCTCGGGATCGACGCCGCCGCCGTCCGCTCCCACATCCGGCACGCCCGGCGCTCCCTCGCCAGACGACTGCACATCCCCCACCAGGAGAAGGAGACGGAGAACTAGTGGCCCGCACCGACCGCGAACGCGCCGCCGACATCGACACCGTTCTCGAAGCCGCCGAAGCCCTCACCGACACCTACCAGGACTACGACGTCGACGCCGCCCTCGAACGCGTCACCGCTCTCGCCGAGGCGGGCACCGGACGGGCCGCCCCCGCCCCCTGTCCCTACCCCACTGTCCACGAGCAGGCCGCCCACGACCTCGACCTGGCCGCCAGTCTCATCGTGGACGCTCCTCAGGCCCGGCCCAGCCTCACCCGTCTGCTCGACTCCGATCCCATCGAACCCGAAGGCGCTCTCGTCTTCGCCGCCCTGCTGCACCTGGCCGGACACCGCGATCCCGCCCAGTTCTGGTTCGAGTTCGCCGCCGGCGCCGGCAACCGCACCGCCGCCTTCTGCCTCTTCCTCCTCCACCAGCAGCGCTCCGAACACCGCACCGCCGCCTACTGGCGCACCCAGATGTGCGCCCCCGCGCAGGCCCGGGCCCGGTCGGCGACCGCCGCACCCCAGCACCCCCCCCTGCTGCCCGACGGCGTGCGCCGCGATCTGATCAGCCGGTGCTGGGAAGGCCGCCGGCCGTCCCTGCCGCCCCGGCTCGAAGCCGTCATCCACAGCCTCCCCGTCGAACTCCACGACGATTTCGGTGAGATCCCCCGCCCCGACCACACCCTCACCCAGCTCCCCGCGCGCGCGGCCACCTGATCGGCGCCGGCCCTACGGCCCGCCCACCGGGCCCAGGGCCGCGGGAAACCGGGAGAGCGGCCCACGGCCTCACCGCCGCCCTGCCCGACCGGCGCCGGCGCCGGGGACCGGTGCTCCGGCGTCGCGGACGTGCCCACCCCGACGAGCGGATGTTCCGGGCGGAGCCGATGCGGATGGCCCGCTCGCCCCGGCGGCCCCGTCCGCCCGGGCCGACCGGCCTCCAGTAGCGTCCGCTCCGTGACCGCTTTCAACGATCTGGTGCGCCTGTGCCCGCCGCCCGCCGGCCCGCCGCCCGCGGTGGACTGGGCGACGGCCGAGCGCGCCCTCGGCTCCGCTCTGCCCGCCGATTACAAACAGCTCGTCGAGACGTACGGCGACGGAATCTTCGACGAGACGATCTGGCTGCTCGTCCCCGGCTCCGCGTACGACGACTGCGACCTGCACGCGCGGGCCGCGGAACGGGAGGAGATCCTGGCCGGGTTGTGGGACGCGGGCGAGGAGAAGCCCGCCGGCCTCCTGGAGCCGGGGACGCGCGTCCTGCCCTGGGCGTTCGAGGAGGGCACGGGGGCGTTCCTGTACTGGCTGGTGCGGCCGGGGCAGCATCCCGACGAGTGGACGGTGCTCTACAACGAGGGGCGCGGACCGCTGTGGGAGCACCACGACATGGGATGCCTCGCCTTCCTGCTGGCGGTGTTGACGGGAACGGCGCGGACGGAGTACTTCGGCCACCTCTATGAAGTGCTGAAGCCGGCGGAGCACCGCTTCGCGACGGCCGGCGACACGCTCGGAGCGTTTCGGCGGCGACCACGCCGACCGTTCCCGACGACCTGATGCGCCCGCCGCCCGCCGCCGGTCACGGACCGGGAGGCGGCAGAGGCCGCGCTCGGCCTCCGGCCGCCCGGCGGCCGCGCCCGCCGGGCCGCCGCCCCGCGCCTCCTGCGGACCCGCCGTTCCCGGGCGGGCCCTCCCGGCCCGCCCGGTTCGGCGGAGCTCCCGCTCGCCGGGATCCGGTCCGCCCCTCAGGATTCCTCGGCGCGTGAACGGTTTTCATACGCGAAAAGCACGTGATTCGTACGCGATCCGCACGGTTCGTGGGGTAGGGTCCTCGGCAGGAGGTGCTTTCGTGTCCGAGTTGTTCGACGCGGTGGACGCGCTGGTGGCGTCCCGCGCCACCCTGCCGCCGCCGGCCGAGCGCAGGCGGCTGCGCAAGGCGCACGGCTTGACGGTCGAGGAAGTGGCCGCGGCGCTGAAGGTGCGCCGGGCGACGGTGAGCGGCTGGGAAGCGGGCAGGACGGAGCCGCGGCCGCCCGAGCGCGACGCCTACGCACGGCTGTTGAACAAGCTCGCGGAGCTCTACCCCGCCCCTGCGGGCGAGACCGCGCCCGTCCGGGAGCCGGCCGCGCCCGAGGCGCCCACCGGCACGCCCGCCCCGGCGCCGGAACCGCGGCTTCTGCCCGCGGGCCCGGCCTCCGGAACCGCGGCCGCGGCCCCTTCCGGGAACCCCGCCCGCCCCGCCGGCACTGCCGTGCCGGCCGCCGCGTCGCCTCCGGCGCGCACCGCCGCGCCGGCGTCGGCCCCGCGCCGTCCGGATCCGAGGAGGGCCGCCCCGGCTCCCGCCCCCACGAGGACCGATCCACGCTTCGTCAACGGCCCGCTGGCGGTCGTCGACGTGGACGCCGACGGGCGGGTGGTGGCGTACTGCGTCAACGGCCTGATTCTGGACGTGCCCGCGAAATCCCTTCCGGCCCTGGTCGAGTGGACGCTGAAGGAGGCCGGGCTGGGGCAGCCGAGACTGTCGGGGCCGGGCAAGGACGCCGATCCGCTGCTGGTGCTCACCGCGGCCGCGTTGGAGCACTACGGCCTGCCCGCCGCCCTCGGCGAGCAGGAGCGGTCGGCGGGGCGGCTGCCGGAGAGCCACCGGATCGTCAAGCAGCTGGCCCGGGCGGAGTGGAAGCTGACCAAGCGCGGGTTCGGGCCGTGGGCGCGGATCTACCGCCCCGCGCAGGGCGCGGAGCGCAACTGCGTACAGCTGTGCATCCCGTCCTGGCACGCGCTGGACACCCGCCACTGGGGCGACGCGGCCCAGCTGCCGCCGGCCGACCTCGCCCGGCTGCTGGGCACCTACGCGGAGCGGGTGATGACGCCGCGCGGATCGACCGCGGTGACCGGCCTGGAGCTGATGACCGCGCTGCACCCGCCGACCCGCGCCTCCGAACCGGACGCCGACGGTGTCCGGCACAGCGTGCACAACCCCGGCAGCCTGGGCAAGGACCCGGTCGACCCGGCGCCCTGCGAGGTGCCCGACGGGCATCCGCTCCTGAAGGACCTGCCGCGCTTCCACCGCCGCACCCCGGCCGAGATGCTGATGGAGGAGGCCTACGACTGGGCGCGGCCGCTCACCGACGACGAGTGCACCAAGCGGTTCCTGGTCGGCATCGACGTCAACATGGCCTTCGCCGCCGGCGCCAACGGCCTGGTCGTCGGCCTCGGCGGGCCGACCCGCGTCGAGCGGCCGGTGTTCGACGCGAAACTGCCCGGTTCCTGGCTGGTCGACCTCTCCCACGTCGACCTGTCGCGGGTGAAGGCCGGCAAGGAGTGGGTGCGGCTGGACGCCGACCTGCTGCCCAGCCCGTTCACGCCGTCCGGCGACCGCCCCGAGGGCCCGGCCTGGTACGCCACCCCGACCGTCGCCTACGCCGTCGAGCTCGGCTACGACGTACGCCCGATCGAGGCCTGGGTCCGCTACGAGAACGGCCGCTACCTGGACGCCTGGTACACCCGGCTGCGCGACGCCTACGTCGCCACCATGGCCGACCTCGGCGTGAGCGCCGACCTGGACCCGGCCGGCTTCCTCGCGGCCATGAAGGGCTACCAGGAACGCGACCCCGAGCTGGCGATCGTGGTGTCCGCGATCAAAGCGACCGTCAAGGGCGGCATCGGCAAGCTGCGCGAGCGGCCGCGCGGCGAGGGCTGGAAACCCGGTCGGCCCTGGCGGGCCCTGGACCGCCCCACCTGGCGGCCCGACATCCGCGCCGCGGTCATCTCCCGCACCCGCATCAACATGCACCGCAAGATCGTCAAGCACGCGGCGTTCACCGGTCAGTACCCGGTCGCGATCCTCTCCGACTGTGCCGTGTACGCCGCCGACGGCCCCTCCCCGCTGGATTTCCTGCCCTACCGGGAGGGCAAGCCGCTGCCGGGCGGCTGGCGGCTCGGCGTCTCGCCGGGGATGGTCAAGCACGAGGGCACCCAGACCGTGCTGTGGGGTGAGGGCGTGCGCGAGAGGTTCGACGCGCCGGAGCTCAACCTCGCCCGCTACATCAGGACCGGCGAGGTCACCACCAAGGACGACGGGGAGTAACAGCCGATGAGCGTGTTCGGGGAAGGGCTGGACCAGGCGGTGCAGAAGGCGTTCACGCGCCCGATCCCCAAGAGCGCGGGCGCGCAGATGCGGTACCTGGTCAAGCAGCTCAAGGGCACCCGGGCCGTCGCGCAGATGCTGCGGATCTCCCAGCGCACCGTGGAGCGGTATGTGAGGAACCAGATCAAGAAGCCCCGCCCGGACCTCGCCTCCCGCCTGGAAGCCGAAGTCACCAGGCGGTGGCAGCCGCAGGTCCGCGCCCGCGCCAAGCGGCGGGCGGCGACCACCGACGGCATCATCATCGACACCCGCGCCCGCATCGGCTACACCGCCCCCGTCGGCACCACCGACGACGCCCGCCTGCGGCACCTCACCGTCGCCCTGCCGCCGCAGTACGCCGCCCGCCTCTTCCACGCCCGGGACCAGGGCGCGCCCGACCGGCAACTGCAGCAGATCGCCGCCGAAGCCCTCAAGGACGTGTACTTCCAGGACGGCGGCCGCCGCGCCGGCAGCCTGGAGGAGATCCACTTCACCGACATCGAGCACGTGGAGTTCGATCTGTAGCGGCCCGGGACGACGTGCGCGACCACGTCACCGGACGGCTCGACCCGGGCAGGGTCCTGATCGCCGACGACTCCGGGTGCGTCAAGCGGAGCGCCCCCTCGGCCGTGGGCCCGGGCAGGCGGGACCGCGTCCGGCAAGGGCGGGAGCCGGGTGACGTCGCGCCGGCCGCCCCCGGTGAGCGGGACGGGGAGCGGGATTCCGTGGCGGTCGGCGACCGGGCGCCGTTGCCGCCTCGGGCATCGCAGCCCCGTCGCCGACGAGCGGGCACTCCGCACGGCACCGGCCATGCCGGCCGAAGCCGCACCGTCCGTGTCCGGGATCGGGTGCCAGGGCCCGCGCGCCGTCGGGAACTTTGCGACGGGTACGGCCCGGCCCCGGTGGCCGCCGGGATCCAGCCATCCGGCTGGACGCGTGACTTCTTGATCGTCTAGCTTTCCGAGTGGCTGTCGGCGAGCCTCCGGCCCCCGGACATGCCCAGCCGGTGGAGCTGCTCCACCGCCGCAAGCCCGCACCGAGTCGCCGTTCCGCCGCTACGTCCGGGGCGGAAGCGTTCCCTTCCACGGAGTCCGTCAGCCATGCGCACCAGCCGGTCCCTCGCCCGCCGCTTCCCGGCACTGCTCGCGGTGTCGGCCGCTCTTCCGTCCCTCCTGGTCACGGCGTGCACGGCCGGCGCCCCCGGCGACGGCCAAGGCGCGGGCAAGCCCGCCCTGCCGCCCGTGCACGCCGGATTCGACTACCAGCTCGGCGGCGCCTACGCACCACCGGACGGGGTGGACATCGTCACCCGCGACCACACGGCGTCCCCTGCGCCCGGCGTCTACAACGTCTGCTACGTCAACGCCTTCCAGGCCCAGCCCGAGAAGGAGGAGGACTGGGACCCCGATCTTCTGCTGCGCGACGGCGCCGACGAAGTGGTCATGGACGAGGACTGGGGCGAGGCGGTGCTCGACATCAGCACCGCCGCCAAGCGTGAACGGATCGCCGAGAAGGTGAACGGCTGGATCGACGAGTGCGCGTCCAAGGGGTTCCAGGCCGTCGAACCCGACAACTACGACAGCTACACGCGGGCCCCCGGCAACCTGCTGAGCGCGGACGACGCGAAGGCCTTCCTCACGCTGCTCGCCTCGCACGCGCATGAGAAAGGCCTGGTCATCGGCCAGAAGAACACCGCCGAACTGGCCTCGGCGCGCAAGGAGGTGGGCCTCGACTTCGCCGTGGTGGAGGAGTGCGGGATGTACGAGGAATGCGATGACTACGTCGACGCGTTCGGCCCCCACGTCATGGTCGTCGAGTACAGCGAGCGGGGGCTGCGAACGGCCTGCGACGGCTGGGGCGACGCCATCAGCGTCGTCCGCCGTGACGTGGACCTCGTGGCGAAGGGAGACCCGGGCTACGTACGGAAGACCTGCGAGGACGGATGAGGGGTGCCGAGCGCGGGAGCCCGGGAGTCTCGATCCCCGCCCGCGGCCGGCACCGCGTCCCCGTGGTGCGGGGCGCGGGCGGCGAAGCCGCGAACGCCGTCGCGTACCGCGCCGGCCTCCCGCACGGCCCTCGGCCCGGGGGCCGAGCCGGCCGAAGCCGGCCCTCACCCGGAACGACCTCGCCGGTCCCGGCGCCCTCCGAGGCATGACGCCTTCGGGCTCACTTTCGGCGGCCGACTCCGAGCAACTCGTCAGCAGCCTCGACGGACCCGGGCGTGCCGTTCGCCGGCCGGGCTCCGTCGTCACCGGCTGCTCGAACCGTGGCCGGGTGCCCCGGGGGCTGCCGTCGACGGCGGACCGCAGGTGCGGGGGCGGTGAGGACGACGAGACACGCGATGACGAACACGATGCCGATCCAGCCGCTGACGGAGAGGCGCTCGTCGACGACTTGGACCGCGAGGACAGCCGCTACCGCCGGCTCCAGGAGCGACAGCATGGTCGCCATGCTCGCGCGCACATGAGCCAGTGCCCAGCCGAACAGCAGGTAGCCGGTGAACATCGGCACCAGGGCCATGTAGATGCCGACGGCCGCATTCGACCAGGAGTCGACGAGCGGGGCCCCGGTGAGGGCCAGAACCGGCAGGAGCAGAAGACCGCCGAGCCCGAAGACGGCGCCCATCGCCGCCCGGGAGGGAACCTCGTGGGTGATGAGCCGGTGCGCGGCCCAGGCGTAGACGGCGTACGTGGCCGCCGCCACCAGGCCGAGGCCCACGCCGAGCAGCGTGGTGACCGTGGCTGCCGCTTCGGCGCTCCCGCCGGTGCCGGCGGCTTCGGCGGCGCACAGCAGCGTGGTGCCCAGCAGGCCCAGGAAAGCTGCGGTCATCCAGCGCCGGGTGAGCCGACGGCCGTCCACCGCGCGTTCGATCAGGGCGGAGACCAGCGGCGCGGTGCCGATCGACACCACCGTGCCGACGGCCACTCCTGCCAGGTGCATGGAACTGTAGAACGCCAGGGGATAGACCGCCACGGACACGGCGCCGAGCGCGACCGTGCCGCGCCGGTCGCGGAGCAGCGGTGCGGCACGGCGGAGTTGCGGCGCGGCGAACAACGCCTGCAGCAATCCGCCTACGCCCATGGCCACGGCGCCGATGGCGAGCGGACCGACATCGGGGGCGAACGTGGCCGCGGTGCCCGTCGTGCCCCACAGGACGGAGGCGGCCAGCACGCACAGCGCTCCCATGCCGACGCCGGCGGGCCGCCTCACAGTCGGTCCAGGAGGGTCTCGGCGATGGACCGGGCGTGCCGGAGGCGGCTGTCGTCACCTTCGAGGCCGGCCCGGGCCATCGCGCCTTCCAGCAGGAAGGCCAGGTGCTCGGCCAGGACCCGGGCCTCCTCCGGGCGTCCCGGCAGGAGCTGCTCGAGGTGACCGGCGATCAGGCGCTCGACCTCCTCCTTGTGGGCGCGTACCACGGCCCTGCCCTCGTGCCCGGCGGGCAGTTCCGCCGCGGCGTTGAGCAGGCCGCACCCGCGGAAGCCGTACGCGTAGGCGAACGCCGCATGATCCGCATAGGCGTCGAAGACCGCCAGCACGCCCGCGCGCGGGCCCCGGGCCTGCCGGAGACGCGCCCGGTACAGGCCGAGCCACGTCTCGTGCCGTGCGTCGAGGTAGGCCCTGACCAGGTCGGCTTTGGAAGAGAAGTTGTTGTACAGGCTCATCTTCGCCACGCCGGCCGCAGCGGTGATGGTGTCGATACCGGTCGCCGTCACGCCCTCGGCGTAGAAGCAGCGCTCCGCCGCCTCCAGCAGTCGTTCCCTCGCCGAGCGCCGTCGCGGCCTCTCCGGCGTCTTCGCGGTGGCCTCGCTCATCGTCACCTCTATTGGGTAGACCGGTCTGTCTAGCGTGATGCAGGGTAGCAGAACGGTCATGTCCAGCCGCGAGCGGCCCGGTGGCTCGGGCCGGAGCCGGACCCCTGCTGCCCGGCGGCGGAAGGGCGGCGGGCCGACGGCTGCGCCGGCGGGGAACCGCTGACATGCGAGCCGGGCGTCCTGATCCGGCGGCCCGGGGGTACGGCGCGGGACTGGAGCGGTGGGGCCGCCGTCGAGGACGCCGCCGGCGCCCCGCCGGTGGCGACCCGGTCCGGAGCCGGTGACGAGGTCGTCCGCGCGAGACCGTGCCGTACCGGCTCGGCAGCGCCCGTCTCCCCGCTCTCCCTCGCGTCGTCCTCGGCACCGTCCGCGTCGGAGCCGTGGGGAGGGCCACCCCGATCGGCGGCCCGCGCGGCCGGACGCTGATGAAAGGGTGCTCACCCCGGATCCTCACCGGTCGGCCGTGTCCGGCCCGGCGGCGTGTCCGCCGCACCCGGCAGTCCGGCGCTCCCCGTCCCCCCGGCGTGCTCTGGGGGATTCCCTAGTGACTCGGCGCTCGCGTCCAGGCATGGTGTGGATCGTCGTCGTCAGCCGCACGAAGGTGCGCGCGCACCCCGCGCGCACCTTCCCGAGGCCACGCCTGCGGCGTTCCTCGACGCGGCTCTCGACTGTTGTGCCGGCCCGGAAGGTCCGTGCCCGATCCCGGCCGGGCCCCCGCCCTGTCCGTCGAGCCCCCTCCTGGACGAGAGCACTTCATGGACAGCACATCCCCCGCATCCGGGTTACCCGGCGCCCGGGAGACCCCGCCGGCGCCGGCCCGGTGCGACCGGCCCCGCGCCGAACGGGCCGCGTCGCCTGCCGGCGCCCGGCGCCCGGTCGTACCGTGCGGCTTCGGGGAGGCGCGGGGCGGGGGCGTCCCGGCTCTCGGCCGGTACGGCCGGCGGGCCGGGGGCACGGACCTGGAACCGCGCCGACGGGACCGGCCCGAAGCCGCTGCGGGCCGCGGCCGCCCGCAGCGACGCCCTGTACCGCCACCGGAACGCACCACCGCCCACGGCCGGAGTGCCGCGGCCGCGGATTCCCGCGCCCACGCGCACCGGCGTCGTGCGGGCGCTCCACGCCGTTCGACCGGAAGGAAACAGACGAACCATGCACGTACGCGACCGCGCCCGGGCGGATGCGACGGGCACCGGCCCGGAAACCGACGCCGTGCGCCATCCGCTGACGCCGTATCAGAAGGACATCTGGGCCGCCGAGGCACAGGCGCCGGGCAGCGCGCAGTTCGTCACGGTCATGTGCCAGAGACTGAACGGCCCGGTGGACTCCGGCCTCCTGCGCGAGTGCTTCGAGCACGTGCTGGCCCGCCACGACACGTTCCGCCTGCGCTTCGGGGAGCGGGACGGCGTTCCCTTCCAATGGCTCGCCGACGGCCTCGGGACGGAACGAGGCGACGACGCGGTGGAGCTGGTCGATCTCACCCACGAGCCCGATCCGCGGGCCGCCCGCCGGGCTCGGATCGAGGACGCCAAGACCGTCCCGTTCGAGGTGTCCGGGCGGTCCCTGTTCCGGGCGGCGGTCCTCGTCGAGCGCGAGGACGTCCACCACCTCCTGCTCAAGAGCCACCACCTGCTCATCGACGGCTGGGCCGTCGACCGCCTGCGCAACCAGGTGCTGGAGGAGTACGCCGCCCGGTCACGGGGCGCGGAGCGTGCGCCGGCCGGTCCCGAACCGTCCCCCCTGACGGTGGCGGAGGAACGCGCTCCCTACTTCGCCTCCGCCGAGTACCGGGAAGACCTGTCCTTCCACCGGAACGCGCTCGCCGGCACGGAGCCGACCTTCTTCCCACGCCGCTCGCCCGGCGCCGGGGAGCACCGCGGCGCACCGCGGGCGGCCGGCAGGCACTCGTTCACCCTCCCCGCCCGCCTCGTGCAGCGGATGCGACAGGACGGCGGCTCGCCCTCCGCGTACCTGCTGGCCGCCCTCGGCGTCTACCTGGCGCGAGTGCACCGGACCGACCACGTCGTGGTCGGGGTGCCGTTGCTGAACCGCGTCACCGAGGCGGAGACGGCCGTCGTCACCACGTACGCCAACACCCTCCCCCTGCGCATCGACGTGCCCGGGGACCGGACGCTCGCCGACATCGCCCGCGACGTGCGGCGGTCGCTCAACGCCTTGCGCGAGCACCAGCGCGTGCCGGCCGGAGACGTCGTCAGGGACTTCGCGGCCGGCGGCTCCCGCGACCGGCGCCTGTACGACGTCACGTTCTCCTATCTGCGGCTGGAAAAGCGGGTGCCGCTCGAAGGGATCGACGCCGAACCGCCCCTGCACTTCGCGCCGCCGCACGACCGGGAGGCGCTCGCCGTTCACGTCACCGTCTTCCCCGGCCAGGAGGACCTGACCGTCGATCTGTGCTACTCGGCCGACGTGTTCGACGAGGACCTGCCCGCCGAAGCGGTGGCCGGGCACCTCACCGAACTCGTCACCCAGGGCCTGGGCGCGCCGCGACAGCCGGCCCGCGCGCTGACGATGCTCGGGCGGAGCGAGCAGGAGACGCTGCGGCGCCTGGGCCGGGGACCGCGCGTGCCGTACGCGGCGGACAGGACGCTGCACAGCCTTTTCGAGGAGCAGGCCCGGCGCACCCCGGACCGGCCCGCGGTCCGGGCCGCCGACGGCACCGTCCTCACCTACGCCCGGCTCGACGCCCGCGCCAATCAGGTCGCCCGTGCGCTCAGGCGGCGCGGCATCGGCCCGCAGGACCGGGTGGCCCTGCTGATGGAGCGGGGCCCGCAGCTGCTCACCGGCCTGCTGGGCGTGTTGAAGGCCGGCGGCGCGTACGTGCCGGTCGATCCCGCCTACCCGGAGCGGCGCATCGCCCATGTGCTCGCCGACAGCGGCGCCAAGGCCGTGCTGAGCGAGGCGGCCCGGCACGTCCCGGCGGAGGTCCCCGTCCTGCCGGTTCAGGACCTCCTGGAGGGCCCGTCCGGACCGGTGGAGCCCGTCGGGACGTCGCGCGGTCTCGCGTACGTGATCTACACCTCCGGTTCCACGGGGCAGCCCAAGGGCGTGATGGTCGAGCACCACTCGGTGGTCAACCGCCTCGCCTGGATGCAGCGGGCCCACCCCATCGGAGCCGGCGACGTCGTCCTGCAGAAGACCCCCGCCACGTTCGACGTGTCGGTGTGGGAACTGCTGTGGTGGGGCCTGGTGGGCGCCTCGGCCGCTCTGCTGGAGCCGGGGGGCGAGAAGGATCCCTTGTCGATCCTGCGGTGCGTCGCCGAGCGCGGGGTGACCGTCCTGCACTTCGTGCCGTCCATGCTGGGGCCCTTCCTCGACACCCTGGAGGAGCGTCCGGAACTGCGTGCCCGCACGCGGACGCTTCGCTACGTCTTCTGCAGCGGCGAGGCGCTGCCGCCCGCCCGCGTCGAGCAGTTCCACCGGGTCTTCGAAGCCGGCGCGGCGGCCGGCGGACCACCCGTGCTCGTCAACCTCTACGGGCCGACGGAGGCCACCGTCGACGTCTCGGCCCACCGGTGCCCGGCCCCGGCGGGGCCCGTCACCAGGGTTCCGATCGGACGGCCCATCGACAACATCGACCTGTACGTCATGGACACGGCCGGTCAGCCGCAGCCCGTCGGAGTGCCGGGGGAGCTGTGGATCGGCGGCGTGGGAGTGGCCCGCGGATACCTGAACCGGCCGGAACTGACCCGGGAGAAGTTCCTCGCCGATCCGTCCGTTCCCGGCGGCCGGCTGTACCGCACCGGCGATCTCGTGCGGTGGCTCTCCGACGGAAACCTCGAGTACCTGGGCCGGCTGGACGGGCAGGTGAAGATCCGGGGCAACCGCGTCGAGCTGGGCGAGGTCGAGGACGCGCTGCGGCGGCTGCCCGGCGTCCGGGACGCCGTCGCCGCCAAGCGCGACCGCCGGGACGGGGAGAGCCACCTCGTGGGGTACTACGTGCCGGACGAGGAGGGCGCCGGCGACCCGCAGACCATGCGCGAGCGCCTGACCGCGCTGCTTCCCGGGTTCATGATCCCGGCACGGCTCGTGGCGGTGGACCGGATACCGCTCGGCGCGACCGGCAAGGCCGACCGGAAGGCGCTCCCCGATCCCGAGGAGACCGGCGGCCCGGCGGCCCGTGACCGGACGCCGCCCCGGACACCGACCGAGGAGGCGCTCGCCGGGATCTGGGCCGAGGTGCTCGGCACCGGTCCCGTCTTCCGGCACGACGACTACTACGCGCTCGGCGGCGACTCGCTCCAGATGCTGCGCATCCGCTCACTGGCGGAGCAGCGCGGCATCCGCATCGACCTGGGTGACCTGGTCCGGCACCCGACCCTGGCGGCGCTCGCGGCCCGCGCCACGCCCTGCGCGGCGGCCACCGGGACCGCCGAAGCGGATCCGGCGCCGTTCGCCCTGGTGTCCGCGGTGGACCGGGCGCGGCTGGGCGACGCCGTCGACGCCTTCCCCCTGACCCGGCTGCAGCTCGGCCTGATCTACCACAGCCGCCGCCACGAGCGGTCCGCCGTCTACCACGACGTGTTCCGCTACCGGCTGGCCATGGAGTGGGACGAGGGCCGCTTCCGCCGGGCCTTCGACCGGCTCGTCGCCCGTCATCCCGCACTGCGCTCCTCCTTCGGCCTCGGCGGCTTCACGGAGCCGCTGCAGATCGTCCGCCCGGGGATCGCCGGGGGACTGGAGACGGTCGACCTGCGGGGGACGGCCGAGGACGAGGCGGAGGCGCTGATCGGCGCCCATGTCGAGGAGCGCCGGTTCCACCGGTACCGGTTCGAGGAAGCGCCCCTGTACCTGTTCCGCGCCCATGTCCGCGAGCACGCCGTCGACCTGGTGCTCAGCTTCCACCACGCCCTGCTGGACGGCGGCAGTGTCGCCGTGCTCCTGCGCGAACTCCTTCAGGACTACCTGCACTTCACGGACCGGAGCCTTCCGGCCGTGCCGGACGGCCCGCTGCCCGGCGCGGCCCAGTACGTGCGGCAGGAGCGCGAGGCCCTGGCCGACCCGGCCGCACGGGAGCACTGGAACCGCGTGCTGTCCGGCACCCGGGCGCTGCGGCTCGACGGCTTCGCGTCGGCCGAGCCCCCGCGCGAGAACCGCGCATCCGTGCACCACGGCCGCGTGCCCGACGAACTGGCCGACGCGGTACGCGACTTCGCGCGACGGCACGCCGTCCCCGTCAAGTCGGTGCTCTTCGCCGCGCACTGCCAGACGCTGCGGACGTACACGTCCCTCGACGGCGACCTCACCGTCGGCCTGATCACCCACGGGCGGCCGGAGAGGACGGGCGCGGACCGCATGACCGGCCTGTTCCTGAACACGATCCCCGTACGGCTGCCCGGCCCGGGCGGCGGCCCCGCCGACCGGATCGGCGCCGTCCGTGACCTGTTCCACCAGGAACGGTCCGGCCGGCCCCACCAGCGCTACCCGCTGAGCGCGATGCAGGAGGAACGCGGCGGCACACCCGTGCTGCACACCGCCTTCAACTACGTCCACTTCCACGTCCTGTCCGAGGTGCTGCGCTCGCCCGCCGTCCGGCTCGAGTCCTTCCTGACCTGGGAGGAGACCGACTTCCAGCTTCTGGTCAACGTCTTCGTCGACCCCGTCGACGGCACCATGCGCCTGCGGATCGACGGTGACGGCCGCACCATCACCCCCCGCCAGACGGAACTGCTGGCCGACACCTTCCTGAAGGTCCTCCGGCGCACCGTCACGCATCCCGGGGAGCGGCCGGACACCGCCTTCCTCCCGCCCGCGCTGCCCCGCGCCGCGACGGACGCGGCCTGGACGGACGACGTCGTGACGCTCTTCGACCGGCAGGCCGCCGGGACGCCGGACGCCGTCGCCGTCCTGACCGGCGGCGGCACACCCCGGAAGTGGACGTACCGGCAGCTGGCCCGGGCGTCGGAGCACGTGGCGGCGCGGCTGCTGGAGCAGGGCGTCGGGCCCGGCGACCGGGTCGGGATCGCCATGGACCGCGAACCCGAGACGATCGCCGCCGTGCTCGGCACGGCCATGTCCGGCGCGGCCTGCGTCCCGCTGGACACCGGCTATCCCGCGGCGCGGATCGCCGCCATGGTGGACCAGGCCCGGCCCGCCAAGGTCATCGCGCACCGGGCGCACGCACACCTGGTCCCCGACCCGGACCTGATCATCGAGGCCGAGCCGCTCTTCGACGCCGTCCGCCGCCGGACGGACAGCGGCAGCGCGCCGAGGTGTCCCGCCGCCGACCTCGAAAGCACCGCGTACGTCCTGTTCACCTCCGGCTCGACGGGACGGCCCAAGGGCGTCGCCATGCCCCACCGGTCCCTGGCGAACCTGGTCGGCTGGCAGACGAGGCAGCCCAGCGGGGCCGCCGGCGGCACCACGGCGCTGTATGCGCCGCTCAGCTTCGACGTCTCCTTCCAGGAGATCTACTCCACGCTCTGCTCCGGCGGCACCCTGCGGCTGGTCTCCGCGGCCGAACGCCGGGACATGACCGCCCTGCTGCGGCTGCTCGACGAGGACGGGGTGGAGCGGATCTTCCTGCCGTACGTGGCCCTCCAGCGGCTCGCCGAGGCGTACGTCACCCGCGGCACGGCCCCGCGACGCCTGCGCGTGGTGATCTCCTCCGGGGAGCAACTGCGGGTGACCGACGAGATCCGCCGCTTCGTGGCGGCGCTGCCCGGGGCGATCCTGCAGAATCAGTACGGTCCCACCGAGTCGCACGTGGTGACCAGCCACACCCTGACCGGCGACCCCGCCGCGTTTCCGTCGATCGCCCCGATCGGCACCCCGATCGACGGCGTCGAGGTCCATGTGCTCGACCCGCACGGACGCCCGGTCCCGGCCGGTGTGCGGGGGGAACTGCACCTGTCGGGAGCGGCCCTCGCGGACGGCTACCTCGACGCCCCCGGACCGACCGCCGAACGCTTCGTCGCCCTCGACCTGCCCACCGGCACCGGCGGCGTCCGGCGGCGCACCGCCTACCGCACCGGCGACGTGGGACTGGTCCTCCCCGACGGGACCCTGGTGTACGGGGGGCGCCGCGACGAACAGGTGAAGGTCGGCGGCCACCGCGTCGAACCCGCCGAGGTGGAACTCGCCATCGGCCGGATCGCGGCGGACGACCCGGACACCGGCATCACCGAGGCGGCCGTGGTGGCCAGGGAACGCGCGCACGGGGAGACGGTCCTCGTCGCGTTCCTGGTGGGGGACCCCGCACGGACGCGGGTGAGCAGGCTCCGGGAGCGGCTGCACGAGGCACTCCCGTCGTACATGGTGCCGGCGCACTTCGAGTGGCTCGACCGCCTGCCGCTGACGCCCAGCGGCAAACGCGACGACCGGGCCCTGCGCGACCTGCCCCTGACCCACCGCCCGGCGGGGCCGCGGTCCGCTCCGCGCGATGCCCTGGAGCGCCGGCTCGCCGACATGGCGGCCGAACTGCTCGGCCTCGACGGCATCGGGACGACCGAGTCGTTCTTCGACCTGGGCGCCACCTCCCTCACCGCGATGCGCCTCGTCGCCCGGATCGAGCAGCGGTACGGGGTGAGCGTCCCGATGTCGGCCTTCATCTCCGCGCCCACCGTGGCGGACCTCGCCGGGCTGCTGCGGTCCAGGGGGGCCGTCGCACGGTTCGACCCCCTCGTGCCGATCCGTACCACCGGCACCGGACGGCCCCTGTTCCTCGTTCACCCGATGGGCGGCAACGTCCTGTGCTACCTGCCCCTGGCCCGGCACCTGCCCGAGGACCAGCCCCTGTACGCGCTCCAGGCCGCCGGGGGCGACGCGGGCACCGTGCCCCTGGAGTCCGTGCCGGAGCTGGCCGCCTCCTACCTGCGGGCCCTGCGCCGTGCGCAGCCGGACGGACCGTACGCCCTGGGCGGCTGGTCCTTCGGCGGCTTCGTGGCCTTCGAGATGGCCCGGCAGCTGCGGGCGGCCGGCGAGCGGGCGGACCGGGTGCTGCTGCTGGACACGGTCGCGCTCGGTCCGGACGCCCGGCGCGACGCGTACACCGACGAGGCGCTCGTCGGCTGGTTCTTCCGGGAACTGCTCCTGACGGGCCGCGGCAGCGACGCCGGCGAGGTGCAGCTCCCGCGCGAACCGGCCACCCTCGACGAGAAATTCGCCTTCGTCGCCAGGACCGCCGCCGACCTGGGCGTCCTGCCCCCGGACGGCGGCATCGCACTGGTGCGCCGGCTGTTCCACATGTACGCCGCGCACTGGCGGGCCACGATCGCCTACCAGCCGAAGGACACCGACGTCGACATCACACTGCTGCGGGCGACCGAGCCCCTTCCGCGGGTGCTGGTGCCGATGCACAGCGCGGGAAACACCCTGCACCAGGATCCGGCCAACGGCTGGCGGTCGATGACGAGCGGCACCGTCGACGTGGTCCCGGTACCGGGCGACCACCTCACCCTGATGGAGGAGCCGCACGTGCGCGACGTCGCCCGGACCGTGGCCCGCCTGGTGCGGACCGACCGCCCGCACCCCGGACCGTCCCGTCCCCGTGCACAGGAAGGACTGTGACATGCCACAGCCGGCATCCTCGCCCAGAGTCGTCGTCGTCGGAGCGGGAATCGGCGGCCTCGCGGCGGCCGTCGCCCTGCAGCGCGTCGGCATCCGGGCCGAGGTGTACGAACGCGCCGAGGCCCTGCGCCCGGCCGGCTCCGGCCTGTCCGTGATGGCGAACGCCGTACTGGCGCTGCGGGCCCTGGACATCGACCTCGGCCTGGAGAAGCGGGGCCGGACGATCGAGCGCAGCGACCTGCTGGACGCACGCGGCCGCCTCCTGCGCTCGATGCCCTTCCGGGAAGCCGGCGAGCGGCTCGGAGCCTCCAGCGTCCTCGTGTGCCGCGGCGACCTCCAGGCCGCCCTCCTGGACGCGCTGGGAGAAGGCAGGGTGACCCTGGGCGCCGCCGCCACGGGGTACGAGGTGACCGGCACCGGCGTCCGCGTCCGCTTCGAGGACGGGCGGGAAGCCGTCGGCGACGTCCTCGTCGGAGCCGACGGCATCAACTCGGTGATCCGCGCGCAGCGGACCGGAGCCGCCGAGCCCCGGGGGGCCGGCTACATCTGCTGGCTCGCCGTGACGCCGTTCGAGCATCCGCGCTTCACCGAGGGCTTCAACGCCCACTACTGGGGGCGCGGACGCCGCTTCGGCCTGCACGACGTGGGCCACGGGCGGGCGTACTGGTGGGGGACGCGGAACATGCCCGCGGAGTCGGCCCGCACCTGGAACGGGGACAAGGAACAGATCCTCGGGGCCTTCGCCGGCTGGGCGGACGAAGTGCAGGAGGCGATCCGGGTGACGCCCGCCGACGCCGTCCTGGGCGTACCCGCCCAGGACCGCCCCTTCCTCGACCAGTGGGGTGACGGACCGGTGACCCTGCTGGGCGACGCCGCGCACCCCATGCTGCCCAGCCTCGCGCAGGGCGGCAGCAGCGCCATCGAGGACGCGGTCGTCCTGGCGCAGTGCCTGCGCGCCCACCCGGAACCGGTCGCCGCCCTGAGGGCCTACGAGGAGCGGCGGCGGGAGCGCACCCGCGAAATGGTCGAGGTCTCCCGCCGGTTCAGCGATCTGGAGCAGCTCGACAACCCCGCGCTGTGCGTCCTGCGCGACCTGTACCTGCGGCTCGCTCCGCGATCGGCCCTCTTCCGGCCGTTCGAACGCGCCCTCACCCCGCACCTGCTTCAGGAAGGAGCTCGGTCATGACCCGCCCGCCCCCCTCCGAGGCCGAGAAAGTGGTCCTGCGCTACCTCGAGGCGCTGAACGACCGCGACGCCGACACGCTCACGGCCATGATCGCCCCCGATGCCGTCTTCACCGTCCCCGGCGACCACCCCCTGGCCGGCACCTGGCGCGGGCTGCCCGAGATCGTCGAGAAGTTCATGCTGCCGATGGGCGCCTTGTTCGCCCCCGACGCCGGCTACGTCACGGAAGTCACGGGGACCGTGGCGGAAGGGGACCGGGTCGTGGTTCTGTGCACCTCCCGTTCGAGGACCCGGCGCGGGGAGCCCTACGAAATGGACGCCAGCGTCCTGTTCACGGTCCGGGAGGGGAAGGTCTGCGGCATGCGCGAGTTCTTCGACACGCAGTACTTCACCCGCATGCTGTTCCCGGACACCTGACGGGGTCGCGGGCCGCCGGCCCGGCGGAGGGCGGCCCGGCGTCCGCAGCCGCCCGTCGCGACGGCCCGAGGGCCGCCGTCGCCGGCCGTCGCCGGACGCGATCCGTCGCCCGGTCACGGGCGGGATCCCGGGCGGGCGCCGCCCGTGGGCCTCCCGGCCGGGGCCGGGCCCGCGCCTTCCTCCGCCGGCTCGTGCCGTGACCCGCGACGATCCCGCGAAGCCGCGGCAGGCGGGGCGGCCGGCTTCGTGCCGCGCGGGGCGGCGCCGCGGCCGTCGAGCTCGATGGCCAGCGGGGCGGCGGTGAAGACCGACGAGTACGTGCCCACCGCGAGCCCGATCAGCAGGGCGAGGGCGAAGTCGGTGAGGGAGCTCCCGCCCAGTACGGCCAGCGCGGTGAGGACGAACGCCGCCCCGATGCCGGTGTTGACGGTGCGCGGGAACGTCTGGAGGATCGCCCGGTTGGCGACCTGGGCCGGCGGAGCCCCGCGGTGCCGGGACCGCAGCTCGCGGATGCGGTCGAAGACCACGACCGAGTCGTTCACGGAGTAGCCGATCACGGTGAGCAGCGCCGCCAGGAACACCCCGTCGACCGGCTTGCCCAGCCAGGCGAAGATCCCGATCAGGATCACCACGTCGTGCGCCAGGGCGCCCACCGCCGCCGTGCCGAACGTCCAGCGGAACCGGACGGCGAGATACAGCAGTTGCGCCCCCAGGGCCAGGCCGAGCGCGATCAGGGCGTTGCGGCGCAGCTCGTCGCCGAGGCTCGGGCCGATCAGCTCGTCGCGGACCTTCTCCGCCCCGCCGCCGAGCCCGCCGACGACTTCGGCGACCTCGGCCGCCTCGGCGTTGCCCAGCTTCTCGGTGCGCACCGTCAGCCCGTCGTCCCCGGAGGACTGGACGACGGCCTGGGGGAAGCCCGCGTCGGCCAGGGCGGCGCGCGCCCGGTCGGGATCGACGGGCCGGGCCGTGGAGTACTCGATCAGCCGGCCCCCGGTGAACTCCACGCCGAAGTCCAGGCCGCGCACCGCGACGCCCGAGGCCGTGAGGACGAGCACGCCCGCGGAGACCGCGAGCCAGCGGCGCGGGCGGCGCATCAACTGAGGGTCGCGCCGGGTGAGGAGGTCACGGACCCGGCCGGTGGAGGCGATGCCGGTGGAGCGGGGCCGGCGGTGCACCCAGCGGCGGGCCACGGCGTACTCGGCGAGCACGCGGGTGATGAGCAGCGTGCTGATCATGGAGGCGAGGACGCCGATGCCCAGGGTCACGCCGAAGCCGCGCACCGGCCCGGAGGCGAACAGGAAGAGCAGCACCGCCGCGATCAGCGTGGTGATGTTGGAGTCGGCGATGGCGCTGAACGCGCCCTTGAATCCGGCGGTCAGAGCGGAGCGGCCGCTGGGCCGCCTGCGGGCGGCGTACTCCTCGCGGGCGCGCTCGAAGACCAGGACGTTGGCGTCCACCGCCATGCCGATCGTCAGCACGAAACCGGCCAGGCCCGGCAGGGTGAGCGTGGCGCCGAGGGCGGCCAGGGCGGCGTAGGAGATCAAGCCGTAGCAGGCCAGGGCGAGGACGGCCAGGATGCCCATGAGCCGGTAGACGACGACGATGAACACCGCGGTCAGGGCCGTGCCGACGACGGCCGCCCAGGTGCTCGCGGCGACGGCCTCGGCGCCCAGGGTCGGGCCGACGGTCCGCTGCTCCACCGTCTCGACCGGCACGGGCAGGGCGCCGCCGTGGATCAGCAGGGCGAGTTCGCGGGCCTCGTCGCTGCTGAAGGACCCGGTGATCTGGGTGGAGCCGCCGGTGATGCCGGCGCCGCAGGAGACGGACGGATCGACCTGCGGGGAGGAGATGATCTTGTCGTCCAGCACGATCGCCACCCGGCGCTGCGGGTCGCCCGCCGGGTGGCAGGCGGCCTCGCCGGTCAGCCGGGCCCAGCCCTCGTCGTCCTCGAAGTCGACGGTGACGTGCCAGCCGGCGCCGCTCTGCGGGTCGAAGCGCGCCTCGGCGCCCTCGACGTCCCGGCCGGTGAGGGACGCGGCGCCCAGGCGGAGCCGCTCACCGGACTCGTCGGGGAGCAGGCGCTCGTCCTTGCCCTTCGGCCGGCCGGAGCCGGGGCCGAGGACCGGGTGGACGGAGAGCTGCGCGGTGCGGCCGAGGACGTCGGCGGCCTTGCGCGGGTCCTGGACGCCGGGCAGCTCGACGATGATCCGGTTGTCCCCGGAGGGGACGATGGTGGGTTCGGAGACGCCGAGCGCGTCGATACGGCCGCGCAGGACCTCCAGGGTGCGGCCGGTGGCCTCCTTGTCGGCCTCGGCGGTGGGGGTGGAACGGGTCTCCAGCACGATCTGGGTGCCGCCGCGCAGGTCCAGTCCCAGACGGACGGGGACGGTGGCGGCGATGTACAGCGACAGGGCGATCACGGCGAGCGCGAACAGCGCCCTGACGCGGGCGGGACGTTTCACGAATGCCTCCGGCGGGCACGCCGCGGCCGGCAGGCGCGCGGCGGGGAAGAGGTGGGGACGGGGCTCAGGTGCCGGAGGCCGAGGGAGGAGCCCGTCCGAGATCGGACGGCGTGTGCGCCGCGTCGGGCTGCGCATGCCCGGCCACGGGGGCGGGCCGCGTCGGCCGGGGCGGAACGCGCGGGGCGCACGCGGAGGCGAGAAGCAGGTGATCGCCGGGCGCCGGGCGCTCACCACCGTCCCGCTGCGGCCGGACGAGGAGGGTGCGCGCGCCGACGCGGGCGTCGTCGGTACGGGGGTGGGTGCCGGCGGAGTGGAAGACGGGGGGCGGGTCCGTGCCGGGAACGGGCGCGAGGGCGTACGGGCCCGGGAGAGAGGAGGACGGGGGGACGGGTGCGGCCCGGGACGGGATCGTGGCGGCGGCCGGGATCCGGGCCGCCGGGACGGTCCGGCCCGAACCCGCGGTGAGGGCCGAGGCGGGACCCGGCCACGGCGGTGAGGACGTCGCGGAGCCGGACGCCCGGCCGGCCGGGCCGACGCCCCCGTCGCCGGTGGAGCCGAGGCCGAGGACCAGCAGGACGGCGGCCAGGGCGGCGACGGCCGCCACGGCGCGCAGCGCGAGCGGAGCGGCAAGGCCCGGCCGTTCACGGCCGGGGACCCGGCGGAACCGGCACCGAGGACGTGCGGCCCGCCCCGGCGGGCGGGAACCGGCCTCGTTCCGAGCCTCGCGCGTGCGCGGGCGAGTCGTGTGCGGGGGGCGGGCCCCGTGGCCGTGCCGGCCGGTCGTCAAGGCTCCACCAGACCCGCGCGGATGGCGTACCGGGTCAGGTCCAGGCGATCGCGCAGACCGAGTTTGTGCAGGAGGTTCTCGCGGTGGCGCTGCACCGTCTTGACGCTGATGACCAGCAGCTCGGCGATCTCCTTCGAGGAGTGCCCCTCGGCGACCAGCTTCAGCACCTCCTCCTCGCGTGGCGTCAGCAGCTGCTCGGGCGCCTCCTCGCCGTGCCGCACCCGCTCCAGATAGGTGCGGATCAGCGCGGTCACCGCCCCCGGGTACAGGAACGGCTCGTCCCGCATCGCGGCCCGGCACGCCGCGACCAGATCGCGGTCGGCGACGGACTTCAGGACGTAGCCGCTCGCCCCGGCCTTGAGCGCCTGGAACAGGTACTGCTCGTTGTCGTGCATCGTCAGCATCAGGATGCGCGGAGCCGGCCGCAGCCCGGCCAGTTCGCGCGCGGCCTGGAGACCGGTCATGCGCGGCATGGCGATGTCCAGCACCGCCAGGTCGACCTCGTGGGTGCGCGCCAGGGCGATCGCCTCCGCGCCGTCGCCGGCCTCGGCGACCACCTCCAGATCCGGCTCCCTGTCGAGGATCAGCCGCACCCCGCGCCGTACCAGCGCGTGGTCGTCGGCGAGCAGGATCCGGATCGTGGCCGGGTGGGGGGCGTCGTGGTTCATGGCTGCTTCCTGAGGGCGGGCACGGTCAGCCGGATGCGGGTACCGGCGGACGTCGCGGGCGAGATGTCCAGGGCGGCCCCGATGAGCAGGGCGCGTTCGCGCATGCCGCGGATCCCGGCGCCCTCACGGGCGGCCCCGATGCCGCGGCCGTCGTCGCTCACCTCGAGGACGACGGAGCCGTCGCCGCGCCGCAGGCTCACCTCGACGCACCGCGCCTCGGCGTGCCGGGCGGCGTTGGTCAGCCCCTCCTGCGCCACCCGGTAGATCACGAGTTCGGCCTCGTGGTCCAGCGGGGGCAGGTCGGCGTCGAAGCGGCGCACCACCCGCAGCCCGGTGTGCGTGGCGAACTCCGTGGCGAGCGAGGTGACCGCGCTGACCAGGCCGAGATCGTCCAGCACGCCCGGACGCAGGCGGCGCACCAGCCGGCGGACCTCGTCCAGGCTCTCCCGGGTGATCTCCTGCGCCTGCTGGAGCTCACCGCGCAGCAGACCGGACGCCTCGTCCGAGGCCCGCTTCAGCGCCAGCAGGATCGCGGTCATGCTCTGCCCGACCTCGTCGTGCAGCTCCTGCGCGATGCGGCGGCGCTCCGCCTCCTGCGCGAGCAGGGCGCGGGCACTGCTCACGGCACGCTCCTTCTCCAGCCGCTCCAGCATGGCGTTGAACGTACTGACCAGCTCGGCGACTTCACCGCCCCCGCGCACCGGGAGCCGCTGCCCCGGGCGCAGCAGGTCGACGGTGGTCATCAGCCGGGTCACCCGGTCCAGCGGGGCGAGGCCGATCCGCAGCAGAGCCGCGTTGGCGACCAGCATCACGCCCAGGCCGACCACCAGGATGATCGCCTCGGTCAGCAGCACGGGGACGGACACGGTCACCGGAGCCCACAGCAGCAGCGCGGTGGCCGTACCCAGCACCACCGCGTTGAGCCCGAAGATCCGCCAGTACAGGGACACGGAGGTCACGCCTTCCTCTCACTCGTCTGCCTCTACTGTCGGTCACCGCAGCGTCCGGTGCGGCCGGCGGCCCCCTGGTCCCGGCGGACAGCGGCCAGCATGCACGGCGTCCGGCCCCCGCGTCGATGGGCCCTGACCCCCATTTCCGGCGGTCCGCCGACCCATGCCGTACGGACTGGGCCGGCGGACCCGGCGCAGATGGGTACCGCGCCCGATGGGCCCCGGGCGGGGGAGCGGCGAGAGTGGGAGCACCACCCGTCCAGCACCCCAGGAGGATCCGGTGTCGCCCGACGCCCCCCGCACCGCCCCGCGCCCCGCCCACCCGGCCGCCGACGAGGTCCGCCGGCGCCTCGAACACGCCCGCACGACCCGGCTGGCACAGCTCAAGGCGCTCGACGAGACCGGGAGCAGTTCCGGCGACCACCTCCTGTCCCACCAGAAGGACGCCATCAAGCGCATCCTCGCGGAGATCGACGCGGCCTTCGCGCGCGTCCACGACGGCACCTACGGCATCTGCCTGGGCTGCTCCAAGCCCGTCCCGCCGGAGCGGCTGGAGATCCTCCCGCACACCCGGCACTGCGTCGCCTGCCAGCACCGCGCGGCCTGAGCCCGCCCCGTCCCGTACTCCTCCCGCTCTGCCCAAGGGGTGAAGGTGGTGACCCACCGGACCGTCACCGGTGAGCCCGGCGCGGCCCTCCGGCCCGAGGACCTCATCGCGCTGCGCGAGAACCTGCACGAACAGCGGCTGTTCCGCGAAGAGCAACTGCGGCAGATCGCCGCCGACTCCCCGTACCGTCCCGGCGATCCGCACGAGCCGCAGGCCGCCGCCCGGATCGAGGTCGGGGTGAAACTCGCCGCGTCCGCCCGCATGGTGCTCGCCGACGTCGAGGCGGCGCTCGCCCGCATGGACGAGGGTTCCTACGGCAGCTGCCATCTGTGCCGGCGTCCCGTCGAACGCGAGCGCCTGCTGGTCGTCCCGCAGGCCCGCTACTGCGGCCGCTGCCAGCAGGTCAGGGAGGCTGGCCGATGACCGCGACGGCGCCCGTGCCGCGCGGGTGCACGGCACCCCCTGGCCGCTGTGCCGGCGGTCCTGCCGCAGCCGCGGGGAACAGGAACGACGCCACCGAAGCCGGCGAGGCGGCCGGGGGCGCCGAGAGGGCGCGTACCGCCGCCGGCCGCGGCCGGGACGCCGGCACGGGGGATCACGCCCGGGCCGGGCATGGCCGGTGATCGCTCCGGGGTCCCGGTGTGCGCGGAACCGGGCCTCGACCGCCTTGTCGGGCACCGTGCTCACTCCGGCCCGGCGGACGGGGCGTCCGTCGCGGTCCGACGGCGGTGCCGCCGTCCTGCCCCGGCACCTCGCCGGTGACGCCCCGGCCGTGGGGGCCGGGAAGCGCATGTCACCGGCCGAGGTCAAGACCCGCCGGGTCAGGAGTCCGTCCCGACGGACGGCGGCCGCGAACAGCCGCGGAACGGTGCGGGAACCGCGGTCCCGGCCGGGCCGGCGGCGTGCCCGGCGCGGGGTGGCGCACCGCGCCCGGACCTCGTCTGGCTTCGTTCACATGAAGTAGCAGCGTTTGATCAGCAGTTTGGGCAGCAGTTGGCGATCTTGAGTGCTGCAGATGCTCACGAGAAATGACGTCGCCGTGGTGGGATGCCACCGGAGTGCGGCAGAAGCGGTCCGTCTCTTGATCACCGGTCGTTAGACTCCCGGCGTTCGGATGCTGTCGATGGACTGGAAGGTCGCGCCATGGACGACGACCGTTGGGACGACTGGCCGGAACGGTGGGTCGGCACGGACTGCGACGTGCGGGTGGCCGTCAGCGCGATCCCGCGGGAGGTCAAGGACGGGTTCAGGTACGACGAGGTCCCCTGGCAGCGGTTCCGGCACTTCTACGGCCCGGGCGAGGAGATTCCCGGCCTGCTCGCCACGCTCGCGTCCGGGGACGCCGAAGCTGCCGACGAGGCCTTGCGGCAGCTCTGGACGAGTCTTCACCACCAGGGCGGCACGATCGCAGTGGGGGCACTGGTGGTGCCGTTCCTGCTCCGGATCGCGGCGACCGCGCGCCCCGAACTCCGTGCCCAAACCCTTCGCCTGGTCGCCGAGATCGGCCGGTGTCAGCACATGGGGGACGGATCGCGGGAAGGCCTGCTCCAGGTCGCCGAGGAGCCGTTGATGATCGAGGGCAGCACGATGTGCCCGGTGGACTGGACGATCCAGGCCGCCCGTCAGGCCGTCACGGACGACCTGCACCTTCTGCTCCCGCTTCTCTCCGACCCCGACCCCGAGGTCCGCTCCGTGACCGCCTACGTTCTGGCGGCGGCGACCGGCGAGCTTTCACACGTCTCCTCTGCTCTGCAGTCCAGGCTGGCGAAGGAAGACGAGGCGGTAGTCCGGGTGAGCTTGATCCTGGCGATCGCCCAACTCGCCCGCGAACACCAGGATGAACACGCTCCCAAGTGGGCCCGGGGCCTGTGGTCGGATCCCGGACGACCGCCCGAGGTCCGCATCGGCGCCGGCCTGGCCTGGCTCTGCCTGGTCACCGACCCCGCCCCCGACGAGCTCCGCGCCCTCCTCACCGACCCCGGCACCCGTCAATACGACGACCTGCTCCGGCCGGTGCCATGGCTCACCTGGATCGACCCCACCGGCGTCGGGCTGCGCAGCTGCATCGACGAAATGCTCACGGCGAACGTCCCCGAAACAGTGCTCGACGATCCTTGGGGTGGAGGACCATCAAGCTGAACCATGCAGCGGTCAGCCGGCTTTGGCGGGCGCTTCGCTCCGCGCCCGGGTCGAGGCGAGCCGGTAGGAGTCGGTGCCGGTCTCGATGATGGTGCCGTTGAAGGTCAGGCGGTCGACGATGGCCGCGCAGAGGCGGGGGTCGGTGAAGGTCTTGGTCCAGCCGCCGAAGGACTCGTTGGAGGCGATGGCGACGCTGTTCTTCTCCTCGCGTTCGGTGAGGACCTGGAAGAGGAGTTCGGCGCCGTGGCGGTCGAGTTCCATGTAGCCGAGCTCGTCGATGCAGAGCAGGTCGACCCGGCCGTAGCGGGCGATGGTCTTGTTCAGCTGCTTCTCGTCGGCGGCTTCCACCAGCTCGTTCACCAGCTTGGTGGCGAGCGTGTAGCGGACGCGGTAGCCCTGCATGGCGGCCTCGGTGCCCAGGGCGATGAGCATGTGGGACTTGCCGGTGCCGGAGTCGCCGATCAGGCAGAGCGGCTGGCTCTTCTTGATCCACTCGCAGCTGGCGAGGGTGTTGACCACAGCCGGGTCGATGTTGGGATTGGCGTCGAAGTCGAAGGTCCGCAGCGACTTGTCCCGGGGGAACCCGGCGGCCTTGATCCGGCGCTCCGAGCGGCGTCGGGCCCGGTCGTCGCATTCCGTCATCAGCAGCTCGGCGAGGAAGCCCCGGTAGGTCATTTGGTCCTTCGCGGCCCGGTCGGCGATCTCGGCGAACTCGTTGCGGATCGACGGCAGCCGCAGCAGCCGGCAGGCGGTGTCGATGGCCGTGGTCGCGGCCTGCTCGGTCAGGTTCCGCTGGCGGGGCAGGGTGGTCATGGAGCTTCTCCCTCTCGCAGGTCACCGCCGCCGGCGCGGCGGTGTCGGAGCAACTGGTCGTAGTGGGTCACCGAGGGCAGCGGCCTGGTGTCCGGCGGAAGATGGTTCAGCTTCCACTCGTGCAGGAAGGTCACGCTCGCCCCTCCCGGCCCGGCAGTCGGCCGCGGCGTCTGGACCTCGGCGGCAGCGGGTTCGTCCTCGGCCTGAGCGGCTTTGCGGGCCTCCAGCGCGTCTGCGTCCGCGGTCAGAGCCCCGGCCCGAAGGGCGGTGGCCAGGCCGGCGACGATGTGCTCATGCGCGAGGTGGCGACCCAGCAGCAGCACCTCGATCAGAGCCCGAGTGCCCTCGGTGTCGCCGTGGGCCCGGACCGCCGCGGCCCACCAGGCGTCGTGGACCGGGGTGAACTTTCCAGCGGAGCGGGCCTGGTCGAGCGCGGTAGCGCCGGGAAAGGCGCCCGGCTTGCGGATCAGGGCCTCCAGGTAGTGGTCCAGCTCCAGCCGACAACTGCCTTTGGCAATCAACCGCTCATGCCGGGCCACCTCCACGTTCCTGTCGTAGACCACCAGGTGAGAGGCGTGCAGCAGCACCCGGACCCGCTTGCCGATCAGGCGGACTGGCACCGAGTAGCGGTTGGTGCGGACCGCGATCTGGCCGTAGCGGTCGACCCGCGGAGTGAACACCCGCCCTGTCTCGAACGGATCCTCCGGCAGCGGCAGCAGCCGCGGGCGCTCGTCCTCGAAGTACTCGTCAATCGTCCGGGTCCTAGACCCGACCCGGCGCCGCCCGTCGTGCCGGTCCCACTGCTCGACCAGCTCGTTCAGCTCCGTCAGCGACTCGACCTCCGGAACCGGCACGAAGTGGTTGCGGCGGAAGTAGCCGATCTGGCCCTCGACGCCGCCCTTCTCGTGGGCGCCCTCGATGCCGGGCCGGCAGTAGAAGCTCTCGATCCCGAAGTGCGACTTGAAGGCGATCCATCGGTCAGCCTCCACCCGGGCCCGGCTCAGCCCCAGCACCCGGGCGACGGCCGCCTTCAGGTTGTCGTAGCGGACCTTGCTCCGCGGAACCCCGCCCAGCGTCCGCAGCGCGTGGACGTGGCCCTCGAAGAACGCCTCCTGCCCGCAGGAGGCGAAGACGCGGTGGACGGCCTTACCCGAGTAGGACAGGCGGAAGGAGAACAGATAGCAGGTCACCACCTCGCCGGCGAGCTTCACCGTCACGTCGCCGAAGTCGACCTCGGCCTCCATAGCGGGCTGGTGCGTCTGCGGGACGAACGCCTCGATTGGAGCCTTGCCCGACTCCACGAGGATCTGCGGCTTGCGGTCGGCGACGTAGCGGCGGACCTGCTGGTAGGAGACCTCGGCGCCGTGCTCTTCGACCAGGCGGTGAAAGATCCGAGTGACCGTGTGCCGCTGTTTGCGCGGCGCGTCCAGGTCGGCCCGCAGGATCCCGTCGACCGTCGCCTTGTACGGGTCCAGCGCGGTCGCCCGGGGCGGGAGCTTCTTTCTCGGCTCCGGCCAGACCGAGTCCACGGCCTTCCTGATCGTCCGCTACGACACGTTGTACTTGCGCGAGATCTCCCGCATCGTCATGCCGCCTCGGTGGTCGTGCCGGATCGCGGCGTACAGCTCGACCTTCGACATCTGCGGCATGACCAGGGCCCTTCACCAGGAGCACCCCGATGCTGGCCTGGCAAGTACCCCGGTGACGTCGAAACTCGTGAACATCACCCTTCCGTGGTTCCGGGTGTCTCCCAAACTCGTGAACAACTGACGTCACGACTCGTGATTAAAGCCACCTCGTCTCTCCTGCCGGACCACGTCAGGGAGCACCGGAGGGGCGGTGCGGTGCGGACGGGGTGCGCCCGGCGACGATGCGCGCCGTGCCCGTCTCCGCCTGTAACAGGGACGTACCAGCGGGCAGTCGGGTGAAACGGCGAACCGGGCCGGGCGCCTCCTGGTACTCGGAGAAGCTCGCCCGCACCGACGGGCCGGCGCCCCGACCGATACCGAGGATGACACCATGCGCGTCAACAGGATCACCATCGCATCCCTGGCCGCTGTCGCGGGCCTCTCGCTCACCGCCTGCCAGAGCGACGACGTCACGAGCCGGAGCGACTCGTCCGCCGCGCCCGCGTCGTCCTCCCCGAACGGCGGTCCGGCATCGGGGGATCCGGCTCGGACCGCCGCGAAGAACCCCGCAGGGAAGAGCTCGGGCGAGGAGCAGGGCACGACCGCCGGAACCGGCTCCGGCAAGAACGGCGAGACCGACAGGTGCCGCACCGACCAACTGGAGGTCACGGCGATGGACAGCACCATCGAGGGCGACCCGGACGGCACCGTCGCGGTGGAGTTCACGAACGGCGGCCGGGACTGCACGATCTCGGGTTACGCGGGTGTCGACCTGAAGACCGGCGCGGGGACGCTGTCCGCGCAGCGCACCGGTGAGCAGACGGGCCCGACCGTCCTCGAGGCCGGTGAGTCGGTGGCCTTCGGCATCACCTACCCGGTCAACGACTCGGGCGGCTCCGGCGTCCGCATCACGGGGCTGGTGGTGACCCCGCCGGACGAGACGAAGTCGGTCTCCCTCGACTGGCTGGGCGCCGCCACGCTGCCCGTCACGGACGGCTCCGGCTCCCCGGTGAAGGCCGGCCCGATCGGAAGCGCCGGCCAGGGCGGCTGACCCGCGCCGTCCGGGCCGGTGTCCGCCGACGCCGTGCCCCGTGGTCGTCCGCCCGGCGCATCGTTCCGGTTGCCCGCGGGCCGGACGCGAGGGGCCGTCAACCGATCCGCTCGGCCAGGGCGAGGACGATGCCTGAGGGGCCGCGGAGGTAGCAGAGGCGGTAGACGTCCTCGTACTGCGCCACCTCGCCGATCAGTTCGGCGTCGTGGGAGCGCAGGCGGGCGATGGTGTCGTCGATGTCGTCGACGGCGAACATGACCCGGTGCAGGCCCAGCGTGTTCGGCGGCGGCTGGTGCGATCCGTCACCGATCGCCGCGGGGGTGTGATACTGCACGAGCTCCAGCTTGCCGTGGCCGTCCGGGGTCCGCATCAGCGCGATGTCGCTGCGGACCCCGTCGAGTCCGACGGCCTGGTCCGCGAAGAGACCTTCGATCCGCGCCCTGCCTTCGACCTCCAGGCCCAGTTCGGTGAAGAAGGCGACGGCGGCGTCCAGGTCTTCGACGACGATGCCGACGTTGTCCATCCGCTGAAGCGTCATGACGGTTCTCCCTCTGCGGTGCGCTGCCCTTCGAGACCACCGGTATACCGAGGACGGAGCCGGCGGCCCGTTCCCGACACCCGTGCACGGGCCGGATTCCGGAGGCCCGCTTCCGGCCCCGCCCGGGGGTGCCCCGTCGACGAGCGGGAACCCGCCCGTACAGGACACGGACAGTCGAGGAAGCGTTCCGCCGGACACCCGCCCGGATGAGACACCCGGAACGTCCGGGGAACCGTCCCGCCGGGGCTCGGCCGCCCAGTCCGGCCGCAGGTCCGGCGTGGGCAGGGGAGTGCCCGGTGTCGGCTCCGGCGGCGCCCACGGCGCAGGGGATCCCTTTCACCGGGTGCTGCCCCGCCTCCTGCGGCCGGCCCTCGGCCGGTCGGCGGCGTTCT
Source organism: Streptomyces glaucus (assembly GCF_039533365.1). Classification (NCBI taxonomy): domain Bacteria; kingdom Bacillati; phylum Actinomycetota; class Actinomycetes; order Kitasatosporales; family Streptomycetaceae; genus Streptomyces; species Streptomyces glaucus. The sequence continues at coordinate 41,988 of NZ_BAAATK010000004.1, forward strand.
TGATCCACCGCAGGTCCGTACGACTCCGGTCCGCCGTCCGGGGCCCGCGCTGCCGTACCGGTCCTCCGTGCCGGCCCGGATGCCGGCGACGGAGGTGTGCCGGCCCTTCGCCGCGGTCAGCCCGGTCGTCGTCGTCGGGGGAGTGGGCGCGCCGCGGGGGCGGGTGGCGCCGCCGGGCGAAGGGGCGGCGCCACCGGGCGTCCCGTGCCCGGGTTCACCCCTCGAGGGTCTTCCTCAGCGCGGCCAGCCCTTCGGTGTAGATGCCGTGGAACAGGGCGACCGCGTCCTCGTCGCTCGTCCCTGCCGGCGTGAAGGTGCCGGACCACTCCACACGGCTGCGCCCACCGGGCACCTCGTGCACGCTCAGGGTGGAGCGGTAGCCGGTGACCGGGAACGGCGCCTGGAGAATGGAGTAGCTGTACGTGCGCGCCTGGTTGTCGAACGCTTCGAGGCGTTCGACGATGACCCCGCCCTCCTCGTTGGTGAGGCTGCGGACGCGGCCGCCCTCGCTGAGGGCGCTGTGGGGGATGTAGGGCAGCCAGTCGGGCAGGGAGCCGAAGCCGCCGATGAGCTGCCAGACGCGCTCGGCGGGCTGGGGGAGGTCGATGGTCGCGGCCGTGGTCGCCATGGTCGTCGTCTCCTGAAGGGATGGCATGGTCGTCGTTTCCCGGACGGATGAGGCGGGGGTCAGGCGCTGGGTACGGGGGCGTCCTGAGCGATCAGCCCTTCCGTACGCAGATCCGTCCAGAAGGCTGCCGGGACCGTCTCGCCGAGTGCGGCGACGTCCTCCGCGATGCGGCCCGGCCGGGAGGCGCCGGGAATGGCCGCGGCGACCGCGGGGTGGGCGAGGGAGAACTGCAGCGCCGCCGCCTTGATGCCGACGCCGTGCCGCTCCGCGAGTGCCTTGATGCGCTCGACCTTGGCGACGACCGGTGCGGGGGCCTGCTGGTACTCGAAGTGCTGCCCGCCCGCCAGGACACCGGAGCTGTAGGGCCCGCCGACGACGATGTCGACGTTCCGGGCCTTCGCGGCCGGCAGCAGCCGCTGCAGCGCGCGCTCGTGGTCCAGCAGCGTGTAGCGGCCGGCGAGGAGGAACGCATCGGGCTGCGGCTCCTCGAGGTCCAGCGTCAGCTCCAAGGGCTCGACCCGGTTGACCCCGAGCCCCCAGGCCCGGACGACGCCTTCGTCGCGCAGCCTCTGCAGCACCCGGAACGCGCCGGTGCGTGCGCTCTCGTAGGCGGCGAGCCACTCGTCGCCGTAGAAGTCCTGTGCGACGTCGTGCACCCACACGATGTCGAGACGGTCCGTCCTCAGCCGCTTGAGGCTGTCCTCGATGGAGCGCAGCGTGGCGTCGGCCGAGTAGTCGTTGACGATCTTGTTGGGGCGTCCGTGCTCGAAGAGTCCGCCCTTCTCGCCCAGGTCGCGGGCGGAGGGGTCCTCGATCTCGTCGAGGATGACGCGGCCGATCTTCGTGCTCAGGACGAACTCGTCGCGGGGGCGGCCGGCCAGTGCCTCGCCCAGCCGGATCTCGGCCAGACCCGCACCGTAGAAGGGCGCGGTGTCGAAGTAGCGGATGCCGTTGTCCCAGGCGGCGTCCACGGTGGCCGCGGCCTCCTCGTCGGGGATGGCCCGGAACATGTTGCCCAGCGGAGCGGTGCCGAGGCCCAGGCGGCCGGGCAGGAGGGATGTGATGGACATGGTGCAGATCCTTGCTGTACGAGCTGCGACGGATGGGGGTTCCCACGCTCTGCGCGCGGTCCGTCGGTCCGACGTGTTCGAGGCTAGGAACTAGACTTGAGACTGTCCAAGACTTACTCGGACATACTTGAGTCCTCTGAGGTCTTACATGCTTGACCTGCGGCAACTCCGCTACTTCGTCGTCGTCGCCGAGACCGAACACGTCGGCCGGGCCGCCGAACGGCTGCACATCTCCCAGTCACCGCTCAGCCGGCAGATCGCTCAGCTCGAACAGAACCTGGGCCTCACCCTGTTCGAACGCGGCCAGCAGAGAATCCGGCTCACCCGGGACGGCCACGTCTTCCTGGCCGAGGCCCGCGCGCTGCTGAGGCACGCGGACCGTCTGGAGAACCTGGGCCGCCGGCTGGGCCGCGGGGAAGAGGGCGGCCTGTGCATCGGCTACGTCGCGGACGCCATGCACACCGGCGTCCTGCCCGGCGCGCTGCGCACCCTGCACGGCGAACGCCCCGGCGTCCACATCGCCCTGTACAACCTCCCGCCCGCCGAGCAGTTCGAAGGCCTGCGGCAGCGCAGCCTCGACATCGCGCTCGTCCAGGAACCTCCGAGCCCGGACGACCCCGACCTGCTGGCCGCACCCCTGCTCGAGGACCCGCTGCTCCTCGCCCTGCCCGCCGGACACCCGCTCGCCGGCCAGGAGGAAGTGACCCCCGGTGACCTCGACGGCCAGCCGTGGATCGCCGTCGAGAACCCCCAGGACCCCGCCTGGCGGGACACGTTCGTCGCCGCCTGCGCGGCGGCCGGCTTCACGCCCGACATCCGCCTCGACGCCGCCGAGCCGCTGACCGCGCTCGGCCTGGTCGCCTCCGGGCTCGGACTCGCCCTCGTGCAGAAGAGCATGACCCGCGCCACCACCGAGGACGTCGCGGTACGCGAACTCCCCTGGCACGACACGTGCGTCCAGTTGTGGGCCGCATGGCACCGAGTCGACCTACGGCCCCTGGTCGCGGAGTTCCGCGCGACCGTCCTGGGCACGAGCAGCGCCGCCCGAGATGTCCCGCAACCGCTGGTCGAGGATGAGACGGTCCTGCCGTGGCCGGTGTGATCACGGCGTCGGAACCGCCCCGACCGGCCCTTACAGGTCAGGGGCCGGCCTTGGGGGTCACCGCTGGGCGATCAGTGCGTACCGCCCGCAGCAGCCCGGACCGCACCCCGGCCGGCCCCCGGTCGCGGCGTCGGAGCCGTCAAGGACCTGCCGCTGCCGGTAGCCGCCGGGTGGACGGGGGAGGGGCGCGAGGCGGCGGTGCGCCCTCGCGCCCCGGTGTGTCAGGGCTGCCGGGTGTCCGCCGGCTGCGGGGCGTGACGCTGGGCCGGGGGCGCGGCGCGGTGCCCGCCCTGGTCCGGGCGAAGGCACTCGATCCGGTAGTCGCCGGTGTCCGCGTCGACCGTCACTCCGTGCGTCTCGCTGCGGAAGCCGGGGAAGCGGCGGTCGAAGGACTCCAACGCGGTGAGGTAGCGCAGGAGCGGTCCGTCGGGGGCGCCGACGCTCTCACCCGGCATCAGCACCGGAATGCCCGGCGGCGTGACGGTGACCATCGCCGCCGCGATCCGGCCGGCCGCCTCCGCGATGCGCACCTGCTCGGTGCCGCCCCTCACCAGACGCTGGTAGCAGTGCTGCGGCGGGTAGACCGGTTCCGGCAGCTGCTGGAACGCGGTGTCCAGCAGCTCCACCAGCCGTACCGAGCGCAACTGGTCGTGCATCTGCCGGCACAGCTCGCGCAGGGTCAGCCCCCCGTACCGCTTCGGGTGGGCGGCGACGGCCTGCGGCAGCACCCGCTCCAGTGGCGCGTCGCCGTCGTACAGGGCCTTGAAGTCCATCAGGGCGTCCAGCAGCGTGCCCCATTTGCCCTTGGTGATGCCCAGGGAGAACAGGACCAGCGTGGTGTAGCTGTCGGTCTTCTCCACCACGATGTTCCGGGTCGCCAGGTATGCCGTCAGCACGCGCGCCGGGATGCCCTCCTGCGCCATCTCCCCGGTGGAGGTGATGCCGGGGCAGGTCAGAGTGACCTTCACCGGGTCCAGCATGCAGTGGCCGTCGGTCAGCCCCGGAAAGCCGTGCCAGTCGGCGCCCGGGTCGAGCGTCCAGCAGGACGGCTCGGTGCGCAGCAGTTCCGGCGGGGCCTCGTCGAAGGGGAGCTCCGCGCCGGTCGCCGGGTCGGTGACCGTCTCCGGCTGCCACACGCCGAAGAACCAGGGCGGACGGTCCCCGGCGGCCCTGATGCGGCGCTGCAGCCGGACCATCTCCTGACGGAACCGGACCGCCTCGGTCACCGCCTCGTCGACCAGCCACTCGCCCTGCGGCCCGTCCATCATCGCGGTCGCCACGTCCAGGGACGCGATCATCGGGTAGAGCGGCGAGGTGGTGCCATGCATCATCAGCGCCTCGTTGAACCGCTCGTGTTCCACCGGCGCCCGCGGCGCGGGCCGTACGTGCACCATCGCCGACTGCGACAGCGCGGCGAGCAGCTTGTGCGTCGACTGGGTCGCGAACACGGTCGGCCGGTCGGGGCCGGGGAACGACGACTCGTGCACCGCCATGCCGTAGCGGCCCGCGTACAGCGGGTGGAAGCGGGCGTACGCGAACCACGCCTCGTCGAAGTGCACCCGCGGGGTGCTCGCCGCGAGCGCACGCGCCGTCGGGACCGCGTCGTAGCACAGGCCGTCGTACGTCGAATTGGTGAACACCGCGTACTGGGGGTTCGTCGAGAGCGCCCCCTCGGCCAGCGGGTGCGCGGCGATCCGGGCCGCGATCGCCTCCGGCGCCAGCTCGGCCGGTGGCAGCGGTCCGGCCAGACCGTAGCCGTTGCGGGTCGGAACCAGATAGACCGGGCGGGCCCCGGACATCACCAGACCGTGCAGCACCGACTTGTGGCAGTTGCGGTCCACCAGCGCCAGCTCGTCCCGCGTGACGCTGAAGTGGCCCACCAGGCGGTTGCAGGTGGAGTCCCCGTGCAGCACGAAGTACGTCAGGGCGGCGCCGAAGACGCGGGCCGCGTTGCGTTCCGCCGCCCCGATCGGGCCGGTGTGCTCGAACAGCGAGCCCAGCTCCTCCACCGAGATCGACAGGTCGCTGCGCAGCAGCCGCTCGCCGAAGTAGTCGTGGAAGGCGCGGCCCGCCGGTGATTTCAGGAACGCCACGCCGCCCGCGTGCGCCGGGGTGTGCCAGGAGTACTCATGGGCGTCGTCGAAGCGGCGCAGTGCCCGGAAGAACGGCGGCAGCACCGCCTCCCGGTAGGCGCGGGCCGCCGTGGCGATCCGGCCGGCGATGAAGCCCGGGGTGTCCTCCAGCGGCCAGACGTAGCCGACGACCGTCTCCGACACCCACAGCGGCAGGTCCCGCACACCCTCGTCCGCCATCACCAGGAACGCCGGGAGGTCCTGGAAGCGCCGGCCGATGTTCCGCAGCACTGAGGCCCCGCCGCTCCGGTCCCCGTCCGACGGGCCCGCGGCCCCGTGATCCGGCAGGTCCCAGGCGACCAGGGCCGCCGCCAGTCCGGCCTCCGTGCGCAGTACCGCTTGCGCGTCCTGGGCGGTCACGGCCCAGCGGACCTCGAAACCCTCCGCCTCGAGCGCCGTACGGATCGCGCGCAGCTGTTCGGCCGCGGCCCCCTCCGTGCGGGAGTGCTCCCGCACCGCGATCAGAATCCTGCCGTCGGGCATGCGGCCCCCTTCCGGCGGCCCGGTGCCGCCCCGGTCAGTGTCCGAGGCGGCCCACGGCGGACACCGGCGCCGTGAACGGCAAACCACCTGGACGACGGAAACGCGGGGTCACCGCGTTGACCGGCGGCCCCGGCGGCCTCCGCAGCCGGCCACTGATGCCGGGGGAGACGGTAGTCGGCGCACTCGGCGGCGGCTGACCTGGTGTGTCGTGGGTTCGTCAAGAAGCGGGCTCGAGGGGGAGGCCCGGCGTACGAGCCGAGGGCTGTCCCGTGACCGGAGTGTCCCGTCCCGGTGGGGTTCAGCCGATGCCGTCGGGAGCGAGCGAGCGCTGAGCGGCGAAACCGGGTCGACGCAGCTCGGTGCGGCACCCGATCATGCGTTCATGCCCCTGAGCGAGACCCTTGCCCGAGTCGATGCAGACCTGGCCGCTGGCCGGGTTCCCGTCGCCCGCCAGCGCCTGCGCGGTCTCATCTCGTCCTTCCCGCACGACCTGACGCTCCGCCGCCGTCTGGCGGAGGTGTACCGGCTCTACGGCGACGCCGCCGAGGCAGGACGCTGGATGTACCTCGAAGAGGACCGGAACGACGACGAGACCGCTGCCTTCGAGGCTCGGTACGGGTCTCCCGGGCGGCGGATGAAGGCCCTCGCCTGGCAGGGTCCCGAAGCGGAGGCCGCCACCGCTTTCGCGAAGGAGCAGCTGGTCGCGGTACGGACCGCCTGCGCGGAGGAGTTGGGGCACCCCGTCGACTGGGACGACCCCGCCTCCTACCGGGACGGCCTGGAAGGGGAGTACGAGGCGCCCTTCGAGCCGTGGACGGTCGGCGGTGTGCTGGCGGGCGCCGGCTGCCTGGGGGCAGTCCTCGTGTTCTTCGCTGTCTGGGTGAACGGACTCGTTGCCCTCTTCGACTGACTCGGGTCACCGGGGCTTGTGAGGAGCGCCGCTCAGGGTTCCCGGACCGGCAGGGACGGCCGACGACGAGCGACCAGGCACGGCCTTCCGCTGCGGTGATCCGGGGCTCGGCACCTCCTGATCACCCGAAGGCCGTGCCCGCCTCCGTTCCGGCCCGATCCGCGGATGCTGCGACCGGCTCGACTGCATGGATCACCATCAAGCGGAGCGGACCGGCAGAACGACGCCGCCCTGCGACGACACGGCCGTGGTCGTCCGCAGCGGCGGTGTGCGCAGGACGGTTCAGTACAGCGGGAAGGCCCAGCCGCCGGGGTACCAGGGTTCGCGTTCGCCGCGGAAAGCCGCCGAGGCGCGGGCGAGCGCACCGCGCCGCAGTTCCTCGACGAGTCCGGCAGCCGCGAGGGCGGCCAGCGAGGTGCCGCCGAGGAAGGCCGCACCCAGTTCCGCCGCCGTCAGCCGCAGGTCGGCCGGGCCGGTCGTGGGCTCGCAGACCGCGCTCTCCCCCTCCGCCTGCAGCCGGTGGCGCCCGCTGTTCCACGGGCAGAAGTCGTCCCGCACTTCGAGGACGAGATCCAGCGGAAGGCTGTAACTCCGCCCCGCCAGGGCCCTGCCGACGTCGACCGTCCGCAGCCACAGACGGTCCACCGGCGCGGACCGAACCGCTCGCGGCTCGGTCAGCAGATGCGGCAGGGGCTCGTCCGCGGCACCCTCGTAGTCGATCCAGGTCACCAGGTCGATTCCGGCGAGGAAGCGCCACAGCGCCGCGTACGACTGGCGCGAACACGCCGCCAGCTCCACCACCTGCACCACCCCGGCACTGCCGCCGAGCCCGTCCGGCGCTTCGCCGTGCCGGTAGAGCGCGTAGCCGGTGGCGCGTCCGTCGCGCTCGTGGTGCACGGCGAACCGCAGCGAGGTCGCGCCGCCTCGCCGGTGCGGATGGTCGGCGAGGCGTACCGTCCAGTGGGCCGCCTGTCGGTCGGGCCAGCCGATCGTGGCGGCCCGGACCTGGTCGTAGATCCCCTCCAGGAGAGGACGGACCTGGTCGGCGTGGTGCAGTCGGACGGTCCCGTCCCCGAAGTCGGTGCCGGGGCGGAAGGACATGGCACGCCGCTCGCAGCGCATCCGGTTGCCGATCGTCGCGGGACCGTAGCCGTACCGTCCGTAGATGCCGGCCTCGGAGGGGCGGAGCGCGGCGACCGGCTCGCGCTGCTGCTCGTGCAGGTCGGTCAGCTGAGCGCGCATCATCGAGGTGAGGATGCCGCGGCGGCGATGCGTCGGGGCGACCCCGACGGACGCTATTCCCGCCACGGGCAGGCTGCCTCCGGGCACGGTCAGCGTCCGGCTGTAGACAGAGGCTCCGGCGACCGGCTCGCCCTCGTCGAAGACCGCCAGGGTGCGGTCGAGATCCGTCGCAGCTCGCTGGTCGGCCAGTTCCCTTTCCGACCGGTCCATGCCGTAGGTGTCGGCGATCATGCGCGCCCAGGGCACGAACTCCTGCTCGGTGACGCGGCGAAGCTCGAACTGAGAAGACTTCATCGAACATGTGTATAGCAGCCGGCGTCGATCTCGGTATGGCCGACGGCCGGGCGGCGAGCGGGCGGCCGGCGCACTTCGTCCTGTTCGATCCCCCGGGGCGGCCGGGGACGGGCACGGCCGGATGGCCGCACCGGTGGCGCCTGCGACGCCCCTCACCCGCGGAAGCGGCTCCGCGGCGGACGCGTCGCCCGCGAGGCGTCGAGCCCGGCGAACGGCTGGACGGCCGCCGGCAGGCGATCGAGCGGACCCTCCCCGACGGACCGGCTGTCGCCGCCTCGGCACCCGCTGTGGACACATTTTCTCCACAACCGCCAGGCCTTTCCCGGCCAGGCCGTCGGTCCCTGCCGCCGAGGACGGCTCGCCCGACTTGCCGTACATGACGCGGTAAGCCGGTTCGGCGCCGGTGCTCCGGTGCTCCGGCGCGCGGAGAATCCCCCGTGATCTTCCGTGGTCGTCTTCGCGGAACGTCGGGCCACCTGCCTCGCTTCGACCGGGTGCGGTCGGGCGGTGGGCCGCTCCCTTCTCCCTGCCGTCCGTCCGGGATGGCCGGTCCGTCCGGGGATGGCCGGTCCGTCCGGTGACATCGGCCGGGCCTCCTGGGACTCTGGGTCCGTGGGGGGAACGACGGGGGAGCAGGGGCGGCGCGGGGTCGCGGCCGCGGTGGTGGTCACGGCCTGGGGGCTGGCCGCCGCGGCGGGCGTGCTGACCGGTGTGGCCGGGGGGCCGTGGACCACGGATCGTTGGTATCTCGTCGTGGACGTCGCCGACGCGGTGGTGTACGGGCTGGTGGCGGGCGTGGTGCTGAGCCGGCGCTCCCACCCCGTGGCGTGGTTGGTGGCGCTGACGGCGGTCGGGGGCGGGGTGGCCGCGGTCGCGGCGCCGCTCGGGGAGCTGGCGACGCCGGACGGAGCGCGGGTGGCACCGTCCTGGGCCGTGCTCCAGAACGTCGCGTGGGTGCCGGGAACGCTGGCGCTGGTGCTCGTGGTGCCGTACCTGGTGTCGGCGGAACGGCCCGGCAGGGCGGCGCGGACGGCGGTCCTCGCCGGGGTCGGGGTCACCGCGGCCGTGGTGGCGGTCCGTCTGACGGACCCGTGGCCGTGGCCGGACGGCGGGGAGCCGTTCGCGCCGCTCGCGGTACGGCACGAGGCGTGGGTCCGGCTCGCCGATCCGACGCTGCGGTGGCTGTTCGCGGCCGTGGCGGTGCTCGGGTTGCTGGCCGCGGGACACGCCGCCCTCCGGCGCCGCCGGAACCCGGCCGCGCGCGGGCTGGGCTGGCTGGCGATCGGTACCGCACTGATCGCCGTAACGTTTCTTCCGCTGGCGGTGCGGCCGGACGGCACGGAGCGGGCCGTCGTGCTGTTCACGCCGCTCGCTCACCTCGCGTCCCAGGCGTTCTTCCCGGCGGCCGTCCTCGTCGCCGTGCTGCGGCAGCGGTTGTGGGGCATCGACCTCGCGGTCAGCCGCACCCTGGTCTGGTCGCTGCTGACCGGGATGCTGGTGGGCGGGTACGTCCTGGTCGTCGCGGTGCTGGGGCTGGCGCTGCCCGAGGACGGCACGGCGGTCCGGGTGGTGGCGACGGCCGCCCTGGCGGCCGGGACGCAGCCGGCGCGCGGCTGGCTGCAACGCCGCGTGGACCGGCTCGTGCACGGCGAGGGGACGGCGCCCACCCTGAGCCGTGTCGGGCGCCACCTGGGCAGCGCGGCCAATGACGAGGAGGCGTTGACCGGCATGGCCGCGAGCCTCGCCGGCTCCTTGAACCTCGGCTCCGTGCGGGTGCTGGACGTCCGCGGCGAGCCGCTGGCCGCCGTCGCGGATCCGTCCGGTCACGGTACGGACGGCATCGAGATGCCGCTGATGGTGCGCGGACGGCTCGTCGGCACTCTGAGCGTGACCGCCCGCCCCGGTGAACGCTTCGACCGGCGGGCCCGGACCTCCCTGGAGGAGGTGGCCCAGGTCGTCGCGACCGCCGTGCACCTGGCCGCCGTCACCCGGGCGCTGCGCGAATCCCGGGACCGTCTCGCGGCCGCCCGCGACGACGAACGGCGCGCCCTGCGCCGCGAGCTGCACGACCGGATCGGCCCGGCGCTGGCCGGGATCGGACTCGGTCTCGCGGCGGCCCGCAACCTGCTCCCGGACGGGTCGGACGCGGCAGGCGCCCTGTTGGTCCGGCTGCGCGCGGAGGCGGAGGCGTGCGCGGAGGACGTCCGGGTGCTGGCGCGCGACCTGGTCCCGCCCGTGCTGGCCGAGCTGGGCCTCGCGGGGGCCGTGAAGGAACTCGTCATGCGGTACGAGGCGGACGGGCTCGCCGTGACGGTGCGCGACGACGGTGTCGGGGACGTGCCGCCGCGGGTCGCGGGAGCGGCGTACGCGATCGTCGCGGAGGCCGTCCGCAACGTCGCCCGGCACGCCGGAGCCCGTACCTGCGCGGTGGAACTGGCCGGCGGCCGGATGCTGACGGCGGTGGTGGAGGACGACGGCTGCGGCATGGGCGGGGAGCTGCGCCCCGGCGTCGGCACTTCCTCGGCCCGCGAGCGCGCCGAGGAAGTGGGCGGAACGGTGGAGTGGGGCCCGGGGGCGGGCGGCCGGGGCACGCGTGTCGTGCTCCGCGTTCCCCTGCGGGCGGCGACGAAGGAACGGGGGAACTGCCATGGACACAGGCACGGGCACGGGCACGGACACGGAAGCGGCGCGGGGCGGTGAGGACGCGGCGCGGGTCCTGGTCGTGGACGACCACCCGGTCTTCCGGATGGGGATGGCCGCGCTGCTCGGTTCCCTCCCCGGGATCGCGGTGGCGGGCGAGGCGGACACCGCCGACGGCGCGGTCGCGGCGGTCGCGGCGCACCGGCCCGACGTCGTCGTGATGGATCTGCATCTGGGCGAGCCGGCCGCGTCCGGCGTCGAGGCCACCCGGGAGATCCTGCGGCTGCGGCCCGGCACAGCCGTCCTGGTGGTGACGATGCTGGACGACGACGCGTCGGTGTTCGCCGCCATGCGGGCCGGCGCCCGCGGATACCTGCTGAAGGGGGCGGGCCCCGCCGAGGTCGAGCGCGCGGTGCGGGCGGTCGCCAACGGCGAGGTGATCCTGGGCCCCGCGGTGGCCGGCCGGGCCGTGGCCCACCTGACCGCCACGGCGGCCGGGACGTCCGCTCCGGACGCGCTCGGCGGGCTGACCGCCCGGGAACGGGAGGTCCTGGACCTGGTGGCCAGGGGTCTGGACAACCGGGCGATCTCCCGGCGCCTGGCCCTCAGCCAGAAGACGGTGCGCAACCACCTGTCCAACATCCTCACCAAGCTCCAGGCCGCGAGCCGCGGCGAGGCGATCGTCCGGGCCCGGCGGGCGGGCCTGGGCGGGCCCTGAGCGCGGCGGGCGCGGCGCGCCCCGGGCCCGGCCGGGACGGATGTCCCGCACGGCCCGGGACGCCTGCCTCATGAGAGCGGGACGCGCCCGGTGCGACAGTGGTCCTGCCGGTCGGCGGTCCGCGGTCTACGCGCGATGAGGGCCCTTCGTGTCCGTGGCCCGCCGCGTCCGGCACGGCAGCGCGTCCCAGGACGCACCACCGAATCAGGGGGGATCACCCATATGCGAAGCAAGAACGAGAACAGGAACAGAGACCGGCTCGGCCGGCCGGCCCGTGTCCTCGCCGTGACGGCAGCGGCCCTCGGGCTCGCGGCAGCGCCCACCGTCACCGCGTCCGCCGCCCCGGCCGACGGGACCGCCCTCGCGGACACCCTGCGCAAGGCAGTGATCAGCGGGTCGTTCGTCATCCGCGACGACGAGGGCTGGTCGGCGGGCACGTACTGCCGCGGCGACATCAACGCCGTCCGCTGGACGGACGGCGTGTACGGGCCCAACGAGTGGTGGCGGACCTACTGCGGCGGCGAGATCCGCGTGGAACTGCACGCCTTCGCGCAGGTCGTGGACGACAAGGGCACGCTGCTGTTCGGGGCGGACGCGCTCTTCTACGAGGGCACGAACGACACCAACACCGACCTGGACGCCCAAGTCAGGGACCTGCGGATCCAGGTGGCCGCCGGGGAGACCGTGTCGCACACGGTCTACCTGAAGAGCGGGGAGAACGGCGGCAAGGACTACGCGACGCTGGAGCTGACCTTCGGCAACGCGAGCTGACCGGGACCGGAACCGTGCCGCGGCGCCCCACGGGCGCCGCGGCCTCGACGGCCCGGCGCCGCGACGCTCGCGGAACCGCCGCCGTTCGGCGGTCGGTCCGCCCCCTCGTGGACACCGCACGCCGCCGGCGGTACCGCACCCGAGGAGCAGTCGTCAGCCCGTACGACACCACGAGCTCGACCCCGGTAGCCGGTCCGGCGGGCCCTTGCCGGTCCTGCCCGGCCGAGGTGGGACGCTCTTCGGTTCGATCATGGCCAAGGGGGGCGTCCGCGGGGAACGCGTTGCCGTCGTACAGGGAGCACCGGTGCCCGGACGAGGTGATCTCCCACCGCGGGCGGTTGTGCTTCCGGTTCCCGCTCGGCTTCCGCGGGGCTTGAGGAGCCGATGCCCCGGCGGGGCGCGATTTCCCCGTGGGAGACGGCGCGGTGGTGGGACGTACGGCAGGCCCACGCGAACGGACGCGCCCCGCCCACCTCCACCGCGGCTTCTGCCTCGCCGGCCGGGCCCGCGTGACGAACCCGGTGGACCGGTGCCGCTCCGGTCACTCGCACGACGCCTCGACCGCGCCCCAGGCCACCAGCCACCGCCGCGGGTGCAACCCGCTGGACAACGACTCCGCCCTGGAAGAGTCTTCCGGGGTGATCGATTCCGCCGTGCGCCGACGCCGCAGAGCCCTCTTCGTCTTCTTCCTGATACCCGGACTGTCGATGTCCTCGTGGGTCACCCGTACCCCGGACGTGCGGGACCGGCTCGGCGCCTCCACCGGCGAGATGGGCCTGATCCTCTTCGGGCTGTCCGTCGGCTCCATGCTCGGCATTCTCAGCTCCGGCCCCTTGGTCTCCCGCTTCGGACCGCGGTCCGTCATCGGCGCCGGCACCACCCTGATCGTGCTGAGCATGCTCCTGATCGGCACCGGCACCGCCGCCTCCTCGGCCCCCGCCGTCACCGCCGGGCTGCTCCTCCTCGGCGCCGGCATAGGCGGCGGCGAAGTCGCCCTCAACGTCGAGGGCGCCGAGGTCGAGCGCCTCACCCGGCGCACCGTGCTGCCCGCACTGCACGGCTTCTTCAGCCTCGGCACCGTCATCGGCGCCTGCGCGGGCATCGTATGCACCGCCGTCGCCGTCCCCGTGCCCTGGCACCTCGCCGCCGTCGCGCTCACATCGGCGGCCCTCTTCGCCCACGCCCACCGGGCCATCCCCACCGGGAACGGCGGCACCCGGGGCACCGCGGAACACACCGGGGACGGGGCGAAGCGGCCACGGCCGGCGGTCTGGAAGGACCGGCGCCTGCTGCTGATCGGCGGCATCGTCCTGACCATGGCCCTGGCCGAGGGAGCCGCCAACGACTGGCTGCCGCTGCTCATGGTCGACGGACACGACATGGACCCCGCCCTGGGATCCGCCGTCTACGCGGGCTTCGCCGCCGCCATGGCGACCGGCCGCTTCGGCGGCGGATACTTCATCGACCGCTTCGGCCGCGCCCTGGTCGTCCGCGCCAGCGCCCTGTCCGCCGCCCTCGGACTCGCCGCCGTCGTCTTCGTCGACACGCCTGTCCTCGCCGGAGCGGCCGTGCTCCTCTGGGGGCTGGGCGCCTCGCTCGGATTCCCCCTCGCCCTCTCCGCAGCCGGCGACTCCGGACCCCACTCGGCCGCCCGCGTCGGTCTGGTGGCGACCATCGGCTACGTCGCGTTCCTCGTGGGACCACCCGGCCTCGGCTTCCTCGGCGACCACTACGGCCTGCGCACCGCGATGACCGTCGTCCTCGTCCTCGTCGTCGCGGCGGTCTTCCTCGCCCCCGCAGCCGGTCCCCGACGGCCGGCGCCGACCCGTCCCCTCCCGCAGCAGCCGCCGGCACCACCGTCGGAAGAACCCCGCCGCCACCCGTATCGCTGACCGCGTCGCCGTACGCCCACCGCGCGGACCGGGCCACCCCCGAGTCCGTGGACCTGCCGAGCGCCGGCCGGGAACCGGCCACATCGATCCCTACCGGGTGCGCCGGCCCGCTCCCGACACCGACGTCGAGGAGATCAAGGCGCGCTGACGGACCTGGTGCGTCGGGGCAGGGGCCGCCACATCGGCTTCTCCGCCTTCCCCGGCAGCCGGATCGTCGAGTCCTGGCGGGCCGCCCACGACCGGCGTCCGAACGGTCGGTGTGCGGGCAGGCGCCGTACTCCGTGCTCGTGCGCGGCATCGCGGCCGATGTGCTGCCGACCGCGGCCGGTCACGGCACGGGGTGATCACCTACGGCCCGTTCACGGGAGGGCGGCTGCCGGGCCGCCGGCGCCGGGACGCCGAGCCGCCCGCCCGCTCGGCAGCGGCCGGCCGCCTCGACATGTCCCCGCCGGTCGACCAGCGCAAGCTGGAGGTGACCGAAGCCCTCGCCCACCCGGCGGAGGACACCGGGATGACGCTGATCGAAACGGCCATCGCGTTCGCGCTCGGCCACCCCGCGGCCGTCTCGGCCCTCCTCGGTCCGCGCGTCCCGGACCACCTTCATACGCGGCCGCCCGCGGCCGACACGGTCCTGGACCCGGCGGTCCTGGACCGCATGGACCCGGCGGTCCTGGACCGCACCGTACGGGAGCGTCGCCCCCGGCACGGCCGTCGACCCGGCCGACACCGGCTTCGTCGATCCCGCCCCGGAACCGGCGGCTCGCCGATGCCGGCTCCACATCCGTCACACCCAAGCAAGGGAGCAACCATGCGGTACCGCACACTCGGCAGCTCGGACCTTCAGGTCTCGGAAATCTCACTCGGATCCTGGCTCACCTACTCCGGCGGCATCGAGGCCGACAAGACCCGGGCCTGCACCGAAGCGGCGTTCGACGCGGGCATCAACTTCTTCGACACCGCCAACGTCTACGGCCGGGGCGCCGCGGAGACGGCCTGGGGCGAGATCCTCTCCTCCCGCCCCCGCGACTCCTACATCCTGGCCACCAAGGTCTACTTCCCGATGTCGGACGACCCGGCCGACCAGGGCCTGTCCCCGGCGCAGATCGGCAAGCAGATCGACGCCTCCCTCACCCGCCTGAAGACCGACCACGTCGACCTGTACCAGGCGCACCGCTTCGACCCCACGGTGCCGATCGAGGACACCGTCGAGGCGTTCCAGAAGGTCGTCGAGCAGGGCAAGGCCCGCCACATCGGCTTCAGCGAGTGGACTCCCGAGCAGATCCAGGCCGCGATCGATGTC
Source organism: Streptomyces glaucus (assembly GCF_039533365.1). Classification (NCBI taxonomy): domain Bacteria; kingdom Bacillati; phylum Actinomycetota; class Actinomycetes; order Kitasatosporales; family Streptomycetaceae; genus Streptomyces; species Streptomyces glaucus. The sequence continues at coordinate 57,170 of NZ_BAAATK010000004.1, forward strand.
GCCGGCCCCGGCCTGTTCGTCTCCTCCCAGCCGCAGTACTCCATGCTGTGGCAGGCCCCCGAGGCCGAGGTCTTCGGCCTGTGCGCCGCCAACGGCATCTCCCAGATCGTGTGGTCCCCGCTCGCCCAGGGCGTGCTGACCGGCAAGTACAAGCCCGGGCAGCCCGTGCCGGAGGGCAGCCGGTTCGCCTCCGCGGACATGGCGGTGTCGAAGGACCTCGTCTACAGCGACGCCACCCTGGAAGCGGTCCAGCGCCTCGTACCGATCGCCGAGGAGGCGGGGATGAGCATGCCCACCCTGGCGCTCGCCTGGGTCCTGCGCCGCACCGAGGTCGCCTCCGCGATCACCGGCGCCTCCCGCCCCGAGCAGGTCCACGCCAACGCCGCCGCCTCCGGAGTGCGCCTGTCGGACGACCTGCTGGCCGCCGTCGACCAGGCACTCGGTGACGCCCCCGTCACCGAACCCACCCTCGCCCCCGCCGCCCGGAGCGGCGTCAAGCACCGCTGACCAGGCCGCTGTTGCCCCGGCCGACGATCCCCACAGCCGGAAGGAGAGGGCTTCGCCACGCGGCACGCGTGTGACGTGTACGCCGCGGCGGGTCTCCGATCCCGCGGCGCGAAGCCTGGAGACGGCGCACCGGCACGTCGGCTGGGGCCGCCCGCATCCGCAGCGCCGCCGCATGCACCGATGTCAGCCGGCGGGCGCGGACGGCAGGAGACGGGCGATCCGGTCGGGATCGTCGGACATGGGTGAGTGCCCGCAGCCGCGCAGCCGGACATGGCGGGCTGCGGGCAGGAGCCGGGCCGCGCGGCGGGCCTGGTGCCGGGGTGTCAGGAGATCCCGGGTGCCCCAGGCGACCGTGACGGGAACGCCGGGGGTGAAGCCGGTCAGCCGGTAGGCGCGGACTGCCCGGCGGGTGGCTTCGAAGCCGGGTGAGCGGGCCAGGTCGCGCAGGGCGCCGTCGGCGGCCTCCGCTGTCATCCGTCCCGGATGCGCGACGAGCTGCCAGAACATGAGCGCGCGGCCCAGCGGGCTGTCGGTCACCCGTGCCGTGCGCCGGCCGAGGGTCTGCGCCATCGTGCGCGCGATCCGCAGCGAGCCGAGGGCGTAGGCGGCCTCGGGACCGGTCCACAGGCCGATCGGGGACAGGGCGACGGCACTGCCGACCGCACCGGACCGGGCCAGTTCGAGCGCGACGGCCCCGCCGAGCGAGTTGCCGATGACGGGGGGACGCGCGAGGCCGACGGTGGGGAGCCATGCGGCGACCTCGGCGGCCAGTGCCTGGACGGTGGGGGCGGTGGTCCCCGGCAGGGGAGGACTGTCACCGAATCCCGGCAGGTCGACGGCCACGACCTGACGATCGCGGGTCAGCAGGTCGATGACGGGCGCCCAGCCTTCCCGGTCCAGCTGCCGGATCACTACCAGGGCCGGACCCGTGCCGCAGCGATTGCTGGCGAGCTGGATATCCGACATATACGCATGGTAGGGGCATGAGCGGTGGTCCGTGAGCTGGTCGGGCCGTCCGCGCGGCGGAGGCCGGCCGCAGTGCTCCCAGCCGGAAGGCCCGGCCCGCGGCGCACCGGCCACGAAGACCCACCCCCCCGGCCCCCTGCCGTTCGCCCCTGCCTGCGGACGGGCCGGCGAAGCGCGCGGACACCTTGCCGCCCCCACCCTGGCCGCGCTCCCCGCGTCGCGGACCTCCTGCCACCGCCGCCCCGTCCCTGCGCGACCTCACCCGGAAGGCCGCCTACGCCCCGGCGCCGCCGGCGACCCGAGGAGACCGGACGGCGGACGAGCGTGCCGTGGTCCCCACGCCCGAGCACCTCGCGCGCCTGGCGTACGCCGACGCGATGGTGCCCGACCACGCCTGACCGGGAGCAGGGCCTGCCCCTCAGCGGCCGAGGACCTCCAGCAGGCGGCCGAGCTGCCGCACCGGGTCGGCACCGGCCACCCGCAGGACGACCGTGTCCGCCCCGGCCGCCGCCAGCTCCCGGACCCGGTCGGCGGCCTCCCCGGCCCGGCCGGAGACGGTGAACACCTGCTCCGCCGGGCGCCCGAGCCAGGCGCCCTGGCCCTCCACCTGAGGCCGCAGCGCCTCCTCGACCTGCTGCGGATCGTCGCCCACGCAGCAGAAGGCGAGCACCGTCAGGGTGTGGCCGGAACCGGCCCCGCCCTTCTCGGCCAGCGCCCGGGCCGACTCGACCTCACGTGGCCCGTGCCCCTCGGCGATCACCGTGCCGTCCGCGACCCGCCCGGACAGCTCCAGGGAACGGGGCCGCACCACACCCGCGACCACCGGCGGCGGCTCGACGGGCGGATGCACCAGCCGGACGCCGTCCAGCCGCACTTCCCGGCCTTCCAGCTCGACCCGCTCCCCGCGCAGCAGCGCACGGACCGAGCGAATCGTCTCCTCCAGCAGGGCGAGCGGCGAGCGCGGCGCGGCACCGACCGCGACCATCCACTCCCGCACCCCGTGCCCGATCCCGGCCACCAGCCGGCCCGGGAACACCCGTGCCAGCGTGGCCAGTTCCATCGCCAGCAGAGCCGGACTGCGCAGCGGCGCGGGTGTGATCCCGATGCCGACCCGCATCCGCTCGGTCGCCCCCAGCGCCACGGCCGCGGCGGACACACCCCCGTTCCATCCGAGATCCTCGACCACCCAGAGGTCGTCCACCCCGAGCGCCTCGACCTCCCGCGCGAACCCGGGCAGCCCTTCCGGGGCCCAGTCGCGGTCGTACATCACGCCGATCCGTACGGTCGTCATGGACCGCAACCTACGGTGCGCCCGGCAACTGATCAACACTGGTGGAGGTGCCGGACGCCGGACGTCCCGTCGCCTGATCGCGCGGCCCTGCGTCCGGCGTGCGGGCGCGGTTCCGGATGCGTCCAGGAGCCGGGCCGTGCGTACCCGGCCGAAAGGGAGCGGGTCCGGGGCCGGGTGGTTCTTTGGCCGAGGTCAGGGGCTGGTGGGGACGGCGAAGGCGTCCAGGGACTCGGGCAGGGTTTGGCCGCCGTCGACGACGAGGGACTGGCCGGTGACGAAGGAGGCTTCGTCGGAGGCGAGGAAGAGCACGGCGTGTGCGATGTCGGCGGTCTCACCGAGCCGTCCCAGCGGGATGGAGTCGGTCATCCGGCGCAGGTAGTCCGGCCCGAGATCGGTCAGCCCCTCGGTGCGGACGTTTCCGGGCAGGACGGCATTGACCGTGATGCCGTACGGCGCCAGCTCCACAGCAGCGCCGCGCAGGAAACCCAGCTGCCCTGCCTTGCTGGCCCCGTAGTGGGACCACCCCGCGTAGCCAGTCGTCGGGCCGGTGATCGAGGAGGTGAGAACGATCCGGCCGCGGCCGGCCCGTTCCATCGCGGGCAGACAGGCCCGCACCGACAGGATGGAGCCCCGGAGGTTGACGTCCAAGACCTCGTCCACGTCCTCGGCGGTCAGCTCGCGCAGCGGACGTTCCGGGAAGATCCCGGCGTTGGCGCACAGCACGTCGATGCCGCCGTACCGCCGTTCGGCCTCGGCTGCCATCTTCTCGATCTCTCCGGGCCGGCGCACGTCCACGCCCATGCCCGCCACCCGCCCGCCGGTGACCTGGGCGAGGCGGTCCGCCGCTTCGCGGGCCGTCTCCTCGTTCCGGCCGGTGAGCAACACGGCGGCGCCCTGCCGGGCGAAGAGTTCGGCGATGCCGAGCCCGATGCCCCGCGTACCTCCGGTCACGATGACGGACCGGTCCTCCCAGCGTGTGAACGTCATGTCGGTCGCACCCTTCGCCGCCGTTCCGCCATTGCCGGGGAAGCCCGGCCGCTGCCCCGGTCACGTTAGCGACAGACCCGGACGCGGCGGCGAGTATCAGCCGACACGTGAACACGCGGCGCGGGCCCGACGACGAGGCCGACGAGGGACGGCACGTGGTGCGGTATCCGGAGGGCACTCGTTCCCGGGACGGCCGGCTCGGGGAGTTCGGTACGGGCGCGGCCCGGCTGTGCCTGCGGACCGGCGCGCCGGCCGTGCCCGTCGCGCTGACGGGTACGCACACCGTGCTGCCGCGCGAAAGGCGTGCGCCGGTCCGGCCGCACTCACCCGCGGCACCGGCCCCCTCGCCCCCGCGCGCCGCACCCTCACCCCGACCGTCCAGCTCCTGGAACCCTTCCCGCACCGCGAAGGCCGCGCCCCCACAGCCCGCGAGACCGTCCGCGCCGACGGCGACACCGCCGGGACCGGCGCCCGGCTCGCCGAAGGCCGCACCGAACACCGCTCCCGCCGGCTCCCCGACGGCCACGCCCGCCTGATCGCCGCGCTCTTCGACGGCGACCGGACGACCGAGGCCGCCGCCCCCGACGTCCCGGCCCGAACGCCCGCCTCCAGCCGGGCACGACCGGGTCCCGTATGCTGCGCCAGTCCGGCGAACCACCTGCTGAAGGGAAACCGCCCCATCATGTTCCAGCAGACCCCCGTCTACGACCGCCTCGTCGCCGAGCGCGGCGACGTCCTCGTCCAGGTCCGCGGCGAAGCCGATCGGATACACCGCGATCTGGCACAGGTGCTGCGCCAGACGTCCATCTCCCAGCCGAGTGCGCCGCAGAGCGTTTTCGAGCCGAAAACGCCTCCCGGCGCCCTTTACTGATCGTTTCGTGTCGGTCCCCTGACTGCCCGACGGCCATGCCCGCCGCGCCCGGGGTGAGTACCCGGCACGGTCCGTCTCCGGCGCCGTGCCGGCCGGTGGGGCGCCGGCGGAGGGGAAGCGGGTGGGGGGCGGGGGCCGGTCGGCCGGCTCCTCGTCAGTCGGCCGAGTTCGCGCCGGCGGCGGCCGGCGGGATGTTGTAGTTGAGGCGGAAGAGGTTCTGCGGGTCGTGGACGGCCTTCAGCCGCGCCAGCCGCGCCAGATCGGCGGGCGCGTAGGCGGCGCGGACCCGGTCCTCGCCCGCGTTCGCGCCGAAGCCGAGGAAGTTGAGGCCGGCGCCGGAGGAGAAGGGCTCGAGCGCGGTGAAGAGCTTCTCGTAGAACGGGCGGGTGTCCTCGGCGGTGGCTCCGAACAGCAGGGTGACGACGGACAGAAGGTAGGGAGCGTCCCGGTGCGCCACCGAGTTCGGGTGCCGGGGCGGCTCGGCCACGGCGCCGCCGAGGTGCCGCAGCTCCACCACGCACGGCAGCTGTGCCTGCGGGCCGGCGTGCTCCAGCAGCGTCCGCAGCACATCGTCGCCCGCCTCGCGCAGCATGGCGGTCTCCCGCTGGAACGGGACCGGGACCGGCGGCTCGTCGTGGATGGCGGCGCTCTGCGTGTACGGCATGTCCCGGAGCGTCTCCATCAGGACCGGCCCGGCCTCCCGCAGCGGCGCCACCAGCCGTTCGCCCTCCTCCGCGCGGCCCGTGCAGGCGATCCGCACATGGTAGACGTGCCGGCCCCGCAGGGGCTCGGGCACCTCCGGGTCGTCCGGCATGGGGATCAGCGCGACCGAGGAGTTCATCTCCCGGGGCATGCCGTCGGCCCACCGCACGTAGGCGTTCAGCAGGCCGGGCGCGGCCTCGGCGTCGTAGAAGAAGCCGCCGCCGTACACCCGGGACACCGGGACCAGGTCCATCTCCAGCCGGGTCACGATCCCGAAGTTGTCGCGACCGCCCACCACCGCCCAGTACAGGTCCGGGTCGCTCTCCGCGGTGACCGCGCGCAGTTCTCCCTGCGCAGTCACCAGTTCCAGGCCGCGCACCCGGTCCGCGGCGTAGCCGTACGTGCGCACCAGCAGGCCCACGCCGCCGCCGAGGACGTAGGAGACGACGCCGACGTGCGGTGCGGAACCGTTCAGCGGTGCCAGCCCGTGCGGTGCCGTCGCGGAAATCACCTGCTCGAAGCGGGCGCCCGCCTCGACCGTCACCGTGCGCCGCTCCGGATCCACCTCGACACCGGTCATGCGGCCCGTGGTGACGAGCAGCCCGCTGCGCGCGGCGGCGGCGTAGCCGTGCCCGGTGCACTGCACGGCGACGGGCAGCCCGCGCTCCGCGGCGAAGCGGACGGCCTCCTGTACGTCCTCGGCTCGCGAGGCTCCGACGATCACCTCCGGCTCGTGCCGGACGGCGAGGTTCGCCCCGGTGCGCTCCTCGTCGTACCCCTCGTCCCCGGGGAGCAGGACGGGTCCCGCCACCCGGGAGGCGAGCGTCTGGATGTCGGTGTGCTTCACGGGTCTCTCCATTCGGCTGGTACCGGCGTGCCTCATCGTGAGGCCGAAACCTGACAGCCGCCGACAGGTATGGGAAAGACTCGGAGAGTGAAGTTCGACCGACTCCTCTCCATCCTCCTGCTGCTCCAGCAGCGGGGCAGCGTCCCGGCGACGGAACTGGCCCGGCGCCTGGAGGTCTCGGTGCGCACCGTCTACCGGGATGTCGAGGCGCTGTCGGCGGCGGGAATCCCCGTGTACGCCGAGCGCGGGCGGTACGGCGGCGTCCGTCTGCTGCCCGGATTCCGTACGGACCTCACGGGCCTGACCCGGGACGAGGCCCGGGCCCTGTTCGTCCTGGTGAGGCAGAGCGTCCACTCCGCGCTGGGGCTGGACCGGGCACTGGGCTCGGCGCTGCGCAAGATGATGGCCGCGCTGCCCGCGCCGCACCGGCCGGCCGCCGAGCTGACGAGCCGGCGGCTGCTGATCGACCCCGACGGCTGGTCGGGCGGGCGGCGCGACCACAGCGGGCTGGACGAGCTGCACGACGCCGTCCTCGCCGACCGGCGGCTGCGGATCGCCTACCGGCACAGCGGCCGTGCCGCAGTCGACGTCTACTCCGTCGATCCGTACGGGCTGGTCTCCAAGGCCGGCACGTGGTACCTCGTCGCCGACCGGGCGGGGCGTCCCCGGCTCTTCCGCGCCGACCGGCTCCGCGGCGTCGCGGTCACCACCGAGCCGGCCCGCCGCCGTGACGGTGTGGAACTCGCCGACGTCTGGGAGGAACTGCGGCGAAAGGTCGAGTCCCGCGGCGGAGGGGTCGTCGTTCGGGCCCGGGTACGCCGGCATCGCCTGGACATGCTCCGCCGGATTACCCGCCCGCACTTCCTCGGGGCGGTCGGGGAGGACCCGGCGGACGTGGAGGAGCCGATGACCGGCGGGGAGCCGGTGACGGGCGCGGATCCGCCGACCGGTGGGGAACCGAGGACCCGGGACGAGGCGGTGGGCGAGGATCCGGTGCTCGGGGCGAGCGGGCCCGGCGGGGAAGGCGGGGCGAGCGGGGAGGGCGGTGACGGCTTCGACGGCCGTGACCGCGCGGTGGCTCACGACGCGTGGCTGACGGTCGAGCTGGAGTATCCGGTGCCGGCCGCGGTCTGCCAGCTGCTGCAGTTCGGCACGGATGTCGAGGTGCTCGGCCCTCCTGAGGCCGTCCGGGAGATCTCCCGCGCCGTCGCCGCTCTCGCCGCGCTCTACCCCACTGGCTGAACGTCTTCCCACGGGCACCCCTTCCGCAGGATCGGCCCGGCGTCCAGGGGTCCGGCACGCGCGGTCGGAACCGGGAAGGACGTCACCGTCCTGGCCGATGGCCTCGACGCGCCGAACGGCAGCTCCTTCGACGCGGACCACCGCGGGCTGTGGTTCAGCGAGCTGACGCAGAACCGCGTCTCCTGCCTCCTCCTGGACGCGGAGGGCTCCGTGGCCTCGCGGCACACCGCCCTGCGGGTCGACGGCGGCGTCGCGCAGGCCGACTCGATCGCGGTCGACGCGGACGGCAACCTGTACCAGGGGCTCCACGGCCGGCCCGCGATGGCGGTGTACAGCGAACACGGCGAACGACTGGCGACCGTCGAAGTCCCGGCCCGCGCCGCCCAAGGGCTGGAGTCGGCGACCAACGTGGCCATCACTCCCGGCGGGACCCGGGCCTACCTGACCGTCAGCGGACCGGACGGGGGCTACCTGTACGCCTTCGACGCGCCGGCCGAGGGGGTGCGGCAGTCCAACGGCGGCTGACGCCCGCCGCCCGCTCTCACACCTCGAAGGGCCGTACCGGTCCCACCTCGACACCCAGCAGCCGCCAGGCTGCCCGCGCCCGGCGTTCCCGGTGCTCGCGGGTGGGCCCGGTGACGGCGCCGGAGACCATGCCGACGGCGATCATCAGGTCGTCGGGCTCCGAGGCGAGCGGATGGTCCTGCGGCAGGAGCGCGCGCAGGGCCCGCTCGACTCGCTGGGACAGCGCCACCGCGTACGCGGGGACAGCGGAGCCGCTGCCCGCCCCGTCGGCGTGCAGGACGCCGATGAAGGCCGCCGACTCCGTCAGATGCCAGGTCACCACGCCGAGGAGTCCGGCCAGATCCGTGTTCTGCGCCGCCTTCTCGATCTGCCGGACGTTCTCCTCCAGGACCGCGACCGCCAGGGCGGCCCGGTCGGGGAAGTGCCGGTACAGCACGCCCTGGCCGACCCCGGCCCGACGTGCGATGGCGGACAGCGGGGCGTCCAGCCCGTGCTCCGCGTAGATCTCCCGGGCGGCGGCGATGAGAGCTGCCCGGTTGCGGGCAGCAGCCTTGGGGCCGCCGCTCGCGGGTCTCCGTGCGGCGGACATGGGTCGCTGCGTCACCCCGTGAGGGTAACGGGCCTGCTCTCGCCTGCAAACGAGGAGCAACGGCCTGGCGTGGGAACGGCCGGCGCCGATGGACGAGGCCGGAGCGGACCGGACCGCCGAGGTGGCGAAGACCCGGAGAACCTGGCCGGGAGCGCCGCCCTCCGGCGTTCTCACGAACTCGTGGCGCGGCCGAGCGCGTCCGGCGGACTCGTCCGTCCGACAACGACGCCGGTTCCCCGACGCGTCCACGGACGGGCGTCCGGCGCGGTGGGCGATGACGACGAGCCGGGCCCGATCACGCGCCTCGAGTTCGGTCAGGGCGTGTCGCAGGTGGCTGCGCACGGTGAGCGGGCTGAGGAGGAGGTGTCCGGCGATCCCGGCGTTGTTCCTGCCCGCGGCGACCAAGGGGAGCACTTCGCGTTCGCGGACGGTGGGCACGGCCGGTCCGGGCGGCGCGGAATCGACCGGCTCGGGGATGGCGCGGAAGCCGCTGATCAGCGTTCCGGCGGCTGCCGGGGACAGCGGTGCTCCACCGGACGCGACGGTGCGGATGCCTTCGAGGAGGTTGCCGACGGACACGTCCTCGCCGAGGAGCCCGCCGGCACCGGCACGCAGGGCTCGGGGCCGCGTGCGCCCGGGACGGGGACGGTGCAGCCCTTCCCCGTGAGCAGCCGGGTCGGCGCCGGCTGCGAGAGGGCGGCGCCCTCGCTCCGGGAGGGCTCGGCCGGCTCGCCCGCGACGGCGGGGCCGGCGTCGAAGTTCTCCGGCCTTCACCGGGCCAGGTCCTGGAGGAAGTCGCCGGCGTCGTAGCGCTCGCGGGACGCCGCCCTCGCCGCTGCCCGTGGTGCCTTACCTCCGGCCGGCCACGTCGCGCAGATAGGCGCCGAGGGCGGCGACGGCCGAGGGGTTGCGCGGGCTCTCGACCAGGTCGGCGTAGTCGAGGGTGAAGATCCGCCGGTGCTTGACGGCCGAGACGTCGCGCAGCGGAGCGTGGGAAAGGAGGAACTCCTTCTTCTGTTCGGCGCTCACGTCACCGTAGTCGCAGACGACGATGACCTCCGGGTCACGCTGGACGACGCTCTCCCAGCCGACGGTGGTCCAGGAGTCCTCGACGTCGTGCGTGATGTTGACCCCGCCGGCCTCGCTGATGATCTGGTCGGGGCCGGCGTAGCGGCCGGAGGTGAAGGGCTGGGTCTCGCCGCTGTCGTAGAGGAAGACGGTGGGCCGGTCGGCGCCCTGCGGTGCCTTCGCCCGCACGTCGGCGACCTGCCGCTTGAACTCGGAGATCAGTGCGTCCGCCCGCTTCTCGACGCCGAACAGCTTCCCCAGGTTCCCGAGGTCGGTGTACAGGGCGTCCAAGGGCGGCATGATGCCGCGCGAGGTGTCGGTACGGCCGTTGCGGCAGGACTCGGTGAGCAGGTAGGAGGGGATACCGAGCGTCTCCAGGGTGTCGGGGGTGAGTCCGGTGTCCTCGCCGAAGCCGTAGTTCCAGCCGGCGAAGACGAAGTCGGCGCGGGCGTCCAGCACGTTCTCCTTGGTCAGCTGTCCCTCGGACAGCCATCTCACCTTGTCGTAGGAGGCCTTCCACGGCAGGTCGGTCACGTCGCCCCTGTCGTCGGGCATGGCGAAACCGGCCATGCGGTCCTCCAGGCCGAGGGCGAACATCAGCTCGGTGATGCCGACGTCGTTGGTGACGACGCGTTGCGGAACCTCGTCGTAGGTGACGTCGCGGCCGCAGTTGGTGAGGGTGACCGCGGACGTCCCGGCTCTCCCGGAGGCTCCGGCTTTCCCGGAGGACTCGACGGTGGCACCGCAGCCGGTGGCCGTGACGGTCACGAGCAGGCAGAGGGAGGCGGCGAGAAGCTTGCGCATGGGCGTCCTCAGGAAGGGGTCGGACCTTGTGAAGCGGTCGGGAGCAGGTCGAAGAGCAGTTGGACGGCACCGGTCCCCGGATGCCGTACGGGATGCGCCCGTACCCCGAACACCTCGCCGAGCAGGTCGGGCCGGAGCACGTCGTGCGGCGGCCCGGAGGCGACGATCCGGCCGCCGGAGATCACGTACAGCACATCGCAGTGCGCGGCGGCCAGGTTGAGGTCGTGCAGGGCCGCCAGCACGGTCAGGCCACTGGCCCGGACCAGCGACAGCACGTCCAGTTGGTGGGCGATGTCCAGGTGGTTGGTGGGTTCGTCGAGGACGAGCACGCTGGGCCGCTGGGCGAGTGCGCGGGCGATGAGCACCCGCTGTTTCTCGCCGCCGGACAGAGCCAGGAACCCGCGGTCGGCGAGGTGTCCCACGCCGGTGCGGTCCATGGCCTGCGCGCAGATCTCCCGGTCCTCGGCGGCGGTCCGCTCCCGGTGCGGCAGCCGTCCCATCGCGACCACCTCGGCGACGGTGAAGTCGAACTCGGCGGACGACTCCTGCGGCAGCGCGGCCAGCACCCGGGCCGCGGCCCGGGGCGCCAGCGCGTGCACGTCGTCCCCGTCGATCCGCACCGCGCCCGCCGCCGGACGCAGCGCCCGGTACGCGCAGCGCAGCAGCGTCGACTTGCCGCTGCCGTTCGGGCCGACCAGCCCCACGAAGGAACCGTCGTCCACGGTGAGCCGGATGTCCTCCACCAGCCGGGCCCCGGCCGCCTCGACCGTCACGTCCTCGATGTCCAGCCGCACGAGTCGCCTCCTCCCTTCCGCCGCGGTCAGCGGTTTCCGAACGCGTAGCCGCCGCGCCGCATCAGCAGCAGGAAGACGGGCACGCCCACCACCGAGGTGATCACTCCGACCGGCATCTCCGCCGGCGCGAGCAGCAGCCGGGACAGCACGTCCGCCCAGACCAGGAGCACGGCCCCGGCGAGCGGCGCCACGCTGAGCACCCGCCGGTGGTCGGCCCCGGGAGCGCCCGCGACTCCGGTGCGCTGCGGCAGCCCTTTCAGCCGTCGTCCGTCGGCGCCGACGCCGACGGACGGGAGCGCCCCAGGCGGGGCCGGCGGGGCCAGGGGGATCTCCTACGCGCTCGGCGTCCGCGGTACGGAGTTCACCATCCGGCCGGTCACGTCGCCGCCGACACCCTGGAGCACGGGCCGCTGCCCGGCCCCTGCACGGTGCTGATCGTCCCCGGCGGCCACACCTCGCTCCTCCGGTCCGGCGCCACCGCGAGCGACACCCGGCCGGTCGGAAGCCGGCGCGGAAAGCGTCTCGCTCACGTCGTGCGCCCTCTCGGGGACGGCGACCTGGGCGCGGGCGTGGAGGACGGCGGCGGCGTCCGCCGGCGCATGTCCGGCCGGGACCACGGCGTAGCTCCGTCCGGCCAGCAATGGTTCCGCGATCAGACCGGGGGCGTCGGCAGAGTCCCAGGACAGGGCCAGGTCCAGTCGCCCGTGGGCCGGGAAGGCGGCCTGCTCGTGGTGACGCAGACGCAGACGCAGACGCAGACGCAGACGCAGGCGCCCGCCGTACGTCGTCCGCGGCTGTTTCGGCGGCCCGCGCACCCGCTACGTCCTGGACGACGCCCCCATGGGTTTCTGATCAATACGACTCCACGAGTTCAACCTCGGTAACTGGTCTGACCGAGCTCATCAGAAGGGGCACTTCCGGCTGCGCGGAGCCGCACACGCTTCGGACCCGCGGTCACCGGTGAATCGGCCGAACGGACTCCTGGTACGCGTGGGGAGAATATGGTGTCATCTCTGGGTGTCCGGTGAAGAAGTGCTCATCAAGCGTCTCCGTGAAGCGGGCTACGCGGCCGAAGAGGTGGAGAAAGCCACCGGTGGAGTGGTCGCGATTGCCGGGCTGGCGACCCTCGAGGACGATTCAAGGATATTCGCGAAAACGCTTCTCGGACCGGACCGGGACATCTTCCCGGTCGAAGCCGCCGGTCTGACGGAGCTTCGCGAAACCGGCGGGGTGATCACGCCGGAGGTGCTGTGCGCCTCGCCCCGGCTGCTCGTGCTGGAGGAGATGTGGCCACGCCGCGACGACGAGCGTTTCTGGGAGCGGCTCGCCCACACGGTCGCCGCCCTGCACACCTCCACGACCGCCGAGCGGTTCGGCTGGCACCGTCCGGGCTGGCTGGGCCGGCTGCGCCAGGACAACACGTGGGACAGCGACGGCCACGCGTTCCTCGCGGAGCGGCGCATCCTGCGCTGGCTGTCGGAGCCTCTGGTGGAGGCGGCCTTCGACGCCGCGGAGCGGCAGGCCCTGGAACGGCTCTGCGCCGCCCTGCCCGAACTCGTGCCGGACCGGCCCCCGTGCCTGACCCACGGCGATCTGTGGCAGGAGAACATCGTCGCCACCGCCGACGGCGCACCCGTGCTCATCGACCCCGCCGTGTCCTACAACTGGCCGGAAATCGACCTCAGCATGCTGTGGTGCTCCCCGCGCCCGCCCGCCTCGGACCGCTTCTTCGCCGTGTACGAGGAGATCACCGGGATCGACGACGGCTGGCGGGACCGGATGGATCTCTTCCATCTCCGGGAGCTCCTGAGCGTCATCGCCCATGACGACGACGACTGGGGGGCCACGGAGGCCGTACGGAAGATCATTGCCCCGTTCCGGCAGGACGGTGGCCCGGCGACGGTGTGACCGACGGGCCACCGCCGGGTCCGGTGAGCGGTGTTTCTGGAGTTGTCGGGGGTCCAGCGGCGGGCGGCGGAGAGTCGTCCGTCGAAGACGATCCCGAAGGCGTTGAGGGTGGTTTTCCATTGGCGTGACCAGCGCTTGCGTCCCCATTCAGTGGAATCCAGGCTCATGACGGTCATGTAGACGCACTTGAGGGCGGCCTGCTTGTCCGGGAAGTACCCGCGTGCGCGGACGGCTTTGCGGATGCGCGCGTTCACCGACTCGATGGCGTCGGCCGTGCGGACAACTCGCCTGATCCCGGTATCGAATTGAAGGAGGGCGCGAACTCGTCGACTGACGTGCTCGTCGATCCGGACCTGGGGGACGAGGGCGCCGCCGCTGGGAACTGCAAATCGTTCGGCGTAACTCCCGGTCATGGAAAATGCATTGACGACCGGTGAGTGAGAACGGGGCCGAGCACGAGGCTGTCGAGGCGGCAGCGGGGACTGGGACAGGATCGCCCGCCTCCTCAAGCCCGTCCGCACCGCGCCGACCGAGGAAGTCGCCCCGGAGCGGTTCGCGGGGGTCGCCGACGCGCGCTGCCCGCCTCGTACGCCGTGTACGGCCTGCAGGCCCCGCCCGCCGACCGGCTCCCCGCCACCCTGCCCGAACCGGCCGGGCGGTACGCGCGGGCCACCGCCGCCCTGGGGCGCCCCGTCCACCTGCTGGGCTGGTCGACGGGCGGCGTCCTCGCGGCGGAGACCGCCCGCCGCACCGACCTCGTCCGCGTCCTCTCGCTGACCCCGGTCGACGGTCTGGTCACCACCGACGCCGAGACCGTCACCCGCGTGCTCGCCGCCCGCCACGCGGTCGACCCCATCGACGTGGTCACCGCGCAGCTGGAGCTGAGCGCCGAGGCCGTCGCCGTCGCCTGCCGGGAACCGGGCCTGTGGGGCACGGCGACCGAGGGCGTCCTCACCGCCCGCCGCAAGGACCGGTGCCGGGACGCCCTGGCCGCGGCCGGGCTCGCCTCCGCGCGCCACGCCCTGGCCGAGACCGAGGAAGCGGTGCCGGCCGCGGCCGAGGAGATCGGCTGCCCGGTGGGCCGGGCGGCCCCCGGTCACCCGGTGTGGATCCGGATCAACCCGGGCTTCGGGCACGGGCACAGCCGCAAGACCAACACCGGTGGCGAGCACAGCAAGGACGGCATCTGGCACGAGCACCTCCAGGAGAGCCTCGCCCTGGTCGACCGGCACGGGCTCGACCTGGTCGGCCGAGGTCCGGGCCCAGAAGCCCGTGGGCAGCAACTACTTCGTCCTGGTCGACGCCGGCTTCGACGACCTGATGCGGCCCGCGATGTACGGCAGCAACCACCGGGTCTCGGTGCGCGGCGCCGACGGCGCCTTCCGCGGCGCGGACGCCCGCGACACGGTCCTGGCCGGCCCCCTGTGCGAGTCGGGGGACGTCTTCACCCAGGTCGAGGGCGGCGACGTGGAACCGGTGCCGCTGCCCCGCACCGAGATCGGCGACCTGGTGGTCTTCCACGACACCGGCGCCTACGGCGCGAGCATGTCGTCGAACTACAACTCCCGGCCGCTCATCCCCGAGGTCCTGGTCGACGGCGCCGAGACCCGCCTGATCCGCCGCCGCCGGACGATCGCCGAACTCCTGGCCCCGGAGCTCGAGCCCCGGCCCGGCCCCGGCGCCCTCCCCTCCGGAGCGGGTCTGTAGCCCTGCTGGAGCAGGACTGACGCAGGCGTACACCGCGGTAAGAGGGCGGTTCACCATCCGTCCCACCCCCAGGGCGCCTTCGCACGGTGTCCTCCGCCCGCTGACCGGCCTCGCAGCCGCCGTGGCGGCGCTGGGGGACGGGGCAGCGCCTACGGCACCGCTGCGGCTCCCACGGGGTGGCCGGAGCCGTCGGCCCTACCGGTTCGGACAGCGCGTCCCCCATGGTCACGAAGCCGATGACCCTGCCGCTCCCGCCGACGGCGGCGGCCAGATGACGGTCCTCGGCGCGCAGGGCTGCGAGGGTGTGGTCCAGCGGAGTGTCGATGCGTACGCGGGTGACCTTGTGCAGGGGCGGGAGGAGAGGGGCACCCCCGTCGCACGCCCGCACGTCTCGGGCGCGGCCCCACTGCAGTGAGCTCGTCGCCGCGCTCGACCTCGCAGGAGCGTGTTTCTCGGTCGTTTCGCTGCGTGCCCGGGCCGGCCGTGCCTCTCCCGGCCTGCCGCACCCCTACGCTTCTACTCGCTTGTAGAAGGCCTGTGGCGGGGCCGGGCCTCACACGCGCGGAGGAGGACACGCATGGCTTCGATCGACCTGGGCAGGGCGCTCGACAGGACGTGGGCGGACAAGAGCCTGCCCGAGATCCTGGCCGCTCCGGTGGGGGCGCTCAAGGGTGTCTCCGGCCGGGACGGCGAGCTGCTCCAGGAGGCGTTCGGGGTCGAGACCGTAACCGGCCTGGCCGAGTCGAAGTACGTCCGCTGGGCGCAGGCCCTCGCCGCACCGGACGCGGCCGAGTAGGCCCGCCCCCGCGCCCGTCCCGGCGCGCGGCCCCGCACCCGAACGAGACACACGCACGCACGCACAAGGGGTGGGCGCCACCATGTGTTCAAACGACTGCTCGGATCACTGGGTGCGGGCGGACCCGCCGTCGACATGGTCCTCGACCCGGGAGCCGCCCGCCCCGGCGGCCCGCTGACCGGCCAGGTCCACCTCGACGGCGGGAACGCGGACTTCGACCTCGAGCACATCGCCCTGGAACTCGTGGCGCGGGTCGAGACCGGGCACGGCGAGGGCGGGAGCGAGGGCGTCGTCGCCTTCGAGCGGTTCACCGTCGGCGGAGGCTTCCGGCTCGGCGCGGGTCAGCAGCACAGCGTCCCGTTCACCGTGATGCTGCCGTGGGAGACGCCGATCACCGAGCTCCACGGGCAGGGCCTGGGCATCGTCCTCGGCGTGCGCACCGAGCTGGCGGTGGCCGGCGCCAGGGACAGGGGCGGCCTGGACCGGCTGAACATCGCCCCGCTGCCCGCGCAGGAGGCGATCCTGGAGGCCCTCGGGCAGCTGGGCTTCGGCTTCGAGTCCGCCGGCCTGGAGTACGGGCGCATCGGCGGCGCCGGCCAGCAGCTGCCGTTCTACCAGGAGATCGAGCTCACCCCGGCGCCGCGGTACGCGCACCAGGTCAACGAGATCGAGGTGACCTTCCTGGCCAACCCGGGCGGCATGGAGGTCGTCCTGGAGGCCGACAAGCGAGGCGGCTTCTTCTCCGGCGGCCACGACGCCCTGACCCGCTTCACCGTCGGCCACCACGACTCCCGCGACTGGAACACGGAAGTCGACGGCTGGATCCGCCAGTTGGTCGAGCACCGGGCGGCGCACGGCTCCCACGGAGCCCACGGTCACGGCGACCCGTACGGCGGGCAGCACGGTCACGGTGATCACCACGGCGACCATCACCGTTCCGGCCCCGGCACGGGCACCGCCGTCGCCGCGGGCGCCGCCGGACTCGCGGTCGGTGTCGTCGGCGGCATGGCCGCGGCCGAAGTCGTGGACGAGGTCGGGGACTTCTTCGAGGGCGACGAGGAGGACGAGGGCCGACACCGGGCCGTCCCGGCGGAAGGCGAAGGGCGCGGAAGCGGGGAGCGGAGGCACGGGCCTCCGCTCCCCGCTGATAAATTCTACAGTGCTGTAGAAGAAATGTTGTCCGGAGCGACCGACCCGGGCGCTCTCCCGACCCGTACGGAGTTCTCATGGCCCTGTGGGACCGCCTCAAGGAGTCCGCATCGACGATGCAGGCCCAGCTCATGGCGAAGAAGAACGACCTGAAGAGCGGCGCCTTCCGCGACGCCGGCATGGCGATGTGCGCACTGGTTGCCGCCGCGGACGGAACCGTCGACCCGTCCGAACGGCAGCGCGTGGCCCAGCTCATCGCCACCAACGAGGTGCTGCAGAACTTCCCCGCCGACGACCTGCGCCGCCGTTTCGAGGAGAATCTCGACAAGCTCACCGCCGACTTCGACTTCGGCAAGGTGAGCGTCATGCAGGAGATCGCCAAGGCCAGGAAGAAGCCCGCCGAAGCCCGGGCCGTCATCCAGATCGGCATCGTCATCGGCGGCGCCGACGGCGACTTCGACAAGGACGAGCAGGCCGTGGTCCGCGAGGCGTGCTACACCCTCGATCTGCCGCCCCACGAGTTCGGTCTCTGACCGACCCGCACCGCGCGTCCGGCCGGCGTCTCCTCGGCGCCGGCCCGGCTTCCCCCGGGGCGGGTCCAACGCCGTCCCCGCACTGCTCCGAGCGCGACAGCGAAGCCTTCCGCCCGTCAGGAGACCATGTGACCGCCCCACTGCGCCTGCACCCGGAGGACAGGGCGGACTTCGAGGCGGTGCTGCTGCACCCGACACTCGGCGCCGCGGACATCCAGAAGGAGCTGCGGGCCGACCCCACCGGCCGGGCCACCGCGCGCCTGCGCCTGCGCGCTCGGGGACGCCGAGGAGACGGCCGCAGCGGTCCGCGTGGAGTACGGCACGTACCTCGCCTTGCGCACGCCGACACAGCCGGACCCGCCGCCCCGCCCCGACGCCCGCAGCCTGCTACCCGTCCTGGCGGCACTCGCCCCGCTCGCCGCCGCCGTGTCCGCCGCAGCCCTGCGCGCCCTCGGCTGCCTGCTCCGGCTGCCCGGCGCGGAAAGCCCCGCCCGACTCGCTGATCACCGCCGGATGGACCCTGACGCTGATCGCGGGCGCCGGCGCTCTCCTCGCCTTCGCCGCGCTGCCGGGAACGGCGGCACGCGGCAGCGACGGGTCCGCGCGGCCGGCGCGTCCGCAGCGGGCACGGCCGGACTGGCACCAGGCCCTGCTGGACCGGGCATGCTGGACCGGGCCATGCTGCCCTGCCCGCGCCGGCAGCCGCGCGAGGACCCGATCCCGCGCCGTGCCTCTCCGCCGGATGCCCGCACCTCCTCCTCCCGCGGCAACCCGCACCACCAGCAACCCCAAGGAGTATCCGCCCCATGTCGGTCGATCTGGGCAAAGGTCAACAGATCGGCCTCGGTGAGTCCGACGGCACCGCCCTGAGGCCCGTCCGTATGGGGCGGGGCCGGCAGGCCGCACCCCGCAAGGGCTTCCTCGCCAAGCCCACCGGGACGCGGGAGATCGACCTGGACGCCTCCGCCGTCTCGCGCCGTGCTCCAGGAACGCAGTCCACAGCGGCGCCAGGCGCCGGCCTCGTTGCGCTTCCTGCGACTCGTCGAGGGCGGGGGAGGGGGCGCGGATCTCGAGGACGTCGCTCTCGAATCCGGCGAGGGCGCCCCGCTCGATCACCTTCGGCAGCCCCAGCTCGGTCAGCCACGACCTGTAGGTCTCGAAGTCCTGGCCCATCGACGCAAGCTCCACCTCCTGCCCGCCCGCGCCCTTCCGCGGACGGGGCGAGACCAGGAGCGGATCGGACTGCCGCGGTCACGGACCGCGGAGGGCGGATCCTTCACGCTGCCGTCCGGGGCCAGCCGCCCGGCGGGCGACGCTGCGGTCACGGCCCGGGTGGATGCCGCCCTGCGGGCCGCCCAGGATCTGCAGTCCGCAGAGCGAACCGGGAATGCGACGTGCGGGGCCTGTCTCCCGTGAGACGGGAACCAAGCCGGCGCGGGGTTTTGCGGTGGTCACATCGCGGCGTGGTCGCAGGCTCGGGCGGCGACACCGTAGTGCACGTTTTCGTCCCGCAGGATGTCGTAGCACAGCATCCAGTCGCGGTGCCCGTGGTAACAGGCGTAGAAATGTTCGGTCTTGAAGGTGTACCCCTGGCTTTCCAGGTAGGACAGGCAGGAGTCGGTGTCGGCATGGGCGGCGGGGGCGGTGAGGAAGGCGCCGGAGACGGCCAGGGCGATGCCGGAGAGGACGGTGGCCATTTCGCGGATGAACCTCATGGGAAGACCTCCAGATGGCATTTCGCGTCGAGGGCTGCTCTGTTCTGCGGGCATCCATGCCTCGGGGATTCCGGATGAATCCCGGCCGGGGGAGGCGTGCGGGAGCACGTCGCCGCGCAGGAGGTGTCTCACCGCACGCTCTGTGTGTGGATGATCGTGTCCGTCACGGCCTTTTCAGGTCCGACCCGCCCCTGCTGTTCTCGGACGGGACCGCGCATTGCTTTTCCTCCCGGACTGGCCGCCGTTCACCGACGTGTCACGCCGGAGCCGCAGCCCACGGGGCCCGGCGCCAACGGCGTCGTCCGCGTTGTGGTCCTTCGCGGACAGGGGTGTCCTGTGTCCGGTCGTCGCCGGTGGCGACCGGTGCCGCGCGATGCCCATGCCGGGGCCGGCTGGGAGGGCCTGGGGCCCCGCGTGCGTGTAGTCGCAGCCGCTGGTTCACAGCAGGCGCCACTCCTGGTACGGCCGGTCGGCGCTGCAGGTGCGCTGGACTGCGCCGGCGCCGTTGTGGATGCCGCCCCCCCCACGACCTCCAGGCACTTGCCGCTGTGACGGGCCTCCAGCTTGTTGCTGAGCGGAGCGGCGCTCGCGGGTGCGGCCGATCCGGCGGTCGGCATCGTCACGCTGAGCGCGAGGACGGACAGGCCGGCGGCGAATGCTCGCCTGGGTGTCTTCACGGTGACCTTCTTGGAAGCCGTCCCTTGGGCGGCTGAGTCATCGCTTTGTACAGCGGAAAACGGCAGGGTGTATAACCCGCAGAGGGTAGTCGCATTTTCTTCCCGCATTGTCTTCACGTGGTCGTACGATGCGGCGCATCGAAGAAAGCGCGCCCGTATGGATCCGCCGAGTCGGCGAAATCCGGCCGGGTGCAGGGGGGGCGTCAATTTGCTGTCCGGGGCGCTCGGTCGGACGGGTTGCGTGAGCGGTCTGTTTCAGGTGCTCTTCCGCCGGTCCGCGGTGTGACGTCCGCTCAGTGTGGGGCGTGTGCGTTTCGGCTGCCCGGTGCGGGAACGTTCTTGCGGGTGGGACGGCATGTGCCTGCCGCGGGACATGGGGTCCAAACGCGTCGGCGGCGCATGGCCGGAAGGTCGGCAGCCGCTTTCCGGGAATTCCGATGTGCGCTGTTCTCTCGGTGTCGTCCGCGGCCCGCGCAGTTCCGGCGCAAGGGGAGCAGCCGGGGCCGTGCAGCGTCGTCGACACTGCCCGGCCCCAGGTGCGCCGCAGCAGCCCGGCAGCATGTTCGCGGGCGCTGGGCGGGAGCTGGTGATCGCGCCGGACGCGGCCTTGCGGAGGCGCGCCGCGCGCTCCCCCTGGAACGGAACACAGCCGGGCAAGACGCGTTCAGCGGTTTGAAGCACAGGCCCTTCAGACCGTCGCCGTCCGCACCGAGGGCGGCCGGGTCACCGTGGAGCGGGGGAGGCCTTCTGTGCCCCACCGGTCGCCCCAGGGGGCCGATCCGTAGGTGAGGCTGATCCCTTGGAGTGGGCACCCTGGCCATGGATCCTGATGCTCCTGGGGGGGATGTCCAGGTGGGACGCCGGTCTCCGTACCCGGAGGAGTTCCGGGGGGATGCCGTCGCGCGGGCGGCGGCAAGCGCACGTACGCGGCCGTGGCCGCCGAACTCGGGATCACCGGAGGGACACTGCGCACATGGGTCCGCAAGGGCACCGGGGCGAACGTGCCGGCCCTCCGGGGCGGGAGCGGCCCCGGAGGGCCAGGCCGATGAGCCGGCCCGGCCGCGGGCCGAGAACACCGGGCTTCCGAAGGGCGGGAAGGAGTGGCAGCTGGAGCGCGAGATCCTGCGCCGGACGGCCGCCTGCTTCGCCGGGGAGGCGAAGCGAGGACCCGCCGCTGGGAGTTCACCTCCGGCCGCCGCGCCGGCTTCGGCGCCGAGCGGCTGTGCCGGGTCCTGGGGGCCTCCCGTTCCGGCTGCTGCCGGCACCAGGCCACCGAAGAGGCCCGCGCCGAACGCCAGGCTCGCGAGGCGGCGGCAGTCGCCGAAATCCGTGCCCCTCACGCCGAGCACCGGGGTGCCTACGGCGCCCCGCGCGTCCACGCCGAGCCGAGGGCCCGGGGACGGGAGGTCAACCGCGAACGCGGGACACGGCTGATGCGAGTGGACGGCGTCGTCTTCCACACGGACAGGGGCGTCCGATACGTGAGCCGGGCCTTCGCCGATGCCTGCCGGCGGCACGGCATCCGCCGAAGCACGGGACGCGTCGGGTCCAGCTGTGACAACGCCCTCGCCGAGTCGCTCCACCAGGACTCGGACGGGAGCCGCTGCACGGACGGCGCCGGACGTCGAAGGCGCGGGCCCGCCCGGAAGCGTTCCGCTGGATGCCGTACTGCGACCGACGCCGCCGCCGGCCTTCCGCACTCGGCTGCCTCACACCGGCCGAGTCCGGACGCGGGAACTTCCGGTGCGGTCCGTGGTGCCGGACCGCCGGGCGCCGCGGGACGCGGACGGCGGAGGAACGGAGGAGGACGGGACCGCGGTGCGGGTCCCGTCCTCCGGGGTGCGGTCCGGCCCGGCCGGTGCGCGGGTCAGGCCGGGACGGGCGTCCCGTCGTGCGTCCCTTCCGCCAGCTGCCGGTTCAGCTTCTCGCCCTCGATGTCGAGGTCGGGCAGGGCCTTGTCGACGGGCTGGGGCAGCCACCAGGCGGCACGGCCGAGCAGCGACATCACCGCCGGAACCAGCGTCATGCGGACGACGAAGGCGTCGATGACCACGCCGACGGCGAGGGCGAACCCGATGGATTTGATGATCGGGTCGTCCATCAGGACGAAGCCCGCGAACACGGACGTCATGATGAGCGCGGCGGCCGTGACGACGCGGGCGTTGTGGCCCAGGCCGCTGACCATGGCCGCCTGCGGGTCGGCGCCGTGGACGAAGTCCTCGCGCATGCGGGAGACGAGGAAGACCTCGTAGTCCATGGCGAGGCCGAACAGGATGCCGATGAGCAGGATCGGCAGGAAGCTCACCAGCGGGCCGGGGGTGTCGACGCCCACCAGGCCGGCGAGGTGGCCCTCCTGGAAGATGGCGACGGTGATGCCGAAGGTCGCGCCCACGGTGAGCAGGAAGCCCAGGGCCGCCTTCAGCGGTACCAGGACCGACCGGAAGACCAGCATGAGCAGCAGGATGGACAGGCCCACCACCAGGAGCAGGTACACCGGCAGGGCGTCGGCGAGCTTCTGGGAGACGTCGATGCCCAGGGCGGTCGCGCCGGTGAGGGCGATGTCGGCGCCCTCGATGTCCGCGACCCGGTCGCGGATGTCGTGGACGGCGTCCTCGGTGGCGGTGGCGGTCGGGCCGGCCTCGGGGATGATGGTCAGCAGCGCGGTGGTGCCCTGCTCGTTCAGCTGCGGCGGGGCCACGGTCAGGATGCCGTCGGTGTCCTTGATGAGGGCGGTGGTCTTCTCGGTGGCCGCCGCGGTGGACCGCGCGTCCGCACCGTTGACGACGGCGACGAGACGGCCGTTGAAGCCCTCGCCGAAGCCCTCGGCCGTCAGGTCGTACGCCTCGCGTGCGGGGGAGCCCTCGGCGGCGGTGCCCGCGTCCGGCAGGGCTATGCGCATGTCCTGGGCCGGGAGGGTGAGCGCGCCCAGTCCGAGGACGCCGACGACCAGGAGCGGGACGCGCAGCCTGGTGACGAGCCGGCCCCAGGCGAAGCCGAGGCCCTCGGCGGCGGAGCCGCCCGCGGCGGCATACCCGTCCGCGTGGCGCTGCTTGCGCGGCAGGATCCTCTTGCCGGCGAAGGAGAGGAAGGCCGGCAGCAGGGTGAGGGCGACCAGCACGGCGACGGCGACGGTGCCCGCCGCGGCCAGGCCCATCACGCTCAGGAAGGGGATGCCCACGACGGAGAGGCCGGCCAGGGCGATGACGACGGTGGCGCCGGCGAAGACGACTGCGGAGCCGGCAGTTCCGGTCGCGCGGCCGGCGGCCTCCTCGGGCCGGACTCCCTCGGCGAGGTACTGGCGGTAGCGGGAGGTGATGAAGAGCGAGTAGTCGATGCCGACGGCCAGGCCCAGCATCAGCGCCAGAATGGGGGCGGTGGAGGTCAGTTCGATGAGACTGGTCAGGGAGAAGAGACCGGCCATGCCGGCCGCGACGCCGATCAGCGCGTTCAGCAGGGTCATGCCGGCGGCGACCAGCGAGCCGAAGGTGACGACCAGGACCACCGCGGCGACCAGGACGCCGAGCGCCTCGGTGGAGCCGACCTCCACCTCACCGCCCATGACCTCGCCGCCGTGCTCGACCCGCAGGCCCTCGGCGTCGGCGCCGACGGCCTCGTAGGCCGCCTTCTGCTCGTCGGTGACCTCGTCGGCGGCCTTGTCGAACTGCACCTGGATCAGGGCGTAGCGGCCGTCCTGGGAGACGGAGCCGGTCCGGAACGGGTCCATGGCGGCGGTGACGCCGTCGATTCCGGAGGCCTCCTTCACCAGAGGCGCCACCGCGGCGGGGGCCAGCTTCTCGCCTTCGGGCGCGGCGACGACGATGGTGCCGGTGGCTCCGCCGGCCTGCGGGAACTGCCGGTCGAGGTCGTCCAGCGCCCGCTGGGACTCGGTGCCCGGCATGGAGAACTTGTCAGTGGTCGGGCCCATCAGGGTGGCGGCTCCGGCACCCAGCAGGGCCAGCAGGAGCAGCCAGACCGCGACTATTCGGCCTCTTCTGCGGAAGGAGAACCGCCCGAGCCGGTACAGCAAGGTCGCCATGGAGGAGAGGTCTTTCCGTTAGGGGTCAACTGGGGGTGTGGTCGAGCGTCCGCAGCGCACTGCGGATCATTTCGGCGCGCAGCACCTCGTCCGGCGCCATCTCGTCGTCGGCGGCACCGGTGATGAAGACGGCGCCCAGCACCATCCACGCCGCCACCCGGGCCGGCGCCTGCTGCGAGCGGCCGGCCAGCGCGTCCAGCAGCCCGTCCGCCAGTTCCATGACGTTGAGGTCCTGGTGGCAGGACATTTCGGCGATGTCCTCGAAGAGGAGCCGGATCTCGCGGCGGAACCGCAGCGTCAGGTCGACGTACCCGACGACGGTCTCCTCCACCAGCCGGCCGCCCTCCAGTCCGGCCACGCGGTCGAGCAGCGTGGCGAGGGCGTCCCGGGCCGGGGCCAGCAGCTCGATGAGGATCTTCTCCTTGCCGGCGAAGTGGTAGAGGAGCGACGCCTTCGAGCAGCCCGCCTCGGAGGCGATGTCCTGCAACGAGGTGCCGCGGAAGCCGTGCACGGCGAACAGTCGCAGTGCCGACTCCAGGATCTGGCCGCGCATGGCGGAGGCGGAACGTGCCATGCTCCCCACCTTAACTGTCCGATCGGTCAGAACTGACCGATCGGACAGTGTGTCGTTGTGACGTGCGTCACTCTTTCCGTCCGGGGCTTGTCCGGGCGCGCGCCTGGCTTTCGGCCCGCGCGCGGAAGCGCCGGTCCCCGGGGGAGCGGTGCCGCGGCGTCGGCGCCGTACACGCCCCTTTCGCGGCCCGTGACCGGCGGCGTTCGCGTCGGAGGCCGGACAACCGGCCGGTGGTCGCCCGCGACGACCCGTTCGAGCTGCCGGTCCGCCTGAACGGCCGGCTTGCGCTCGTCGCCACTCGTGGAAGACCTCGGGTGTCCGGGAGCCGCGTCGGCCGGTTCCGGGCGGGGGAGCGCGGGACACCGACGCTCTCGTCGGCGGGCCGCCGCAGCCACTGGCGGAGACGGGCCCACCGGGTGGATCACGGAACCGCACCGGAACACCGGATGCCCCGGCCTGGTCCTGGGCGGAAGGCACCGCTCCCGGGCCGGGAGCCTCCGGCGGCGGCAGGCACGGAACCGGGAGCGCTCGAAGCGGCGGGAAGGGGGTATGCGGAAGTGACCCCGTCCCATCGCAGGAAAGGTGTGCTTGTCCCATGGCAGAGACCCGAGACGTCGTCGAACTCATCCTCCAGGACCACCGGCGCATGGAGGAGCTCTTCCGCCGGATGCGGAGCGTCGAAGCCGACCGCGCGGCCGCGCTGCAGGAGTTCGCCGGCCTGCTGATCGCGCACGCACTGGCCGAGGAGGCCAAGGTCTACCCCGCCCTCAAGCGGTACAGGAACATCGACGACGAAGAGGTCGAGCACGGCGAACACGAGCACGAGGAGGGCAACAAGGCCCTCCTGGCTCTCCTCGAGGTCGAGGAGATCGGCTCCGAGGAGTGGGACGCGAAGCTGGAGGAGCTGGTGAAGGCCGTCACCCACCACGCGGACGAGGAGGAACGCACCATCCTCAACGGAGCGCGGGAGAACGTGGCGATGCAGCGGCGGGAGGAACTGGGCGCGGTGTTCCTGGAGGAGCGGGAGCGCCTGCTGAAGGCCGGCTGCGGTTCCGTGGACCATGTGCGCCGGATCGTCGAGTCCTGACCTGCGCCCGTTTCCCGGGCCGTGCGCGCCATGGCCAGCCCGAGGGTCCGCCACTCGGAGACGGGGCCCTGGTGACCACGGCGAGGAGCTTGCCGTCGTCCACGTGGAAGGCCGGTGAGCTGTGCCCTGCCCGCGCCGGCCGATCGGCCCGGCCGACCGGCGGCGCGGACCTCGCGGACCGCACGCTCGCGGAGCTCATCGGGGTGTTCACGGGGTGCTGCCATGGTGCTGGTGGTGCTCCTTCGCCAGGACGGTGATCCTGGCATCAGGGACTCCACGAAACCCGGTACGGCTCAGCTTGCCGAACCGCCGCGGGCCCGGCCCGGTGAACGGGGCTGTCCAGGACGGCTCCGGCGCCCTGATCACACCCGTCACGGCGAGATCGTCCCACCTGTGACCAGCAGTTACGGGACAGTCCTCAGTACCAGGCGGTCTCCGCCAGGCGCTGGTTGTCGCAGAACAGCACCGCCTTGCTCTGCCGACCGTTGAGATTGTTGATCACCTTGGTGTAGGCGTAGTCGATGCCCGGGTCGACCGTTTCGAGCACCCACACGATCCCGGAATCGGTGAGGCGGTTGCTGTGTGCGGCGCAGCCCTGGGGCGCGTTCTCTATGCGGGCGAACGAGCCGCAGCCGGGGCTGTAGAAGTACTTCAGGGTGATGGTGCGCCCGGCGTAGACCGCCGTCTTCGTCGCCCCGCCGGGCACACCGGGCTGGTAGTAGCTCCCCGAGCAGGAGGTCTGCTCGGGGTAGAGGCCTTCGTTGGGGAGCGTGCCGTAGCCGACGCTCTGTATGGGGGCTGCCTGGGCCTGAAGCGGTGTCAGCGCCGCCAGGCCGAACGCGAAGGCGACGCCGAGCAGCGCGCGCCACCCCCGGCGGCCGGTTTCCCGGTCGGTCTCCCTGTTCCGTCTCGAGAGCACGTTCGTCTTCCTCCTGCAGATCGAGATGCGCGAGGTGCCGTCGGACCGTTCTCCAGAGTGTTTGCCGACGTCCTGAGCCGCCAGGTATTTCCAGGTCATCCCAACGGGCGGGTCGGTGGCCTGCCGGGCCTGCAGGAATGGCTGAATCCACCCGCGAGGCCTTCAGCGGCGCTCCCGTCGGCGATGCGCCACAGGCACACCGGTGACCAGCGGAGCCATCGGTGCGCGGCCGGG
Organism: Streptomyces glaucus; assembly: GCF_039533365.1. Classification (NCBI taxonomy): domain Bacteria; kingdom Bacillati; phylum Actinomycetota; class Actinomycetes; order Kitasatosporales; family Streptomycetaceae; genus Streptomyces; species Streptomyces glaucus. The sequence continues at coordinate 83,698 of NZ_BAAATK010000004.1, forward strand.
ACGAGTGCGGCGACCTTGTCCCGGCTGAAACGAGGTCGGGGGCCGGCACGTACGTCACGAACATGCCGTACGTGCCTGAACGGCCCGGAGACACCTGCCGGGCCCGGGCCGGGGGAGCCATGTGCCCCACACGTCCGACGCCCGTCTTCCACCCGGGGCAAGAAGTCCTGACGAAATGATTTTCGAGGTGATCGGATCACTCCAGGACCGACGATCCGGGGAGCCGGGCGGCACGGTCGAAGCCGTGGGAAGCGAAAGCCCTGAACTTCTCCCGCGCGGCGGCCGACGGCTCCCGCATCCGGGCGTCGAAGGGGGAGCCAGGACCGGACGAAGCCCTGTTGACCGGGGCAGGACGGGCAGCAAGCATCATCTGATCACTGACGTGACCGGCATCCCGCTCGCTGCCGCCTTGACCGGTGGCAACCGCAGCGACGTCACCCAACCGGTCCCGCTCCTGCAGGCCGTGCCGCCGGTGCGGGGCAAGCGCGCCCGGCCCCGGCGCCGGCGCCGCCCGGACGTGATCCTCGCTGACCGCGGCTACGACCACGACACATACCGCCGTCTGGACCGGGCCCTCGGCGTGAAGCCACTGATCGCCCGTCGCGGCACCGAACACGGCTCCGGACTCGGCGCCCAACACTGGGGCGTCGAGCGCGCGTTCGCTCACCTGCACTGGTTCCGCCGCCCGCGGATCCGCTGGGAGATATGCGACGACATCCACGAAGCCTTCCGCACCCCCGGATGTGCTCTCGTCTGCCGGAAACGACCGGTGTCACTGCACGCGCAGCAGAGACCTGCGGCTTCCCGCCGGCGCTCTGGCACGGGTGGCAGCTGAAACCCGCTTGCGCAGTCGCCCGGCGAGCCGATGTCCAGCGCTCGAAGGACAAGCAGGACACGATGACCGCCCGCGGTTCGTTGAACGAGTTCTGCTGGATGGACCTGAAAGTCCGCGACCCGTCCGGCACCGCCGCCTTCTTGTCGGAGGCACTGGGCTGATGCTTCGCGATGGATGGGAAGGACTGGCGCCAGGGCACCAAGACAACCGTCGACGGATACCGGATCGGCAGTGTCAGCGACCTTGCGCACCCGGTCCATCCGCCGGACACGCCCGCCCACGTCGCCTACTGCCTGGCCGTTGACGGCGTCGATCGCCGCACTGAAACCGCGACCGCGAACGGCGCGCGTCTTGTCGTGGCTCCCTTCGACGCGGGTGGTCAGGGCCGTACGGCGACACTGATCGACCCGGCGGGTGCTGCCTTCTCCCTGTGGCAACCCCATGAGTTCACCGGGTGGAAGTTCCCGCCCCGCTTGGTGGGCGCCCCGCGCCACCGCGTTGTCCGGACCTGCGAACACCAGGGCAGGCCCGTCCTCGCCGGGCGCGCCCGCATCGGGGCCGGTCCCTGGGCCACCACACCGATCAGACGTCTTCCGCACCAGGACCTCACCGCGATCCAGCGGATGATCAACCGGGCCCTGTCAGCGGCACGAGCACCGGTCGAACGAAGCGTCGCGGGACTGAAATCCCGGCGGATCCTCCGCAGAGCCCGCTGCGGCCCCAACCGCGTGACCGTCACCGCCGCTGCCGCCCTCACCCTGGAGAGGCGACGTCGAAAACGCTCACTGCTCGAGGCCGCTCGCCGTCTGTGACAGCGGGCGGCCCGGTTTCCGGCCGGTCACGGATGCAGCGATGAGTTTTCACGGCCCGGAGAGTCTCACCACCGTTGTCGACGACAGAGGAGGACCACGTGGCTCAGCTGCTGAGAGTTCAGAATTTCAACGTCTCGAGTGACGGCATCGGTGCCGGTGAGGACCAGAGCCTTGAAAGTCCGTTCGGCCATGCCGTCGACCCGGCGATGCTGTTCGCCTGGGCCGGGGCCACGGCGAGCTGGCCCATGCGGACCGATCCCGGGGGGAGCCGGGGCCTCGACGACTACTTCACGCGGGACTACGCCCGCAACATCGGTGCCGAGATCATGGGCCGCAACAAGTTCGGACCCCAGCGCGGGCCCTGGCAGGACCATGAGTGGCGCGGCTGGTGGGGGGACGAGCCCCCGTTCCACACCCCGGTGTTCGTCATGACGCACCACCGGCGTCCTTCGTTCACGCTGTCCGACACCACGTTCCACTTCGTCGCCGGCGACCCGGTCGCGGTCCTGGAGCAGGCGCGGGAAGCGGCGCGGGGCAAGGACGTCCGGCTCGGCGGCGGGGTGACCACCATCCGGGAGTTCCTGGACTTGGACCTCGTAGACACCCTGCATGTGGCGGTCTCGCCGGTGAGGCTCGGGTCCGGACTGCGACTGTGGGACTCGCCCGAGGAACTGCTCGACCGGTTCCACCTGGAGGTCGTGCCCAGTCCGAGCGGCGTGACGCACCACCTGTTCTGGCGGAAGTGACCGTGCCTCAGGGCCGGCCCCGACCGGCTCGTTCACCAGCTTCGTGGCCAGCGTGCAGCGGACCCGGTAGCCCTTCATCGCGGCCTCGGCGCCCGGGGCGATCGGCATGTGCGACTCGCCGGTGCCGGAGTCGCCGATCGAGCGGAGCGGCTGACCCTTCCTGATCCGCTCGCAGCCGGCGAGGGTATCGACGGCGGCCGGGCCGATGGCGGGGGTGGCGTCGAAGTCGAAGGTCCGCAGCGACTTCTCCCTCGAGAAACCGACTGCCCTGATCCGCCGTTCCGAGCGGCGGCTGTGCCCTGCCGTCAGCAGGGCGTGGACAGCGGCGTGTTGGGCCCGGGTGCGGCCGGCGAACCGGTGTCCTCATGGCCAAGGCGGGGCGGACGGGTCCGTGACCAGGGCCGGCTCGGGTTCGGGTTGGGGCGCTGCGGGTATCGGGACGCGCAGGCAACGATGGTGCTGGGCGACGCGTCGTTCGGCGGCCTCGCTCAGGTTGTGCCGGAGCTGCCACCGGTCCGCGACCTGGACCGCCTGCGGCGCTCCGGAAGCGGCGCCCCCGGCGAAGAAGAGCGCGCGGTCCCGGCGGACGACCTCGACCCCGGGCCGCCGGGCGAGCCGGGCGGCCCGGCTGGACGCGCCCCGGTCCGGGAGCAGGTCACCGGACGGCGGGTTTCGACGTCCACCAGGGCGGTGCCGTAATGGTGGCCCCTGCGGATGGCGTACGCGTCGACGCCGACCCCCCGCAGCACGGGCGCCTCCGGCTCGGGCAGCGCGTCGACCAGGCGCAGGACCGTACTCCGGCTGATGGACACGCCGCGAACGGCAGCCAAGCGGGCGCCGGCCCGGCCGGCCAGGACAGGGCCGACCGCAGCCAGGGCCGACCGCAGCCGCTCGGTGCGCCGGCCGTATCCGCGGGTCAGGCCGGATATCTGGTACGGCGTCGGCGAGCACAGCGACACCAAGTACGGCGAGCGCTTCGGCGAAGGCACCCTCGCGGGCAGGAAGGCACTGCTGTCGGTGACGGTCGGCGGCCCGGAGTCGCACTACGCCGCTCGCGGGATCAACGGCCCCATCGACGATCTGCTGTTCCCGATCCACCACGGCATCCTCTACTGCCCGGGCATCGAGGTGCTGCCGCCGTTCGTGCTGTACAGCGCCGACCGGATGACCGGCGAGGACTACCCGGACGTCGTCAAGGCCTGGAAACAGCGCCTGCTCACCCTGGAGTCGACCGATCCGATCCCGTTCCGGCGGCAGAACTTCGGCGACTACGAGATCCCCTCGCTGCAGCTGAAGGAGGGACTGGAGCCCGCGGGCCGCACGGGCTTCGGGCTGCACGTGCGCGGCTGACCGCCGGCGATGGACAGGGGAGCCGGGGCGCGAACCCGAGGAGCAGCCCGAGGTCCGTGGCGGCCGGCTTCAGCGGCCTCGACGCTCCTGGGAATGGGGGGAGTCACCCCGGCAGACACACGGATTGTTCAGGCACAGGGAACCCCGCCTGGCCTAATCGGCTGTTCGGGATGTGGATGCGGGTGGCAGCGTCCCCGACCGACTCGTGTCCGCAGCGCGGGGCGGTGCCGCGGCCCGCACGCGGTTCACCGTCACGGCTGTCGGCGTACGGGCGAACGTGCACCGTCGAACACGGATGAAAGTGCGCCGTTGCCGATGCCGCGACGTCGGTGCCGAGCGAGTCCTCCGCCGTCCCGCACGTGGTCGACAATGAGCGCATGGACGTCCCTGGGCTGCTCGAATCGGCCTCCCTGCTGGTTCCGGAAGAGACCGCTACCGGGAACGACATCACGGTGCGGGACATCTGGGACCACCTCGCCCACGACGAGTGGGAGATCGCCCTGGGGCTGCTGGAGGAGCTCGGGGACGCTCGCGCGCTGCCCCCGGCGTTCTGGGAGAAGCTCGCCGAAGCGGCTGAGCAGTTCCAGTTCGGGCGGAGCGCGGCTTGGTGTCATTGGCGGTGCTCCGAGATCCGCAAGGGCATGATCCGGGCGGCCCTGACGCTCCGTCCCGCTGCCGAGGCCCGACGCACGATGCCGATCCCCGGCGCTGGTGTTCTGCGACCCATGTGGGACATCGGACACCTCTCACCCACCGGGGGACGTGCGGTCAGCATCGCCTCGCTCCGGGCTCCAGAACGTGCCCGTTCCGGAGCCCGGCGGACAAGCCACGGTTCGCCTCGTGCCCCTCACGCCCTCCCACTGGACGCATGTCCGGCCCGGCCGGCGGCGAGGCAAGGGGGCCGCAGGAACGGATCAGCCCTCGTCCCGTTCACCGTGGCGGAGATCAGACGCCTGCTGGACGCTCTCCTGTCCCACCCCCGCCCCCATCAGGACAGACCCCCGCACGTCCTGAACCGGTCCCGCTGGCGCAGACGCCACCAAGCCACAGCCCGGCGCTGCCACTGCCGAGGAAGAACCGGCCCAGAACACGGAATTTCACTGGAGCACCAGGAGACATGGCCGGCTGCGAGGCCGGCGGGCACCCCGGAGCCGGGCACCTGGGAGCCTCGCGGCCAACAGCCGCGAGCGGCGCAACCCGGTCTCAGGCGTTGTCGTCGGTGAGGAGGCCGCCCGCGCCCGCGGCACCGGTGAAGGCCAGCTCGGCGAAGCGTTCGCCGATGCGGCGGTGGGCGGCGGCGTCCGGGTGGAGCTGGTCGGGCAGCGGCAGCTCGGCGAAGTCGGCCTCGCCGTAGAGGTCGCGGCCGTCGAGGTAGTGCAGGTGGGGGTCTTCGGCCGCCCGCTGCCGCACGATGCGGGACAGCTCCTCACGGATGACGCCCAGCGTCAGTTTCCCGGCGGCGCGTTCGGCGGGGTCGCCGGTGGCCCGGAACCGCAGCTTTCCGGAGCTGAGCGCGTCGAAGTCGAAGGCGCTGGGGCCGGGGGTGTCCTCGTGGATGGGGCAGTGGAGGGGGGAGACGACCAGCAGCGGTGTGGTGGGGTGTCCGTCGCGGAGGGTGTCGAGGAAGCCGTGGACGGCCGGGCCGAAGGCACGCAGCCGCATCAGGTCGGCATTGACCAGGTTGATGCCGATTTTGAGGCTGATCAGGTCAGCGGGGGTGTCCCGCATCGCGCGGGCGGTGAACGGGTCGAGCAGGGCGCCGCCGCCGAAGCCGAGGTTGATCAGTTCCACGCCGCCGAGGGAGGCGGCCAGCGCGGGCCAGGTGGTGGTGGGACTGGCGGCGTCGGAACCTTGGCTGATCGAGCTGCCGTGGTGCAGCCACACCTTGCGGCCCCGGTCCGGTACGGGCTCGACGGGGGCGTCGGTGCGCAGGGCGACGAGTTCGGTGGTCTCGTTGTGCGGCAGCCAGATTTCGACGTCCTTGGCGCCGCCGGGCAGGTCGGTGAAGCGGAGGGTGCCGGCCGGGCCGGGCCGGTTCTCGACGGCCCCGGTGGCCATGTCGATGGTCAGGGTGTTGCCGCCGGTCACGGTGGCCCGGCCGGTCGGACGGCCGTCGACGAGCAGGTCGTACACGCCGTCCGGGCGGGGCGGGGCGCCCGCATAGATCCTTTTGGTGGGCAGCGTGTCCAGTTCGACGGCGGTGGCCCGGGTGCGGAAGGCCAGCCGTACACCGGACGGCTGGGACTCGGCCATGGCGAGCTGTCCGTCGGTGCACTGCGCTCGGGCCCGCGCGGGCAGCCGGTGCGGCAGCAGGCCGCGCCCGGTGCGTTCCAGGTCGAGGACGCCGCGCAGGAGGTCCGGGGTGATGGGCGTGGTGATCCAGGCATGCTTGGCGGGCATGGTTTCAGCCTCTTGGTCGGGGGATCGGGGTTGTCCGGATGCATCGGTCGTCGGGTGCGTCCGTGCGTCCGCGCTTCTGTCGCGCGCTCGACGGCCTCGGCCGGCCGGGCGGTGCGGGGCCGTGGTCAGGGCGCGGGCCAGTTGCGCAGCAGGGCGTCGAGGGCGTCCAGGATCCGTGACCAGGTTTCCTGTGTGTCGGGGGCGCTGTGGCTGAAGCCGCCGCCCGTCTCCAGGCTGACGTAGCCGTGGAAGACGCTGCCCAGCAGCCGGACGGCGTGTGTCTGGTCCGGCTCCGCCAGGTCGTAGCCGCGCAGGATCGCCCGCGTCATCTGTACGTGCCTGCCGCCGGCGCCGGCGGCCGCGGTCTGCGGGTCGAACCTCGTCTGGGCCGCGGCGTAGCGGCCGGGATGCTCCCGGGCGTAGTCGCGGTAGACGTTCGCCAGGGCGGCCAGCGCGTCCTTGCCGGCTCGCCCGGCCAGGGCGTCGGCGGCCCGGTCGGCGAGTTCTTCCAGGGCGAGCAGGGCGATCCTGGTTTTGAGGTCCTGGGAGTTCTTGAGGTGCGAGTACAGGCTTGCGACCTTGACGTCGAACCGTCTGGCGAGCGCCGAGACGGTCACCTGGTCGAAGCCGACCTCATCGGCCAGTTCCGCCCCCGCCCGGGTCAGACGTTCCGTGGTCAGCCCTGCGCGTCCCATGCTTCTCCTCTCATCCACCAGAAGCGATTATGTATTTGCCTAATACCCTTAGGCAAATTGGCTTGATGTTTAGGAGTGGCTGACCGGGCGAGAGATCCGTGCCGCGTTCGTGAACCGCACAAGGGCGAGGCGAAGCGCCTGTCCGTCCCACGGGACCTGGCCGACCGGCCCTGGGGCAGACCTGGACTGCCTCGGCCGGCGGGATCACCGGGCCCCGACCGGGCCTGCCTCGTCACGGAGCCGGACGGCCGGCCGACGGCCCTCGCGCTCCGCTGCTCCAGCCCCACCTCGCGGCAGACGCGACGCAGCATGTGCTCGGTGTGCGTGATCACCCACACCGGTGGCCTCTCCCTGATGGCCGCGCGCCGGGCGGGGAAGGCCGGACAGCAGGGCGACTCGGCGGGCGCCTGCCCGCGGGCGCCTGGCGACGGTGCGGGACACCAGCAGCCCCGGGACGTCGTCCACCGTGCCGACGTCCTTGCCCAGCAGCTGGAACAGGCCCACCACGGCGTCCCGCGGGGCGTCGGACGCCCCGCCACCCACCGCCAGGGCGGTACGGGAGGAGGTGGCGAAGTCCAGGCTCAGGTCGAACAGGACGACCGGACGTTCCGTACGCCGGGCGTGCCGGTCGGCCGTACGCCCGTCGGTCGGACGCGGCAGCGTCCCGTCGGACGGCTCGAACATCCCGTCCAGCGCGCTGCCGGCGGCCGCCACCCGCTCGACGGGGATCCCGGCCGCGACGAGCACGTTCACGAGTCCTCCGGCGGGCCCGGCGTCACCGTGCAGACGCAGCGGACGCGGCGGCGGTACGGGCACCGGGGCGCGGGTGCCAGGGGCGGGCCAAGGGCGTCCCCCTCGACATGGCGCTTGCGATCTGTGATTTTCTGCCGGCGTCGATGCCCCGGCCGGCCGCCGGCACATTGCTGGAGGTCTTCACGCTCCGCGCGTCCGGCACGCGGGCACTCGGCTTGCCGTCGCGGCCTTCGGCCTTCCGGCCCAGGCGTCGCAGGAGGCCGCCGAGCTGGTCGAAGACACCTTCCTTCCAGCAGGCGGCGAAGCAGCCGTGGACGGTTTCCCGGGGGGCGAGGTCGTGCGGCGGGTACCGCCAGGGGATGCCGGTGCGGTCGACGCAGAGGGTGGCGTCCATGCTGCGACGCAGGCCGTGCTCAGGCGGGCGGCCGCTGTCGGGACCCTTGCTCCTGTGTTCCGCCCGCCAGGCGGTGAGTGTGGGTCAGAACAGCTCCCGGCGGGCCTCGGAGAGGTCGCTGGGATGTGGACGGTGTCGCGTCATGTTTCGGTACTGCCGTCGAGCGGGCCGCCTCCCCGAGTCGCGAACGAGGCCGGCCGGAGGCGCGTCGGGGTCGGGCAGGAGCGAACGGAACGAAAAGGGTCGCCGAATGACGACACGGATTCCTCGCCTCACACCAGACCGGTCTGCCCCAGGAGCCCATACCGGATCGGCCTGCGAATCAACACCGAACCACCCTGCCGTTCAACACCGAACAATCCTGCCGTGACAAAACGCTCTTTCAGGGCGTGCAGAGGGGGAGGACGGCGGTGAGTTGGCTTAGGTGGTCGGGGCGGACGCGGATTCCGGGGAGCCAGAGGTGTTTTCCGTTGTGTATGACCTGGAGCCAGATGCTGGTGTGTTTGTGGTTTTCGTCGGTGACGGTGACGCCGTTGGCGATGGTGCAGCGGGCTTGGAGGAGGTCGTGGTGCCAGACGCGGCCGGCGGAATTGGTGGTGTCGTAGGGGCGGTAGGGGCTGTAGGCCAGGGACAGCGCGCAGGTGTGCGTGCGGGGTTTTTGGCACTTCTTCTCGACGTTGTGGACGAGGACGCCGGCGCTGCCGCCTGTACCGGCTGCGGTGCCTGGCGCGGGCGTGGTGCCGGGCCCGTCCTGGATTGAAAGCAGGAGCAGCAGGCCCGTCACCAGCCCGCCGGCCACGATGGGGGCAGCGGCTGTGGCGATGATCCGGCGGCGGGACCACGGCCCGCGCAGCCGGCGTCGGCGGGCCGGGCGGGATGCGGTTGAGGATCCGGCAGCCTCGTCGCTGTCGCCGGCGGTGCTCATGGCGGCGGTGGCTGGTTCGTCGTGGCGGGTGGGGGCGGCCGCTTCCCACAGGGCGCGGTACTGGGTGGGGTCGGCGTCCAGTGCTTGGCACAGGTCCCGCACAACGGGCCAGGAGGGCACGGTTTCGCCGCGGAAATAGCGGGAGAGGGACGAGTCGCTGATGCGGACCTGGGCCTCCAGGCTGCGCAGGGTGCGCCCGGACTGCTGTTGCAGGCTGCGCAGAGCGTCTCCCAGCTTGCGTGCTGCCGCGCGGGGGTCCGGTTGTGGGCCGGTCATCGGTCGGGCCTTTCCGTGAAAGAGGGGGCGATCGCGTCTCGGCCGGCTGTCCCGTGTCCCGGGATGGGGGCGTCCCAGCAGGTCAGGACTGTATTTATCCCGACATCAGTGAAGCAAGCGGGATCCGGTTGTGGGGGTGCTGTTTCCTGCGCAAACTCGGCATACCGGCTGAGCGAATCACCCCTGAGGGTGAGCGTGCCGGTACTCATCGCCGTGCCGGCGGATGCCGCACGAGCCGACTCGAACCCCTTACCGGAAGGATCTTCACCATGCGTGTACGCACTGCACTGTCCGCCTTGGCCGCTCTCGCCGTCGTCGGAGTCGGCGGCCTGAGCGCGGCGGCGCCGGCCGTTGCCTCGCCCGGCGCGGCCTCCCAGCGGGTGGCGGCCGTTCAGGCGGCCGAGGGCCTGGACGTCCACCGCGGCAAGTACCTGACCCTGGGCGGCTGCCAGACCGCCGGCCAGCAGGGCATCGACCGCGGGCACTGGGACCGCTACCAGTGCGCCGAGGGCACCTTCTTCTGGAACCTGTGGACCAACCGCTGACAACCCGGCCCTGTCGGTGGCGCCCCTTCAAAGGGGCGCCACCGACGGCTTGCGGGCGTTGTCACGTTGTTGCATCCACACATTCCCGACGGTGCGCCGAGGCGTGGTGAGCGTGCGGTCGGGGTCTGTGTCCAGGCCGTGGCAGGCCGGCCGGCGACGCCGGTGATCCGGTTCCAGACGGCGAATCGGGTGATCGTCTCGGCTCGGTGGCCGTGGGCGGGCATCGGGCGGCGGTGGGGGCCGGAAGTTGAGGTGAGATGCCGCTGAACGCGGACAGGAACCGTTGCGCTGGCGGCGGCCGCCCTCACGGCCGGATCGAGGTCGAGGAGGCGCGTGAGCGCGGCCGGCAGGGACTCGCCGGTCCCGTGCGGAGTGGCGAGCGATGCCCAGTCCGTCCCGTCCAAGAGCTCTTGAAAGTGAGGGAGCTCGGGATGAGGGGTGTTCTCCGTCGCCGGGCTGCCGCTGTTGGTCACAGGCCGAGGCTATAGCGTGGGCGAGCCTGCGCTGCGCGTGGTCGTCCATGGAGAAGGACGCGTTCTCGTAGGAGATCGAACCCGGCTCGGCCGGACATCTGGCGTTTGAGCATCTTGATCCGGTCGACATGTCCTTCGACCACTCCGGAGCTCCAGGGCGGGGTGAGGCCGGCGATGACCGCATCGCGGTCACGGCCGATGCCCGCGGCGAGCGTATGGAGGCCGGGGAGGCTGTCTCGCCGGACGGCATCGAGCCACTGCGGCAGCCGTTCGCCCGCAGGCGCTCGGTCCGCCGACCGTACCGACGGGCCGGCCCCGGCAGTTGCTCGGCGAAGGTCCGGCGCCCGCACGAGATGACCGGGCGGAGGAACCCGCGGACGCGCAGGCGGAGGACGACTCGTCCGCCTCCGCTGGGCACACCGGCAGGAAACACCGGCATGAGCTGTGAATCCGCCGTGACCAGCTTCCGCACCCGGGACGGATGGCCCCGGCCACCGTACTTCGGGCCTCTCCGCGTACCGTTTCGTCTTCCACGTCGACCGGCAACACCGTCACGTCGGCGAGCGACGGGAGCAGCAACTCCTCAACCTTCCTGCGGACTCGGCCCTGACCTGGACCGCTTCCGGCTCGTCCGCCGTCGGGCTGAGTACGCGTACTCAGGTGCCGTCTGCCGGACTCCTCCATGCTGAGATGCGAACGCCGGACCGTCTCAGGGGAACATACGCATGGACCACGCTCTGCAGCTGCGCACTGCCACGCCTCGGGATCGCGACTGGATCCACGAACTGCGCCACCGCGTGTACGCGGAGGAGCTCGGCCAGCATCCGGTGGATCCGTCGGGGAGGCTGATTGACGGACTCGACGGCGACAACGTCTATCTCGTGGCCGCACGCGGCGAGACGCGGATCGGCTTCGTCAGCCTCACCCCGCCGTGGGTGGGCCGCTACTCCCTCGACAAGTACCTGACGCGCGAGGAGCTGCCGGTCCTGACCGAGGAGGCGCCGTTCGAGATCCGCGTCCTGACCGTCGAGGAGCACTGGCGGTCCACCGCGGCGGCGGCACTCCTCATGTACGCGGCACTGCGCTGGGTCGCGGCGCGGGGCGGACGCCGGGTGGTGGCGATGGGACGCACAGAGCTGCTCGACATGTACCTCGCCGCCGGACTGCGACCGGTGGGGCGCACGGTCCGCTCGGGCGCGGTCTCGTTCGAGGTCCTCAGCGGCTCCGTGGCCGGACTGACAAAAACCGTCACGGAGCGCCACGGCCGGATCCTGGAGCGGCTGCGGACGGGTCTCGACTGGCGGCTCGACGTGCCCTTCGCGCCGCGTGCGGACGGCTGTGAGCACGGCGGGGCGTTCTTCTCGGCGATCGGCACCGGCTTTTCGACCCTGGCCCGCCGTCACGAGGTGGTCGCGGCGGATGTGCTGGACGCCTGGTTCCCGCCGGCCCCAGGAGTCCGCGCGGTCCTCTCGGAGGATCCGGGGTGGGCGGCCCGGACTTCGCCGCCGACGGGCGCGGAGGGACTGCTCGCGGAGATCGCCGAGGTCCGCGGGCTGCCGGTGGAGTCGCTGGTCGTCGGGGCGGGCTCGTCCGATCTGATCTTCCGCGCGTTCGGCCGGTGGCTGACGCCGGAGAGCCGGGTGCTCCTGCTCGATCCGGGCTACGGGGAGTACGCCCATGTCACCGAGCGGGTGATCGGCTGCCGGGTCGACCGTCTCCGGCTGCGCCGGGAGGACGGCTGGCTGCTCGACCCGGCCCGGCTCGCCGCCGCGACCGGCGACGGACGGTACGACCTCGTGGTGGTGGTCAACCCGAACAACCCGACCGGCCGGCACGCCCCGGCCGACGCGCTGCGCGCGGTGATCGAGGCCTCGCCCGCGCGGACGCGGTGGTGGATCGACGAGGCGTACCTGGGGTATGCCGATCCGGCGGACTCACTTGCCGGGCTCGCCTCGGCCGACGCCCGGGTCGTGGTCTGCACCTCGCTGTCGAAGATGTACGCGCTGTCGGGAATGCGGGCCGCGTACCTGGTGGCCGGTCCGGAGACGGCCGGGGAGCTGCGACGCTGGACGCCGCCGTGGCCCGTGAGCCTGCCGGCCCAGCTGGCTGCCGTGACGGCGCTGCGCGACCCCGCGTACTACGCGGAGCGCTGGGCCCGCACCCATGTGCTGCGTCGGGAACTGGCGTACGACCTCGAGAAGTTGGGAGAGTTCTCCTCGGTCGACGAGGGGGTGGCGAACTTCCTCACGGTGACCCTGCCGCCGGACGGACCGAGCGCGGCGCGGCTGGTGCGCGAGTGCCGTAGGCACGACGTTTTCCTGCGTGACCTGTCGCCGGTGTCCCCGGCGTACGAGGGGCGGACCGTCCGGATCGCCGTCCGCGACACGGCGGAGAACACGCGGATCGTGGCGGCGTGCCGGAGCGCCCTGGACGCGCTGCGCACGCCGGCCGCGGTGGTCCCGGGCGCGTCGGGACGGGCCTCCCGGTGACGACGGTCGCCGCTCTCGTGCCGTACCTCGGCGGGGCACTGGCGGTCGGAGGCGTCGCGGTGGCGGCGACCCGGCGCCGTGAACTGATGGTCCGCTGGTGCGTGTGGGCGCTCGGAGTGCCCCTGGTGACCGCCGCGTTCTGGCTCGGTCCACCGGGGATCGCGGTACTCGTGGCCGTGGTCGGTGTGGTCGCGGTGGCGGAGTTCGGCGGGTTGCTCCGGCTGGGTCCGGTGGACCGGGCGGTGCTGGGCGCGGCGATCGCCGGACTCGTCCTGACCGCCTGGCTGGCCCCCGGGGAGGTGCTCCGGGTGGCGGCGGCCGGGGCGTTCGCGATCGCCGGGGTGCCGTTGCTCTCGGGCGACGCGGAGCACGGACTCCGCCGCCTGGGGGCGGGCCTGCTGGGGCTCGTGTGGCTGGGCGCCCTGGCCGGCCTCGTATCGTCCGGCGTCCTCGGCCTCGTCCTGTTCGTGGCCGTGTCGATCGCCGACATCGTCGCGTACGCGGCGGGCCGCCGTCTCGGCGGCCCCCGGCTCTCCCCGCTGTCGCCCGCCAAGCGGTGGAGCGGCACGCTGGCCGGGGCGGCGGCCGGTCTCCTCACGCTGGTCGTGCTGTCCTCCTTGACGTGGCAGACGGCGGTGGCCGTGGCGGTCGGCGGCCCGCTCGGGGATCTGCTGGAGTCGATGGTCAAGCGGGGCGCCCGCGCCAAGGACGCCGGCCGGTGGCTGCCCGGCTCCGGCGGCATCCTCGACCGGATCGACTCCCTCCTCGTGGCTCTGGCGGTGCTGCTGGTGCTGCAGTGAGCCACGAGGCGGTTCAGGGCGGCCGGCTGCCCGGCTGCCGTTGTCGAGTGCCGGTCTGCCGACTGGGCCCACGAGCCCGACGAGGGACGCGGCCGCGGGGGCTCACTTGGCTTCGACTCGTCCTACGGAGTGGGGGCCGGTTGTCAGCGCTTCGCATGCGGCCTGCCACGCGCGGGCGCCGGGGTGGAACTGGGTGTGGAGGTAGGCCGCGGTGAGCCGGGCGAGGGCGGCGACTCGCCGGGGGTTCTCGTCGGTGGTCTCGGCGGCGTCGTATCCGGCGATTCCGCCGAGTCCGTGCTCCGCGTCGAACAGGGTGAGCAGGGTCTTGGGGCTGGGGGCGAGGGTGTAGGGGTCGGCGTGCCAGTCCGGCCCGATGTCCGTGAAGTGCCGGGAGTCGTCCTTGTCGCCGGCGACGACCAGCGCGGGTGTGGTCATGGTGGAGAAGTCGACGGCGCCGATGATCGGCCACTGCGCGGCCATGGGCCCGTTGAAGGCGTCGCCGCCCCTGCCGGGCGCGGCGAGCAGCACGCCGGCCTTGATGCGGGGCTCGCCGAGGTGCACCAGGTCCCCGGTGTCGGGGTCGTCGAGCCCGGCGCCGAGCAGGAGGGCGGCGGTGAAGCCGCCGAGCGAGTGTCCGGCGATGGCGATCTTGGTGGGGTCGATCCGTCCGGCGAGCTGCGGCACGGTGTGCTCGATGGTGTCGAGCCGGTCGAGGACGTGGGTCATGTCCTCGGCCCGGGATCGCCAGAAGTAGGGTGCGCCGGGCGCGTCGGCGACCAGGTGGCTCAGTGTCCTGGAGGTGAGGTGGGTGGGCTGGACGACGGCGAATCCGTGGGCGGCCCAGAAGTTGGCGAGGGGCGCGTAGCCGTTGAGCGAGGAGAGGTTGTTCGAGGGACCGTGACCGTGGGAGAGGAGGACGACGGGGAGGCCGGTTCCGGTCGCGGGTGCGGAGACGCGCACCTGGAGGTCCACGGGACGTCCGGGCACCGGGAGGACGACGGGGCTGAAGGACAGGACCGGGGCGGGCGCGCCGAAGGCGTCGGCGCTGGTGGCGGTGGATGCGCTCATGGTGGGGTTCCCTTTCGGCGGCGCCTGCCGTCGCCGGTCTCCTGCGACCGGCGACGGCAAGGGGGACAGGGGCATCCGCTTCGGCTAAGCTGAAGCGGAGCGATGCTCCACTTAGTATTCGGAGCGCTGCTCCGTTTTGTCAATCGGTGTGGAAGGAGTACTCGGTGACCGCCGACAGCCCCGCGGGGAAGCCGCCGTCCCGAGGCAAGCGGGCCGACGCCCGGCGCAACCGGGAAACGGTGCTCGCCGCCGCCGCCGAGGTGTTCGTCACCTCCGGCGTCGACGCGCCGATCCGCCAGATCGCAGCCCGGGCGGGCGTCGGCATGGCCACGATCTACCGCCACTTCCCGACCCGGGCGGATCTCATCACGGCCGTCTACCGCCACCAGATCGAGGCGTGCGCCGAGGCCGGCCCGAACCTGCTGGCCAGTGCCGACTCCCCGTTCGAGGCACTGCGCCAGTGGATCGACCTCTTCGTCGACTTCCTCGTCACCAAGCACGGACTCGCCGACGCCCTGCAGTCCGACGACGACCGCTTCGCCGCACTGCACGACTACTTCCTCGACCGCCTGCTGCCCGTCTGCGCCGAGTTGCTCGACGCCGCGGTCGAGGCAGGCGACATCGGACCCGGTACGCAGCCGTACGAACTGATGCGCGGCATCGGCAACCTCTGCATCGGACGCGACGACGACCCCCGCTACGACCCCCGACGCCTGATCGCTCTCCTCCTCCAGGGACTTCGGCGACCTCACGCGTCCTGATGCCGACGAGCGGCATCGCATCCCGCCTCCGCACCTCCGCCCGCTGGGCAACCGCCCCTCGACAGCCGGACCCGCCAGCAGGCAACAGCGCCCTTCGACCGGTGCTGTCGCTTCTCGTGAAGAGCGAACACGACACCATCGGCATGCCGCTCAACGTCGTGAACATCCGCTGTTGGCTCTGCCCATGAGAACGGGTTCTGGTCCAACTTTTGTGGAACGGTGACGTCCAGTACCGACGGGGGTGTCGGTAGGGCGGTCGATAATACGTGACATGGCGGATCGCAGTCCGGTGCTCCGGATCATCAACTCGGCGGCGCGGGAGTCCCTGAAGCCGCTCGGCCTTGCCCAGCGTGGGCGGTCGCGGCTGTGGATCGATGATCGCGGGTGGTGGCTCGGGGTTGTGGAGTTCACCCCGTCACGTACTGCTGGCAGCGGTCTGCACGTCGGTGCGATGTGGCTGTGGCACGACGTGGACCACCTGGCCTTCCACGTGGACGCAGTCCGAGTCAGCCCCGAGCTGTTCCGCACCGAGGAGCAGTTCACGCCGATGGCACTCGAACTCAGCCGACAGGCGGCTGCGAACGTGACCGCGCTCAGGGAGAAGTTCCCGGCTCTGCCAGACGTCGCCCGATACCTGACATCCAGGCCGGTGCGGCGGGGATTCCTCTGGGACTGCTTCGACGCAGGGGTCGCGGCCGCCCTGGTCGGGGATCCGGACACGGCCCGCGATCAGTTCGAGCGAGTCCTTCGAGAGGACCCGCTGGTTCCGTGGATGGTCGAAGCCCAGAGGAGGGCACGCGAGCTTCACACGATCGCGCCAGATCGCGACGCCGTGACTGCCTGGGCTGCCCGGGCCGTCGACTCGTGCCGGAGCAAGCTGGGCCTGGATCCTGCCGCTCCTGATCAGCTGGATGGACCCTCTCGTTGAGCAACAGAGCTGCGGTCAGGCCGGCAGAACACGCTTCCGCAGCAGGCCGAATCCGGCCCGGCCGTACATCTGGCACTTGATCATTTTGATCCGGTTAACGTGACCTTCGACGACGCCGGAGCTCCACGGCAGTGTCAGGCCGGCGGTGACGGCAGCGAGATCCCGTTCGAGGCCGTTGACGAAGGTGGGGAGGCTGGGCAGGTCGTCGGCGCGGACCGTCTTGATCCATTGCGGGAGCTGGTCACCCTGGAGCTGGGTGAGCATCTTCCCGAACGCGCGGACGTGCCCGGTGAGGGCATCCGGTTCGGGGCAGCCCGCGGGGACGGATTTGAGTTTCAGGCGTTCGCTTTCCGGCAGGGTGTCGGGGTGGGTCAGGATCCAGCCGGTGACCGTGCGCGGGGACGGCGGGCGGGCTGCCGGCGCGGTCGGGGATGTGCGGAACGGCTGGATGTGGGCGCGGACGGCTCCGTAGCCGCCCGTGTAGCCGTGCGTCTTGATCTCTTCCCAGAGGGTCCAGGCGTTCGTGCAGCCTTCGGCCCATCGCTCGTGCAGACAGGGCTTGAAGTCGTCGAGCTTGGTCTTGCGGTTCTGCCACTGTCCCTGGAACAGGTCCTCCGGCTTCGCGGCGTCGGCCAGCCGTTGGACGGTGCGGTAGGCCATGCCGAGCTGGCGCTGGATCGAGCGTCGGCTATGGCCGGCGGCCAGCAGCGCGTGGACAGTGGCGTGCTTGGCGCGGGTGCGATCGGCGAACCGGTGCCCGGTGGGCCACGGGGACCCGCGCTCCGCCGGTGCCGAAGCCGGAGCCTTTCCGGTTCCGATGCGGTGAAGGTCGCGCGGAGGCATGGACGGTGGCGGGAGACGCACCGCTCGGCCGCTTCGCCGAGGTTGCGCCAGAGGTGGAACCGGTCGGCGACCTGGACCGCGGTGGGTGCCCCGATCCTGGCGCCCTCGGCGAAGAATAGGGCACGGTCACGGCAGACGACCTCGATCCCCGGGCGCTCGGCCAGCCAGGCCGTGACAGTGCCTGCCTCGCGATCCGGCAGGAGGTCCACCGGTCTGCGGGTCTCGACGTCGACCAGCACGGTCCCGTGGACACGGCCCTTGCGCATCGCGTACTCGTCGACGCCGACCACACGCGGGACCTGTGGCTGGGGTTCCGGGAGCGCGTCGACCAGCCGTAGGACCGTGTTCCGGCTGACCCTCGCCCCAAAGACGTCGGCCAGCCGGGCACCGGCGCGACCGGCCAGGGCAAGGCCGACCTCGGACAGCACCGACCGCATCCGCTCGGTCCGTTGGCTGTACCGCCGGGTCAGGCCCGCGACCTGCTCAACGAACGTCTGCCGCCCGCAGAAGACGTCTTCGCACGTGAAGCGCCGAACACGAAGCCGCAGCACCACCTGCCGTCCCGCCACCGGTAGGTCAGCGGGAAACCGCAGGTAGGAGCCGTGCACCCGCCCGGACCAGCTCCCACAGCCCGGACACCGAGCCCCGGCCGTCCGGCATCTGACACCGACTCGGATCACCTCGCCATCGTCCTGCACCGACTCCACTCCGATCCCCGGATCCGCCAGGAAAAGCAGCTCTTCCAGCCGGAGCAGTACCTCGCGCACAGCCCAGAACCATCAGCCCGAACGAGGTCGGCACCGTCACTTTCCGGACGATCTCGCCGAGACCTACAGCAAGGCCATTAGTCACAGGGAGTAGCCACATCGCAAAAGTTGAGTCAGAGCCCGAGAACGGACAGCAGATGTTCACCTCTTCGGGAGGCACCGCGGTCGGTCCTGTTCGATTCCCCGCACCTGCTTCAGTACAAGGGCGGCGCGGGGAGTGCGACGGGGGTCCGGCAGGGGTGGGACAGCCGGTCCAAGCCCACCCCACCCCTGCCCTCGCCACACTCCCCGCCGCCAGGACGCTGAGCAGGACGAATACGGAAGTCCGGCTGGGGCGCCAGGTGCCGGCGGGCACGGCGTCGTACGAGACGCCGTCCACGGGCCGCACGGGGTCGGGGGCGCGGACCCGGACCTGGTGCTCGGCAGGCTCCACCGTGTCGCCGCACCGGCGAAGAGGCGGTGTTCCGGCCGTGCGCTGTTCGGTTTCCTTTGCCCGAGCACTGGTCGGAGTTCCGGGGCACCGGGTGCGGCTCGTTCCGCCGGTGGCCGGGGGCTCTGGGAGGTGGCGGCCTTCGGACCTACGATGAGCGGCATGTCGTCCGATGCCTCTCCGTCCTCCGTCTGGCCCGTCCTGCACTACGACGACACCAGGGCGGCGTTGCGCTTCCTGGTCGACGTGCTGGGCTTCGAGCAGGCGGTCGCCGCGCCGGACGAGCACGGCGGGATCGGGCACGCCGAGCTGCGCTGGCCCGGCGGCGGTGCGCTGGTGTTCGGCTCGACCCGGCACACGGACAGCGTGCACGGGCGTATGCGGGCGGGGACCAGCGCGGTGTACGTGGTGAGCGACGACGTGGACGCGGTGCACCGGCGGGTGGTCGACGCCGGCGGCGTGGTTCTTGAAGCACCGCATGAGACCCGGTTCGGGTCGGGTGCCGCGGCGTACGTGTGCACGGTGCAGGACCCGGAGGGCAACTTGTGGACCTTCGGCACCTACCGCGGCTCCTGCTGAAGGCGCACGTGGCCACCGGACGGGCCGCAAGGGGGTTCGGGGCGGTGCGTCAGCCCGGGGCGCCGCTGCGCCGGGCGTAGGCACGGGCGGCACGGGCGCGGTCGCCGCAGCGGGTGGAGCACCAGTGGCGCCGGCCGTGGGTGCGCAGAAGAAACCGGTCGCAGGGGGCGGAGCCGCAGGCGGCGAGGATGCCGGCGTCGGGACCGGTGAGCAGGTCGGCGGCGTCGGCGGCGAGGGTTGCCAGTGCGTGGTTGACGGCCCGGTCGGTGGGGTGCGCCTGGATGCGGCGCGGTCCCTGGGCGCCGTCCCAGGCGAGGAGGGGTGCGGTGGGGACGGCCGTGAGTGCCTCGTTCACCGCGCGCAGTGATTCTGCGGGCGGGGTGGTGCTGTGGACGCGGGCGGCGAACAGGGCGCGGATGTGGCCGCGCAGTGTGCGCATCCGCTGTGCGCACACCTCGTACAGCTGCACGTCCGGAGCGGTCAGGTCGTGGGCGGCGAGCCAGCGCATGGCGGATTCGGGGGCGGCGAGCAGGTCGTAGCTCTGGCCGGCGGGCAGGGTCGCGGCGGTGTCGGCGAAGTCCAGGGAACGGTACCGGTCGGCGCCCGGAGCTGGGGGCAGAGCGGTCTGCGCTGTGTCGGTGGCCAGGGCTTCGTCCATGTCTCTCATGGTAGCGCTTGCGTTTTTCCGTGATGCCTGCATAGCCTGACGTCACGCTAAAAGCAGAGTTTTTCCGTGAGAGATAGAGGAGTCTTGATGTCCCAGCTCGACGCCGCTCAGTTCCCGGTCCGCACGTTCGGTGGCCCGACTGCCCTGTTCGAGTACGGCGGCCTGCGCTTTCTGACCGACCCGACCTTCGACGGCCCCGGCGACTACCCCTCGTCCGGCCCGACCCTGACCAAGACCGCCCCCTCCGCCGCCACCCCCGCCGACCTCGGCCGCGTCGACGTGGTCCTGCTCTCCCACGACGAGCACGCCGACAACCTCGACACCTCCGGCCGCGCCCTGCTCGCCGACGTCCCCCTCACCCTCACCACCCCCGGCGGCGGCGAGCGTCTCGGGGGCAGGGCCAAGGGCCTGGCCGACTGGGAGTCGGTCGAGCTGGAGCGCCCCGGCGGCGGCACCGTCACCGTCACCGGCGTCCCCGCCATCCACGGCCCCGGGCCGCGCGAGGAGGTCGAGCCCTTCGCCGGCCAGGTCGTCGGCTTCGTCCTGACCGGGGAAGGGCTGCCGACGGTCTACGTCAGCGGCGACAACGCCTCCCTCGACGCGGTCAGGGAGATCGCCGAGCGCTTCGCCCCGGTCGACACCGCCATCCTGTTCGCCGGAGCGCCCCGCTTCCCGATGCTCTTCGACGGCGGACTGATCGTCCTGGACAGCGCCCAGGCCGCCGAGGCCACCCGGATCCTCGGCGCCCGCCACGTCGTCCCCGTCCACCACGACAGCTGGGCCCACTTCACCGAGGGCCGTGACGAGCTGGAGGCCGCCTTCGCCGCCGCCGGCCTGACCGACCGCCTGGACGCGGACTGGCTCCAGCGCGCCTGAGCGCAGACCTCCGTTCGTAAGTCGTGCCCGCACGGTGGTCGGGGCCCGCGACGTATCGGGCCCCGACCGGTGAGCGGCAACCTCCGCGGCGTCCTGCGGCGCCGCCGGCCGTCACGACGGGAAAAAGGCCCGTCACGGCCGTCCCAGCTCTCCAGACGGGCGTCATGGAGGAACACGGTCAGATCGGGCCATGAGTACGCGGTGCCGATGATGCGCCCATCGATGCGCACCCGCCGGCACGCGCGGGCAGCCGACGGCTGCCGCTGGCGTCCGGACCGCTTGGCCAGGTGGCAGCGCCCCGTGAGGTTCGGGACACCTGCGCGTCGGCAGGGAAGCGCCACCACACCAACCCATCGTGGCGTCTGTTCGGAGCATCCCCGCGTCGGAGGGGAGGACACCACGCCGGCTGGACCAGGGACCACCGCGTCCGGGGCGCCCCCGCGACGTGATGGGGTCCCGGGCCCTTGCGGAAGCGTTCGGAGGGCGACCGCCAGCCCCAGCTCGGTGCGGGCGAGGTCGGCGTCGGAGGTGTTTCGATCCTCGGTCGCCCCGAAGGACCGCCGCCAGCTTCCCGGCGCAAGCGTCGACGATCCGCGAGCCGTAGGTGCGATCCTCGATGTGGGTGCGGCTGCGGTCAGGACGGCTGAGGCGAGGGCGTCGCCGGTCCGGAGGCCGGGCAGTTCGGCGATGATGCCGCGCCCGGTGCGGGCGCCGCCCCGCACAGACGGCTGCCGAGGCGGCGAACAGGATGAGGGCGTTGAGCCGGCCGTGGTCGCCGGCACGGATGAGTGCGTGGATGAGGGCGCCGGTGGCCGCGGCGGCGAGGGCGGCACCGGGCACGTCGAGGGAGCCGGAGGCCACGCGGGGGAGATCGGGCAGGATACGGGGGAGTGCGGCGAGGACGATCGGGCCGACGGGGACGTTGACCAAGAAGACCCAGGCCCAGCCGGGCCCGGCGGTGATGGGCGGGAGAAGCACCGCCAGACGCGCCGACGCCCTGCGGAGCACCGACGCGATCGTCGAAACCGCGGCCGAGTGCCTGGGGGAGAACCCGGAAGCGAGCCTCGGTGAGATCGCGCGCGCCGGACGGTGGCCGCCGGGATCCCCGGACCGCGGCGGACATGCACGTCGGGAGAAGGCAAGGCGGTGTGGCAACTGGCGGCTGCACCCGCTCGGTGCAGGACTCCCCGTACGATGAGTTCGTGACCGCAAGCACCCGTTCAAGCCGCCGCCCGGCCGGGCGGCTGTTTGCGCTGCTGGTGCTGGCGGTGCTGGCCGGCGTGCTGGGCATGCACGGCCTGGCTCCGGGCGGAGTGCCGGCGGCGCGGACAGCGGCCGGCCACGAGATGGTGATGGCCGCGGCGGACGGCGTGCCGCACGCGGACGGGGGATGCGCGCACACCGACGGCGGATCGGGCCATCTCGAGCACGCCGACGGGACGTGCGCGGCCGCCGGCACTGCCTCGGCATACACGCCGCCGATGCTGACCGGCACGGTGCCCGACGCGCCCGTTGCCCCTTTTCCCCCTGCGGTGGCCACCGGCTCGTCCCATGACGGACGGGCCCCGCCCGACCTGTCCGAGCTGCAACTTCTTCGGATATAGAGCGGCCCGCTCGGCACCCCTTGCGCCCCGTGATGACCCGGTGGCGGGTGCCGTGCTCCCGCACGCCCCATGTCCGATCCACCGCGCGCCGTGACCCGCGTGTGAAGGAGTTGCACCACCATGATCCGCAAGCGTTCCCTCGTCCGCCGTATCGCCGCCGTCACCGCATCAGGTGCGGCCGTGCTCGTCCTGGCCGCCTGCGGCGGCAACGGCGACGACAACAGTTCGGCCGCCGGGCACGGTGGCCACAACGCCGCCGCTTCCTCGTCCGCCTCGGCGCCGGCGTCGCAGGGTCGGCACAACGCGGCCGACGTGGCCTTCGCCGAGGGGATGATTCCCCACCACCGCCAGGCCGTGGAGATGGCCGGCCTGGCACCCGAGCGGGCCCAGTCGCCGGAGGTGAAGAAGCTCGCCGCCGACATCAGGAAGGCCCAGGAGCCTGAGATCAAGAAGCTGTCCGGCTGGCTGACGTCCTGGGGCGAGGAAGTGCCGACCGAGGGCGCCATGGACCACTCCATGCACGGCGGCATGGAGGGCATGATGACGGCCGAGGAGATGACCGAGCTCGAGAATGCTTCAGGCAAGGCGTTCGACACCGCCTTCCTGGAAATGATGATCAAGCACCATGAGGGTGCGGTCGAGATGGCCGAGACCGAGCAGGCCGACGGCGTCCACGCCGCGGCCCGGAGGATGGCCGCGGACATCATCGCCTCGCAGAGCGCGGAGATCGAGCAGATGAACAAGCTGCTCGGCAAGGACTGATCCCCGGCGCGCCGGTGCGCGGGCGGGCGCCGCTGGTGCCCGCCCGCGCACCGGCAGGCCCGCCTGTCCTCCTCCTGCGCGGACTCCACGCCATGACTCGCACAGCGCGGCGCTGTCCGCGTGCCCTGATCCTGCTCGTCGCGGCCGGCCTGCTGCCGGCCGCCTGCTCCGCTACCGACACCACGGCCGACCGGCCGTGACAGCGCGGCAGTCCCTGACCCGGGGACCGGCCACCTGTACGGCCTGGGCGTCGGCCCGGCCGACGGTGCTGTCCACGTTGCCGGCCGTCACGGCGTCTTCCGTCTGGACGGCGGCACGGCGACTCGGGTGGCTGGCCGTTACCAGGACACCATGGGTTTCACCGCCACCGGTCCCCCCCCCGCGTTCCTGGCAGGCGGCCACCCCGCCCCGGCCGGCCCCGGGGCCCGCTCGCCCCGTCCGGGGCCGATCCGCAGCACGGACGCGGGCCGGACCCGGCAGACGCTCTCCGCCGGGGCGAGGCCGATTTCCACTCCCTGCACAGGCCGGAGACGTGCTCCACGGATCCGACAGCCGAAGCGGCAAGGCGCGGGCCGGCACCGAGACGGCCGCAGCTGGGACGAGCGTGCCCGCAGCACAGCGCTCGATCCGGCATCCCACCCCGGCAGCGCGGCGCGAGCGCGGGTTGCCGCCGGTACCGGTCTGGAGCGCGGTACCGGCGGCGGGCGCAGCTTCCGCCCCGTCTCCTCGGCATCCCCTCTGGTCGCGGTGGAGGAGCCGGAACCTGGTTCGCTCGGGGCGCTCACGGCCGACGGCAGTGTGCTCACCGGCCGCGGCGACGGGCCGTGGACGCAGCTGGGCCGCCTGCCCGAGGGCGGCCGGGCCACCGTACCGGCCGCGGTGAGTCCGCGGCGGCCGCCGGCCGCCGACAGCACCGACGCCGTCTACGAGTCCGCCGACGGCGGCCGCACCTGGATGCTCCGCCATCGTCCGGTGACCGGTCGGGAATACCCCTGGCCATATACCCCCTGGGGGTATATGGTTGCGGTTGTGGGACCGCCACCGGCCCACACTGCGAAGCCGAACAGGGGATGACGGGTCATGGACCACACCACGCACCACACCGGTACCGCGCACGGCCACGGCCACCACGGTCACGCCGAGCACGCCGGGCACGGCGGCCACGGCAAGGGCGCGTCCTGGTCGACGGCGGTGAAGGCGACACTCCACTGCCTGACCGGGTGTGCCATCGGCGAGATCCTCGGCATGGTCATCGGCACCGCCCTGCTGTGGGGCAACGTGCCCACCATGATCCTGGCGATCACCTTGGCCTTCGTCTTCGGCTACTCCTTCACCCTCTTCGCCGTGGTGCGCGCCGGACTCTCCCTGAAGGCCGCCATCAAGGTGGCGCTGGCCGCCGACACCGTCTCCATCGCGGTGATGGAACTGGTCGACAACGCGATCATCGCCCTCACACCGGGCGCCATGGACGCGCACCTGTCGGACGGGCTGTTCTGGTCGGCGCTGCTCGGCGGCTTCGCCGTGGCGTTCGTGATCACCACGCCGGTCAACAAGTGGATGATCGGCCGAGGCAAGGGCCACGCCGTCGTCCACGCCTACCACTGACCCGCACCAGCACAGCACCGGGCGGCCCCTTCGGCATCGAAGGGGCCGCCCGGCCATGTGCGCGACGGCGTCAGCCCAGGCCGGTGAGCAACTCGTTGCACGCCTGCTCGCAGCGCCGGCATGCCTCGGCGCAGATGCGGCAGTGCTCGTGCACGTCCGCGTGTGCGGCGCACTCGTCCCCGCACGCCTTGCAGACGGTGGCGCAGGCCTGAAGCACGGCCCGGGTGATGTTGGCGTCGTAGCCGGTGTGCCGGGACAGGACGGATGCGGTCGCGGTGCAGATGTCGGCGCAGTCCATGTCGGTGCGGATGCACTTGGTCAGCTCGCCGACCATGCCCTCCGACAGGCACGCGTCCGCACATGCGGTACACGCCTGCGCGCAGGCCAGGCACTCCTCGATGCACCGGGCCATGGCCTCCCGGTCCACGCCGCCCAGGTCGGCCGGGTAGGTGCGGAGCATGTCGTTGACGGAAGTGGTCATGAGAGACACTCCTGTTCTGCTGCGGGCAGGGCGCGAAACGCCCGCCGGTGACGCCTGCCGGGTATCACTGCGCAAAGCGCCGCAAACTACTGCCGTCCTGCGACGTCCCACCCGGACGCCCCGGCTCGGCCGCCCTCGGGGACAGCCCTCGTACCTCCCGGTCACCGCTGGCACGGCTTCGTCCGCCGCTGGTGCGTACGGCCGCGCGACAAGCCGGCGCACGGTGCCCGTGCCGTCAGCGCCGGGCACGGCACCGTGCGCGGGTTTTCACCGAGTCACGCGGCGGATCACAGCGGTCTCACTCGTGCCGATGGGAACCGAGGGCGGGCCGGTGCCGTACCGGGCCCGGACGTGGCGGGTCTGGGCGGTGCACACCGAACGGTCCGGGCCGCGGTTGTCCGGCAGGGCGACGGTGAAGCCGCCGGTGAGATGGCGGGCCGACGGCAGCAGGCTGTAGCGGTCCGGGCCGCCGCCGTACAGCGGGACCAGTCCGGGCCCTTGCCCCGGGGCCGTGCCGTGCAGTCGGCAGCCGCCGCTGCCGGGGTAGACGAAGTCGCGCATGCGGCCTTCCTCGTGCGCCATGAACGGCGCCCTCCCCGGGGACGGGAGGAGCAACGGAGAAACGAGGGCGGGCCTGGTGGTCCGCCCCTCGCCCGTGCGGCGAGGGCAAGGTGTCAGCCAGCGGCCTTGAAGCCGCGCAGGCGCAGGCTGTTGCCGACGACGAGGACCGGGGGAGAACGCCATCGCGGCTCCGGCGATCATCGGGTTGAGCAGTCCGGCCGCGGCGAGGGGGAGGGCGGCGACGTTGTAGGCGAAGGCCCGGAACAGGTTGGACTTGATGGTGCCGAGCGTCTTGCGGGCCAGGCGGACGGCGTCGGCGGCGGCACGCAGGTCGCCGCCCACCAGGGTGAGATCGCCGGCCCGTTCGGCGGCGCCCGTGGCCACCGTCGCCGCGATCGGGTGCTCGAAGGCGCGCTCCAGCGCCCCCGCCAGGCGCAGCACCTCGTCTTCGTCGGCGCCCTCGGCGACCAGGCGGCCGCAGGCGTTCACGGTCGCTCCGGTGACGGCGTCCCCGGTGCCGACCTCGACGGGTACGGACTCGCCGGTGGGCATGGAGGCGTCGACGGCGGAGGTGCCCTCGGCGACCGTGCCGTCGGTGGCGATCTTCTCGCCCGGCCGGACCAGGAAGCGGTCGCCGGCTGCGGCCGGTGATGTCCTTCACCGACGCCCGGAGCACGGCGGTGGGTCATCACTTCACGGCGGCGGTGACTTCATCGGCCCCGGCCCCGGCCGGTGATGGCCGGGCAACGGAACCGATGTCCGTGCTCAGGGTGCGACCCCGGAGCCGCGGCGCCCCGGACGGGTGAGCCGCGGGGCACCGCGGTGTCAGACGCCGAAGGCTGCGGGGTACCGGATGGTGCCGACCGGAACCGGACGGCCGGTGACGAGCGGCAGGGCCATCATGGCCTCGTCGGGTGCCTCGAAAGGCGCCCGGATGCCGAAGCGGGAAGCGGAGGTGAAGCCGAACCGCGGGTAGTAGCCGGCGTGTCCCAGGACGAGGACCAGGTTCTCTCCCATGGTCCGGGCGGCGTCCAGAGCGGCGCGGATGGCGGCGGAGCCCGCACCGGCGCGTTGGGCCGAGGGCAGGACCGCGCACGGTGCCAGCGCGAGGGCGGGCTCGCCGTCGACGTGGCAGCGTGTGAGCAGCGCATACCCGACCGGGGCGCCGTCGGAGGCAGTGGCCACCATGGACAGGCCCTCGATCCACGCCTTCGGGTCGGCGCGCAGGGCGTCGACGATGTCGGCTTCCAGGGGGGTGGGGAAGGCGGCGAGCAGGATGCCGCGGATGGCGGGGATGTCCTCGGCGGTTTCCGGGCGGGTGGTCCAGGTGGGCATGGCGTTCCCGTTCTCGTGGGTGTTGTCGTGCCGGTGGAGGAGGTGAGCGGCGTAGTTGCAGTCGCTGCCGTACTCCCGGGCCCTGTCCTGGTGGCCGGCTGCGGTGATCCGGTGGGATCCGAGCCCGATGCGCTGCCACCCGCTGCGAAACATCGAGGCGAGAGCGACAGCCGCGTTCCCTGCAAGACGGGGATGACACCGGCCCGCAGGTCCTTGGCGACCACCGAACTCGCCTCGCCCCGGGCGAACCGCACGGCCGCCCGAAGCCGTAACCCCTCGCGGAACCGCTGCCGCTCGGCGGTCGGCCCGCCCCTCGTGGATACCGCATGCGCCGGTGATACCGCAGGCGACTGCCGCCCGTCAGCCCCTACGCCACCACGAGTTCAGCCTCGGCAACGCCCTTCCGAAGCGACTACAAGGCGTCCAGCACATGCCGCACCACTGTGCGGGGGTCTGCGTGCGGATTGGCGGCCACTGACCGGAACCAGCGCTGTCCGTCGATGTCCGCCGTGCTCACCCAGGCAGCGTCCAACCGGCCGTGCACTGCTTCGGCGTCATGGTCGGTCGGCCGCCAGTTGACGACTCCGGTGCGCGGAGGCCGCCACAGGGTGAGGCGGGGTTCGGCGGCGACCAGATCGGCGAGGGAGTCGGCGGTGGTCAGACAGGCGTCGATGCGTTGGGTGATTCCCCGGGTGCCCCAGGCGAGCAGTGTGACGGCGAGGGGAAGGACCGAGGCTCCTCTGGAACCCAGCAGTCCGATGTTCGGCGCAGCCAGGTACCCTCCGCCGAAACTGATCACTCGATGTGCTTCGGCGGCTCTGGCGAAGAGCACCATGGCACTGCCCTTGGGCTGGAAGAACCACTTGTGCAGGGAGATGCCGACCGAGTCGGCCAGGTCCATCCCTTCCAGCACCTCGGCACGTGAGGAGAAACGCAGCGCCCCGGCCCATGCGGCGTCCACGTGACGCCAGGCCGCGCCCCGGCCGGCGGTCAGGGTGTCCACCGCGCCGGTGGCGACTGTCCCGGCGGTCAGCACCAGCACGCTGCGCGACAGATCGTCGGGGAGCAAGTCCTCGCGCAGGTTCTGCCGGTCGTCGACGGGCACCTGGAGATAATCCATGCCCAGGACATGGGCGGCCTTGGCGACGCTCAGATGCGCGGCCGAGGAGGCGATCACTTGTGTCGCGTCCGTCAGTTCCCTGGCCGCCCAGAGCGCGGTGAGATTGGCGATGGTGGAGCCCGGGACGAAGTGGCCCCCGTCCATGCCGTATGCGGAGGCCATCCACCGCATCACTCGCTCCTCCAGCGCACGCGCTGCGGGAGCGGTGTCCGGGTGCAGGAGATTCTGGTTGGTCGCCGCTGCCCACATCGCCGCTGCCCAGGCGTGCCACGGCGTGGGAGGGTCCATGTGTGCGAAGAAGCCCGGATGGTCGAGGCGGCTGGCCTTCTCGAACGCCGTGGCCGACAGCGCGTCGAGCGCTGCGTGTCCGCCGATGCCGTCCTGGGGCAGTTCGTCCGGCAGGTCTGCTGTCATGTCCGGCGCGACGTGCGGTACTCCCGGATTGTGCAGCTCGCGCAGCAGTGTGTGCACTGCGCGGGTCAGACCCGATTCGTCCGGGAGGAAATCACTGTCGAAATTCATGGACGCTTTGCTCGCTTTCCTGGTGATTCGGCCGATCCGGTTCGTTCCGTGCTCCTGGGTGTGAGCTGGCCTGTTTCGGGAACCGTCCCGAAGGTCAAGTCTGGGTACGACCTCGACCACTTCGACCGTTTTCACCTGAGCGGCCGCCGTGCCGGCGTGATCGGGCAGCACTGCCGCGTCGGGCGTGAGGAGGCCCTGAAACGCGCTTTCGTCACCGAAGGCCAGGGTGATGCGTACGCACTCCATGAGGAGTCGCTGCGCTGTGCGGTCCGGAGCCGAACGCGGGCCGATGGGTGCGGACGCGCTGCCGCCGTACGCGTCTTCACGGCCCCTGCCGAGGACGTCTCTTCGCGGCGGTCCCGCAGCGCGCGGCGGATGCGCGGGCCGACCTCCTCCTCTGCGTGAGCGGCGCCCACCGCCCCTCTCACAAGTCCAGGAGATCTTCGTAGAACCCGCCGAAACCGCCACGCCGGTCGATCAGATGGATCTCCAGGATCCAATGGCAGACCCGGCCCGAGCGATCCCGTCGGCGCAGCGGCAGGTCGTTGCCGGGCGTGATGTACGACTGGACGAGCGCGTCCTTGATGCGCTCATGCGGGAATTCCCCCACCAAGTGCCCGGCGTGCCAGCCGCCCAGTTCCCACCCGGAATCCCGGGCCAGCCGCTCGATCTCCGCGTACAGACGCGCTGCCGTCAGGTCCGGGTGGCTGTCGAAGAAGCGCTTGCCCTCGGCGAACAGGGCGGGGAGGGCATCGCGGAGTCGTAACCGGGCGGGGTCGTCGCCGAGCACGTACGTGCGTCCGAAGTCGGCTTCCCACTGGTCGAAGATCGGTCCGAAGTCCACGAAGGCGATGTCGTCGGCGCCGATCACTCGGTCGGGCGGATTGTCCTCGTACGGCCTGAGGGTGTTCGGCCCGCACCGCACGATCCGCTTGTGCCAGTACCGGGTAGTGCCGAACAGGTCGTGCGCCAGGTCCCGGACCTCGTCACTGACGGTGCGCTCCCGCTTGCCAGGCATGATCAGTCCTCGAGTGCTCACCTCGGTGAACAGTTCGACGGCCTGTGCCCGGGCTTCCAGCAGTCGTGCCGCGCGGGTGGATTCATCGAGCATGGGTGTCCTCACAGGTGTCGGCTAGAACGACGGATCGGGGAACAGTACGCGTTCCAGGTCGGTGGCCGGCGGCCGGCCGACCCGGGCTGCGAGATCGGCCCGGGAGCCTGTCTCCCCTGCGAGGATTCCGCCGAGCAGGGCTCCCGTGTCCCGGCGCAGGAAGACTTTGGCGTAGCGGGAGACACCTTCCCGGAAGGTCATCTCAATGGCGCTTCCGTCCTCACCCGGGGTCCTCCCGAACGTCGCCACATGGACGCCGAGCAGTTTCAGCTCGGTGGAGGTGTCCATGGCGTCGAGCGGCTCGCTGGGACGGCCTGTCAGCTGGCGGGCGACGCTCTGCGCCATCCGGTATCCCGGCGCGACCAGGCCATGACAGCGTCCTAGCACGGCCGCGCACTCTCCGACCGCCCAGACGTGGGCGTCCGAGGTACGGCAGAGAACGTCCGTGAGGTACCCGCCACGGTCACCGAGCCGCAGAGCCGGAGCAACTGGAAGATCGTCCCGGGGGCGCACTCCGGCAGCGAAGACGACCAGGTCGGTGTCGAGCACGGTGCCGTCGCTGAGGGTGACGGACCGCGCCGCGCCGTGCGGCCCCGCGTGCACTGCCGTGACCGTGGTACCGCAGTGCAGGTGCAGGCCCAGGCGATCGGCCCCGTGCTGCAGGATGTGCGCGGCCTCCACGTCGAGCTGTGCCGGCATCAGATGGGGCGCGGCTTCCACGAGATGGGGTTGCATCCCCAGCAACTGTAGTCCCTGCGCCGCCTCCAGCCCCAGCAGGCCGCCGCCGACGACAACCGCGGGCCGTCCCGGCCGGACCGCGGCACGCAACGCGTCGGCGTCCTCCAGCGTCCGCTGGACGAAGCAGTTGCCGAGTTCCCGGCCGGGCACAGGCGGAACGAACGGACGTGAGCCGGTGGCCAGCACCAATGCGTCGTATCGGAGCACATCACCGTCGGCCGTCCGTACCGTGCGGGCCCGCCGGTCGACATGGACGGCCGGCGTTCCGGAGCGCACATCGATCCGTGGATCCGCCGCGAACTCAGGTGCGACGAGGCTGAGCTCTGCCCGGCTGCGGCCTCCAAGGTAGGCGGACAACCGCACACGGTCGTAGGCCGGCTCCCGTTCCTCGCCCAGCACGACCACGCGCCACCGGCGATCCCGGTCCAGCTCGCGGAGTGCGTCCACGAGCCGGTGACCGACCATCCCGTGCCCGATCACGATCAGAGTGGCTGTCATGGTGTCGGCTCCAGTTCCCGTCCGGAGGCATCCGCCCAGCCCGCGCAGAGCCTCTCCACCCGCTCGGTGCAGCTGCCGCAGCCCGTGGTGGCGCGGGTGGCCCGAATCAGAGCGGGAACGGTCCGGGCGCCGAGTTCCCAGGCGCCGGCAAGCTGTTGCCGGGAGACGTGGTTGCACAGGCACACCACGGAGTCCGTCCGATCGTCGTCCTCGGCCGGAGAGAGCTGTGACCGGATGCCGAGGAGGAGGTTCAGGCGGTCGGAGGGGACGGGCAGGCCGCGCCGGTACAGATGACTGACAGTGGCGATCGCCTCTGGCAGGCCGAGCAGCACGGCGGCGGCGATCCGGTCGCCGTCCAGCGCCAGCCGCGCGTAGCGCCGGCCCGCCGGGTCGAGCAGGCCGACGGTCCGGACGCCGCTCCGCCGGAAGGCGGCGAGTGGCCCGACACACGCCACGTCCACTGCATGAGTGCGCAGGCGCAGGACGGCGGGAGTGGGACGATGCGCCGCCTCGCGGCCCGTCAGCACCGCGGCCAGGGTGTCGGCCTGCGTGAGCGCGGACTCGTAGCCGGCCACGGTGCGTCCCGCATGCTCGGCACAGTCCCCGATGGCGTGGACGCGGCTGTCACTGGTGCGCAGCGCGTCGTCCACGACGATCCCGTGGTGCACCCTGATACCGGCCGCGCGGGCGAGCCGGACCTCGGGTTCCACGCCGGTGCACAGCACCAGGCTGTCGGCAGGCGCCTTGGTGCCGTCGTCGAGCAGCAGGTGACCCGGCTCGC
Organism: Streptomyces glaucus; assembly: GCF_039533365.1. NCBI lineage: Bacteria > Bacillati > Actinomycetota > Actinomycetes > Kitasatosporales > Streptomycetaceae > Streptomyces > Streptomyces glaucus. The sequence continues at coordinate 115,228 of NZ_BAAATK010000004.1, forward strand.
GCGCTATGGCCCTGCGCCCGCCGAGGACCTCGACCCCGGCCTTTTGCAGTCGTGCGGTCAGCAGTGCCGCGCCGGTGCCGCCGAGCCGTTCGTGCAGCGGGTGGGGGCCGGAGCAGACCAGGGTGGTCGCGGTGCCCCGCAGGGCCAGTGCGCTCGCCGTCTCCACGCCGAGCGGTCCGCCTCCGAGTACCGTCACAGCTGCGCCCTGTATGCGGTCGCAGTCGGCGACCTCGCGCAGTGTGGTGACACCCGGCGCGAGTCGCCCGGTCCGGTCGTCCACCCCGGGGAGCGGGGGGATCGCCGGGCGGGCACCGCAGGCGAGTACGAGGACGTCGTAGGGATGCGCGGTGACGGTGTCCCCTTGCCGGGCGTGCACCACGCGGCGGGCGGTGTCGACGGCGGTCGCGACGGTTCCGGTCAGCACACGGGCGCCGGGCTCGGGTTCCGGGCGGAGCAGGGCGGCATCGAGCCGGCCCTGCAGGACGGTGGTCAGCAACGGACGGTGCTGGACGGGGTGGTGCTCCGCGGACAGCACGGTCACGGTTCCGTCGTGCCCGTGGCGCCGCAACCCGCGCAGCAGCCGGTGAGTGGCCGGACCATGGCCGATGACGAGGATGTGGCTCACGGCGTCACTCCGGGAGGGGGTCGAGCCGGACGGCGCTGGCCTTGAATTCGGGCATGCCGCTACGGGGGTCCAGAGCAGGGTTGGTGAAGAGGTTGGCTCGGCCGTCCCCGCCGAAGTGGAAGGGGACGAACACGGTGTCTGGTCGCAGCGTGGGATCGAGCCGGACGCGGGCGGTCATGCTGCCTCGGGCCGAGGTCACTCGTGCCAGGGTTCCGTCGGCCAGGCCGTGACGGGCCGCTGTGTCCGGGTGGACCTCCACGAACGCTTCGGGGGCGACCGCGGCGAGTTCGGTCACGCGGCGGGTCTGCGCACCTGACTGGTAGTGGGCGAGGATCCGGCCGGTGGTGGCGTGCACGGGGTAGTCCGCGTCGGTGCTCTCGGCGGGTCCGTCGTGCTCGACGTCGGCGAAACGCGCGCGTCCGTCGGGGTGGGCGAATCCGTCGAGGAACAGGCGGGGGGTGCCCGGGTGCGGGGTGCCGGTGTCCGGGCACGGCCAGTACAGGGCCTCGCCCGCATCCAGCCGGTCGTAGGTGATGCCTGAGTAGTCCGCACGTCCGCCTCTGGAAGCGGCGCGTAGTTCCTCGAAGACCTCGCGGGGCTCCGTCGGATAGCGTTCGGCCGGTTCGCCGAGCCGTACGGCGATGTCGTGCAGGATCTCCAGGTCGCTGCGGACCAGCGGCGGGGGGCTGAGCAGGGCACGCCGGCGCAGGACCCGGCCCTCCAGATTGGTCAGGGTGCCCTCCTCCTCCGCCCACTGGGTCACCGGCAGGACGACATCGGCTGCCCGCGCCGTCTCGGAGGGGACGAAGTCGGCCACGACCAGCAGGTCGAGCGAGGCGAGACGTGCCGCGATCCGTGCCGCGTGCGGGGCGGAGACCACCGGGTTGGAGCCCAGGACGAGCAGCGCGCGGGGCCCGTGCTCCTCACCGAGCGCGTCGAGCAGTTCGTACGCCCGCAGTCCGGGTTCGGGCAGCCGGTCAGGCGGCACCCCCCAGACACCGGCGACGTGGGCGCGGTCCGCGGGGTCGGTCAGCGAACGGTAGCCGGGCAGCTGGTCGGTCTTCTGTCCGTGCTCGCGTCCGCCCTGGCCGTTGCCCTGGCCGGTGAGACAGCCGTAGCCGCCGCCCGAAGTACCCGGCAGACCGAGGGCCAGTGCGAGGTTGATGAATGCCGCCGCTGTCGCCGTGCCTTGCCGGTGTTGCTCGACACCGCGGCCGGTCAGGATGTAGCTGTCGCGGCTTGCGGCGAGCAGCTGGACGGCCGTGCGCTGGGCGTGCGCGGAGACACCGGTGACGGCCTCGGTACGCTCGGGCCACCACGCGGCGGCGCGGGCCGCGATCGTCTCGAACCCGCGGGTGCGTCGGTCGACGTACGTCTTGTCGATCAGCCCGTCGGTGATGGCCAGGTGCAGCAGTCCCAGCGCGAGGGCCAGGTCGGTGCCGAGCGCGGGCTGCAGATGCAGTGCGGCACGGCGGGCGGTGGCACTGTGGCGCGGGTCCACGACGATCAGCCGGGCTTTGTCGAGATGTTGCATCAGGGGAGGCATGGTTTCGGCGACGTTGGCCCCGGCCAGCAGCACGGTCCGCGCCCGCGCGAGGTCGGTGACGGGGAAGGGCAGGCCCCGGTCCACGCCGAAGGCGTCGTTGCCGGCCGCAGCGGCGGAGGACATGCAGAAGCGGCCGTTGTAGTCGATGTTGCTCGTGCCCAGGGCCAGCCGGGCGAACTTGCCGAGCATGTAGGCCTTCTCGTTGGTCAGGCCGCCCCCGCCGAAGACGGCCAGCGCATCCGGGCCGTACCGGGTCCGGACGCGGTCCAGGCCGTCGGCGACGGTGTCCAGAGCGCTGTCCCACGAGGCGGTCAGGAGCCTGCCGTCACGGCCCCGCACGAGGGGAGTGGTCAGCCGGTCGGGCGCGGTGAGGACCTCCTGCGCGGTCCAGCCCTTCCGGCAGAGCCGGCCACGGTTGACCGGGAAGTCGGCGGGCTCGACGGTCACGGCCGCGGCACTACGGCCGGTGATCCGGGTGCCGCACTGCAGAGCACAGTACGGGCAGTGTGTCCGGACCGTGGCGAGGGCGTCAGACACGGCTGGCCTCCCGCGTCCCGTCCGGCGCGGTCGAGTCCTGGTTCGCCTCCCGGCGCAGGTAGACGGACCGGATGATCAGGACGCACACGCCGTAGTAGGCGAGGAAGGACAGGAAGGCTGGTGTTCCGGAGCCGGAACCGTCCGCGTAGGAGACCGTGAAGGCGACGTTGATGACCGCCCCGCCCAGCGCTCCCGCGGCGCCGGCGATGGCGATGGCCGCGCCGGACAGCCGGCGGGCCCGTGCGAAGGCCTGGGCGGCGTCGGCACCACCGGTCACCGCGACCTCCGCGCGCCGGGCGAAGACGCCGGGAATCATCTTGTAGGCGGACCCGTTGCCCAGGCCGCTGAGGACGAAGAGCGCGGTGAATCCGCCGACGAACAAGCCGAAGGAGCCGGTGAGGGAGGCGACGACGAGCAGTGTGGTTCCGGTGGCCATACCGAGGAAGTTCCACAGGGTCACGCGCGCCCCGCCCAGCCGGTCGGCCAACCGGCCGCCCAGCGGCCGGAAGAGGGAACCGAGGAGCGGGCCGAGGAAGGTGTACCCCATCGCCTGCACGGGTGAGGTGCCGAACTCGTACTGAAGCACCAGTCCGAAGGCGAAGCCGAACCCGATGAACGAACCGAACGTGCCGATGTAGAGCAGGCAGATCCACCAGGTGTCCGGGCACCGGGCGGCCTCGCGCTGAACCTCGGGGGCCGTGCGGACGGCGTCCACGTTGTCCATCAGCCGTGCTGCCAGGACCGCGACGACGATGATGAGCGGCAGGTAGACAGCCGCGACGTACTCCGGGTGGTCACGTCCGGTGGTGTGGATCACCGCGAGGCCGATCAGCTGGACCGTCGCGACCCCGAGGTTGCCGCCTCCGGCGTTGAGTCCCAAGGCCCAGCCCTGGTGCCGTTGCGGGAAGAAGGCGGTGATGTTCGTCATGGACGAGGCGAAAGTGCCGCCGCCCACTCCGCCGAGGGCGCCGACGAGCAGGAACACCCATAGCGGCGTGCCGGGCTGTCCCACGAAGTACAGGGCGAGTGCGGCGGGAACGAGCAGGATCAGTGTGGCGAACACGGTCCAATCGCGCCCGCCGAAACGGGTGACCGCGTAGCTGTAGGGCAGCCTCAGCAAGGCTCCGACGACCGTGGGGGTGGCGACCAGCAGGAACTTCTCGCCGGGCGTGAACGCCAGCCCGGTTTCGGGGGTCATGAAGAGCACAAGGACGGACCACAAGGTCCACACCGAGAAACCGATGTGCTCGCTGAGGACGGACAGGGCGAGATTGCGGTGGGCCACGCGACGACCGCCCTGGTGCCAGGCGTCCTCGTCCTCGGGGTCCCAGCCGGTGAGCCATCTGCGCTTCGAGTTCTTTTCAGCCATGGTGTGGGTACTCCGGGCCGCGCCTTCTGGTTCGGCGCGGACTTGGGGCTGCGGTGGGAGCGGGACGACGGTGTCCGAGCGCGGGCTACGGTGGTTCGGATGCCGCTGGGCGGTGCGGTCAGACGCGCGCGACCAGGGCCTTGCGGAACTGCTCGATGACGCCGTCCAGCAGGCCGGCGCTTTCGGGCCGGATGCTCAGGCCGCCGTCGAGCCGGGTCAGGTGCGTGTCGAGCAGAAAGAAGCTCTGTACGACGTGCCGGGCACCGAGCGAGTGCGCCACCGGGCGCAGTGCGTAGTCCAGTACCAGCACGTGTGCGGTGCTGCCGCCGGTGGCCAGTGGAAGGACGACTTTGTGGGTGAAGCCGTGCTGGGGCAGCAGATCGAGGAACATTTTCAGCAGTCCGGAGAAGCTCGCCTTGTAGGTCGGTGTGGCCAGGACGATGCCGTCGGCCAGGGCGACCTGCTTCAGGGCCTCGGCGATCCGCGGGTCCGTGATGTCTGCCCTGAGGAGTGGTTCCGCCGGGAGGTCGCGCACTTTCAGATGCCCGGCGTGCCATTCGTCCTCGGCCAGCCGCCGTGCTACGTAGTCACCGACGAGTTCGGTCCGGGAGGTCGGGGAGGGGCTCCCCGAGATCACCAGTACGTGGGACATGGTCACTCCCATGGAGGGGCGGGTTGACGTCGTCTGCGGTCCGGGAGGGGGCCCGGTGCGGGCCCCCTCCCGGCGTGGTTCAGGACGGCCAGCCGAAAGCGCTGACGGTGTCACGGGCGCGCTGCGGCTCGGGGTCGTTGAAGACGAAGCAGCGGGTGTTGGAGACGCTGCCGCCGGCCGCCTGCGCCGTGGAGAAGATCAGCACCGGCTTCGGGGCGCCGTCCCGGGTGACGAAGTTCGCCCGGAAGTTGATGATCGGCGAGTCCTCGTCCCAGCGGGAGAGGAAGTCGTCCAGCAGGCCCTGGTCTTCGTAGATCTTGCGGATGTGCTGGCCGACGTACTCCGTCGGCTGTCCGCTGTACTCGACCAAGGCGACGTCGGCCGGGTTGGCGTGCATGACCTGGCCGTTGACGCCGATCAGGTGGATGGCCACCGGCGCGACCTCGTAGAACTCGCGCAGCACCGACTCGTGTTCCTTGGTCGGGGCCAGGACCGGGTTGCTCCGTTCGTCGACCGCGCGGATCCAGGCGGCGGCGTCGGAGGTGGGGTCCACGTCGCTGGTGCTGGGGACCGGCAGCCGCTGGCCGAGTTCCGGCCGGCTGACCCAGTGGATCCTGGTGGTGTCACCGGCGCCGGCGACTACGGCGTTCACCGCGGCGGCGCGCTCCTGCGTGCCGTCGGCGCTGAGGTAGGTGACTCGGGCGTTCTCGATGCGGCCGTTCCTGTCCAGGTCCGCCAGCAGCTGCGGGAGCGCGTCGTTGCCCGCGGCCCGGATCCGGCCGCCGAGGTGGTCGGCCTCTCCGTGCATGAGGACGGACTGCGCCTTGTTGTGCAGCAGGACGGCACCGGATCGGTCGGTGATCGTGATGCCGACGGAGCTGTTGCCGACCACGTCGATCAGCTGCTCGATGGTGGGCGCGCTGGGGTGCTCGACTGTCATGTTCGACTCCTTCATGTGGGTGGTGAGGCGGGCAGGGGGCCGCGGCGGCCGTCCACCAGGCCGGTAAGGGCTCCGGCGACGGCAGCCGGGTCGGAGAGGTAGTAGTCGTGCCCGCCGGGAAAGGTGAACGTCCCGAGGAGCGGGCCGGTGGTGAAGGAGGCCCACGGGGCCATGTCGGCGGGCCGGGCGAAGGGATCGTCCGCGCCGCTGAACAGCGCGATCGGTGCGCGGACCGGCCGGTGAGTGACACGGTGTTCCCGGCGCATCCGCACGTCCCGTGCCAGCCAGGTGCCGCCTGGGTCGTCGTCCTGGCCGGTGGTGTGCCGCAGCGCCGCGAACGCTGCGGCCACGGCGGTGCGCGAGGTGTGGCCGGGCTCCCGGGCGCCGGAGACGGACAAGCTGCGAACGGCGTGCCGGGGGTGGGCCTCGAGCCGGATGACCAGTTCGTAGGCGGACAGCGCGCCGAGGCTGTGTCCGAAGAGGTGCAGTCGCCGTCCGTGCGGCAGCAGTGCGGTGATGTCGTCCAGCCAGCGATCGACGGCGGCCGTCACGGATCCGGGTTCCTCCTGGCCGGCCAGTCGGCCGCGCCCGGGCATTTCGCAGTGGAGGGCGGGCAAGGTTTCCGGCAGGTGCTCCCCGACGGAGAGGTAGGGCGACTCGACACTTCCGGCGGGCGGAAGAAAAAGCACGGCATCGGTCGTTTCTCGAAGGCTGCCTTGTATCACGACGGCCCGTTCCACTATGCCACCTCCTCGCGTCGCGGCATGACTGTTCTCACCTATACGGAGAGGAAGTTTTTTTCGATGTCCTTGAGGGTGCGGAAGGAGTCGAGGTCGACGGCTGTGAACTCCATCATTTCGCCGCGCAGCTCTTCGATGTGCAGGACAAGTTCCACGAACTGCAGTGAATCGATGATCCGTGACTCGATGATGTCGGTCTCCGGATTCACGTCGTCCTCGGTGAGTTCGGGGTTGCGGCGAAGGATCCAGGCGCGTACGTCCTGCCAGGTGGCCGCCATCACAGACTCTCCGAGCCGGCCAGTTGTGCGACGAAGGCGTTGAACGCCGCGACCCGGTCGGCGACCTCTGAGATGAGCGCCAGGTCGGAGGGACTGATCGGGCCACGCCGGTGCTCCTCGCCGCGCAGCGCGATCAGATGGCCCCCGTGCACCCCCCGGTAGGTCATGGGCAGGGCCACGGCCGACTCCGCCTGCCACTGGCGCAGCCGCGTCAGATGCCCCGGGTCGGTCTGCTTCACCAGGCCTTCGTGTGCGCTGATCACGATCTTCTCGGTGCCGTTCTCGGAGAGGAGGTTCCGCACCCCCTCCAGTGCCGTGGAGTAACCGGTCGGCGACTGGACGACGAGCTGGGAGTGGGTGGCCAGGGCCCCCAGGGAGACGGCGGAGGCGAAGAACGGGACGCAGGCCTTGGCGACCGCCGGCACGACCTCCTTGAGCTGAGGGGTCTGCTGCACGGTTGCACTGATGTGGGCGAGGAATCCGAGGGATTCCTCGGCGGCTTTGCGGCCCGCGATGTAGCGCAGTGCGGTGTTCCAGTTCTCGGTCGAGGTTTTCTGGTCGTTCTCAGGCATGGATGTCCCTCGGTGGCGAAGGTGCTGGGGAGGTCGCAGTGCGGGAATTCGGAGAATACATCCGCGCGGTCGCCGGGCGATGAGCAGCTCCGGTCGTGCTGGCTTTTCCGCGCTTCGACCCTAGCAGTGGCATTCGCGCGCCGCAATACCTTCCCCTTTTCCTGAATCATTACCGGGAACAGGGTCGACGAAGAAGCGCGCGTATATCCGTGAAATGGTCCGACTGTTATTCCGTGACGGAATCGCGTGAACCGTGGGGTGATGTGTGCGCCGTGGTGGGCCGGTGGCGGCCTGCCAAGGTCAGACGAAGCGGACGTCCGGGTCGAGCAGGCACAGCTGCCCGTCGGCGAGGTGCAGCCGGTCGTTGCTGTAGTTGAGCGCGGCCGACCGCAGGTCCCGCAGGCTCTTTTCCAGCAGTGTCGGCGAGTCCTGCAGATATCCGTGGCGCAGACCTACGGCGTCCACCAACTCGTCGACGGCCCGGTAGCACTCCTCGGAGGCGGTGATCTTCAGACTGTTCAGCAGGAGCTGACTGCTCGCGTCGGACAGGTCGACGTCGCTCGCCACCAATGCCTCGGTACGGCGGAGCAGGGCATGGACCGTGTCGAGGCGCTGCCTCACCCGGGAGAGCCGGGTCATCAGCAGTTGCGAGCTCAGGTCGAAGCGTTTGCGGCCGGCCGGGTCGCGTAGCAGGCGCACCACTCGGGACAGGGCCCCGGCCGCGGTGCCCAGCCATACCGCTGACCAGCCGATGTGGGCCAGCGGTCCGAACACGGACTGTGCGATCTGGTGGAAGGCGCCGTGCTGACCGATCACCTGGCGTGCGGGGACGGATCCAGTGAGCGTCAGGGGCAGGCTGTGGCTGGCGCGCATCCCCATCGGGCACCACTCGCCGGTGCCCTCGATCCGCAGCTGATGCCGGTGGGCGTAGACGAGGGAGACGTGGTGGTCGGCGGTCGCGTGCGGGCTGCGCATGGTGATGAGGAATCCATCCGCCGCGGTGCCGCCCGTCACGATCGGCGCGACCCGGTCGATCAACAGGGTGTCGTCGCTCTCCTGCAAGGGCGCGTACGAGCGGAACAGATGACCGCCCTTGCCCGGTTCGGTGGTCACCGAGGCCAGGTACAGGTCGCCGGCGGCGAGTTGGGCGAGCAGTTCTTCACGCAGGGGTGAGGCGGCGTACCGGACGATCGCCTCGGACTGCTGGCAATGCATCACGAAGATCATCCCGACGGACATGTCGACCCGGCCGAGAGCCATGCCGGCGTCCACCAGATCGGTGAGGGTGCCCGAACAGCCGCCGTGTTCGGCGGGTACGAGCAGCCCGAGCAGTCCGGTGCGGCGCATCTCCGCGAGAGCCTGCTCGGGGAAGACGGCGTCGCGATCGGTGGCCTCCAGGTGCTCCTCGGCCACCCGCGCGACGGAGGCGACACGCTCGGCGAGACTCGTCGCCGCCCCCTCCCGGGCCGGCGCGGACGTCTGCGGTGGTGTGAGCTTGGCCGAAGTGGTCGTCACGATGCCTCATTCCGGTGGACGGCGGACGTGTGCAGCGACCGGTGGTCGATCTTTCCGTTGTGGGTCAGGGGCAACGCGTCCCATTCCCGCCAGCGCCTGGGCACCATCGCGGCCGGCAGCTGCGCGCTCAGCGCCTCTTGCAGCACGGTCGCGGAAACCGGGGTGCGTACGCTGTAGTGGGCGACCAGTTCACCGTGCTCGCCCTCGCCGGAGACGACGACCGCGCACTGGTCCACGGCCGGATGCCGACTGAGTACCACCTCGATCTCACCCAGTTCCATCCGGACTCCGGACACCTTCACCTGGCGGTCACCGCGGCCGAGGTAATACACGACGCCGTTGTCGACGCGGGCCAGGTCGCCTGTCCGGTACAAGCGGCCGGTGGCGGAAGCGGAGTCGAAGGGGTCGTGGAAGAAGGCTCGATTCGTGGTGTCGGGGTCGTTGAGATAGCCCAGGCCCACACCCGTGCCGCCGACGAACAACTCACCGCTTTCGCCCGGTTCCGCCGCCCGCCACCGGCCGCTCTCGGTCTCCTCGACCAGTACGTACAGCGCGGTGTTGGCGACAGGGGTGCCGACGGGCAGCCGAGCACCGGTCAGGTCGGCGGCCGTCACGACATGGTGGGTCACGTCGTCCGAGCACTCCGTGGGACCGTATGCGTTGACTATGGACACGTGAGGCAGGACTCCCAGAGCGCGTTCGGCGACCGCCGGATACAGCTCCTCCCCGGTGGACAGCAGCCACCGCAGTGAGGGCAGTCCTCTCTCGCCGCCGACGCGACTCAGATGGTCCGCGAGCCAGCCGATGACGGTGGGGACGAGTTCCACGACGGTGACGGCCGCAGTATCGAGGGCGCCGATGAGCCAGCGGGGCAGACGCATGGCGTCGTCGCCCACCACTACCAGCCGTCCGCCGACCAGCAGCGGGCACAGCATCTGCCAGACGGAGATGTCGAAGACCAGCGGAGCGGTGAACGCGACCGCGTCGTCCGGGCCCAGGTCCAGGTCGGTCGCCTTGGCCCACAGATGGTTGAGCATGCCCTGGTGCTCGACCACGGCCCCCTTGGGCCGGCCGGTGGTGCCGGAGGTGAAGATCGTGTATCGGACTTCGTGGGAGCGGTCGCCACTGCGGCTCGGCAGCGTGGCGGCCCGGGCGTCTGACTCCGGCAGGAGCAGAATGTCGGTCTTCCTGGTCACGGCGGCCGCCCGCGCGGCGTGCGCGGTGCCGCCGCTGTAGTCCACCAGTAGCCTGGCCCGGCTGCGACCGAGTACGTCACGGACACGCACTTCGGGCCAGTTCTGGTCGAGCGGCAGATACGATGCGCCCAGGGCTTCCAGCGCGAGGAAGACGACCGGGGTGTGGACGCTGCGGCTTCCGACTGTGGCCACGACGTCGCCGGGGCGCACCCCTGCGGTGCTCAGTGCGTCCCGCGCCGCCGCGACGCGGCCCAGTAACTCCTGGTAGCTCACGGTCAGGTCGCCGTCGACAACGGCCGGACGGTCGGGGCCGCGTTCGGAGTGACCGATGACATGGTCCAGCAGGGCGGTCCCGGTGTCGAGCGCACGGGTATGGCGCAGGGCGAGCTTTCGCGCCCGGTCGACGCTGTCGGGCATCAGGGGAAGTCGTGCCCGCACCGGGGTCGAGGTCGTGTGCGTGGGGAGGGAAGTCATCGCCGGCCCCCTTCCGGACCTGGGGCGCTGTGCCGGTCGAGGTCGTGGAAGAACCCGTCGACCGGCTTCAATCGGCCGCCTTCCCGGGCGCGCGTGTGCACATGTCGCCCGACCGTCAGGTCCAGGACGCCGAGCCCGAACGGCGAGAACACCACCGTGCGGTCGGCCGGCGCCTTCAACGCCCCGGTGAGCACGTCGTACAGGGTGCCGTCCAGGAAATCCCGTCCTCCGGTGCGCTGTTCGGCGAGGTGGACCGACGTGTCCGCCTTGAGGACGTGCTCGATGTCATCCACCACGTTGAAGCTGTCCAGGATGACGTCCGTGCCCAGGTCGCGCAGCGACACATGCAGCACCAGTGGGTGGTGGGCGAACCAGGACGGATCGAGCAGGTGTGGTGTTGCCGCGGTGGTCGCGCAGACGATGACGTCGCTGGAGCGGACCAGTTCCTCCGCGGAGTCCAGTACATGGACCGGCGCGTCGTTCCTGGTGGTGCGCAGGTGGTCGGCGAATGCGTGCGCGTACTCGGTGGACAGGTCGTGGACGGCGTACTCGCGCGGGGTCCGGTCCAGTGCGGTCAGGTAGGAATGCACATGCCGCGCGATGAGTCCGGTTCCGAGGTAGCCGACGCGCCCGGGCGCGGGCCGGTTTTCACCGAGAGCACGGGCTGCCACGGCGGCGGAGGCGGCCGTCCGCACGGCACTGATGATCGAGCTCTCCAGACAGGCGTACGGGTAGCCGGTGGAGGGGTCGTTGAGGATCAGGACCGCGGATGCGCGAGGGATGCCGTAGTCGAGGTTGGAAGGAAAGCTGGAGATCCACTTGATGCCGTCGACCGGCCGGCCGCCACCCACCGACGCGGGCAAGGCGATGATGCGGGCTGTGGGCCGGTCGGGGAACCTGAGGAAGTACGACGGAGGGTTGACCGTGTGGCCCTCCCCGTGCAGGCGGTAGGCGGCCTCGACGAGGTCGATGATCTCCGTCTGCCGTCCGTCGAGCACCTCGTGCACGGTGCTTCCCGGAACCACGCAGAACTGAGGGGCTTTGGTCTGCTCGCTCACGATGTCTCCAGGATCTTGTCCAGGCCGTCCTGGCCGTAGTAACGGCCGACCCATGCGTCGTTGTAAATGGTGTTGATGTAGCGCTCTCCCAGGTCGGGCGCTATGGCCACAGCTGTGCGCGTGGCGCCCCCGTGGTGCGAGAGCCACTGCGCGGCGGCAGTGATCACCGTTCCGGAGGAACCCCCGAGGAGAAGTCCGCGGGCGGCGAGCCTGCGGCAGGTGTGGATGGTGTCCACCTCGTGGATGCGGATGACCTCATCCACGAGATCGGAGTCGATCAACGGCATGGGCGCACTGGCGCCGAGCCCCGGGATGTGCCGCGGCCCGGGGGCGCCGGCGAAGCTCACCGAGCCCACGCTGTCGACTGCGATGATGCGGATCTCCGGCCGGTGCTCACGGAAGTAGCGGGCGCAGCCCATCAGGGTTCCCCCGGTGCCTGTTCCGATGAAGAGGGTGTCGAGATCGGGGAAGTCCTTGGCGAGGAGGGTCGCGGTGTTCTCGTAGTGGGCTATCCAGTTGGCCGGGTTTTCGTACTGGTTGAGCCAGACATGATGCGGGTTGCGTGCGCAGTCGCTGCGGACGTACGCCTTGCGGGCGGCGAGGTAGCTACCGGAGGCATCGGGCTCGTCCACGACGACGACCTCGGCCCCGAGGGCTCGTATCAGCGCCATGGTGGCCGGGTTGCAGTTCGGGTCGGTGACGCAGATGAACTTCATCCCCTTGGAAGCCGCGATCACGGCGAGTGCCACGCCGAGATTCCCGGAGGAGGACTCGATGAGAACCGAGTCCGGCCCGATCAGCCCGTCGCGCTGGGCTGCCTCGACCATCCGGACGGCGGGCTGAATCTTGATGGAGCCTGCGAAGTTGAAACCCTCACACTTGAGATGCAGCGGAAGCCCCAGGCTGGCGCGCAGGTCGATGTACACATCGCCGTCGATGAGTTCGTGCGCTGCGGAGATGACGGTCATGAACAGTCTTCACTTCCGTTCATCGGCGCGGTCCGGTGGCGGGCCGCGCCGAGAGGGCGGGGAACCGAGAAGCGGATGGCGCAAGGTATCGGCATCGGCCCCTCGCGGACCGGCTCGGTGTCGTGAGCGCGAGGTCCGGGGCCACGGGTTTACAGGTGGGGGGAACCGTGGGTGCCGGCCGGGCCCGGGAGATCCGGCGTCGAGCCGGTGGGACGTGTCTTCCAGTCAGCCATGTGCATCCCGTCGAACAGGCAGGGCTCGGTCGGCAGAGACCGGGCACGTACGCGCCGCGGCCGCGAGGATGCGGGGCGGGTGGGCGCGGTGCCCTGTCTCTGACCTCACACTGACACCGGTGTGTCGAGAGTCATGACGAGAAACGCTCAAGAGCCAGGTGGCACTCGGTGCGAGGGTTGCCGGAATGCGAACACGGCCTCCGTCTGGTCCGGTGCTCCGATGGAGGGGAAGCGGTTGACCAGTACGAAGGCCGTGGGAGCGTGAGTTTGCCACGTCACGGTGTCCGGCTGCCGGCTCCAGCCCGTGCGCCGGCTGGCCCTGACCGGTTGCTCCGTCACGTCTGCGACCGTAGGGAACACCTGTCGGACCGGGGGTGCTTACACCTGCCCTGCCCGACTCGTACCCCGAGACACGACCGGCCCCGGCCTCGGCGGTCATCACAGGCGTGACCGCATCGGTGGCGGCTTCTGGAGGAGGCAGGCCTCACAGTTGACGAGGGCCTTTTATTTCGTCGGGCTTCCGGTCGTACTGAGCGCGAGATCCGTGTATGCGCTCTTGTGCGAATTCAGTATCGTGGTCTGCAGTTGCTGCAGCGGGTAACCCGGTTCGATTCCGATCTCGTCTATGAGCCGGGTACGCAGGCGGACGAACACCTCGAGGGCAGCAGCACGGCGCCCATTGAGGGCCAAAGCGCGCATGTACTGGGCATGCAGTCCCTCATGGTAGGGATGCTCACTCGTCAGTGAGGCGAGTTCGGCGATCACCTGCTGGTGCAGGCCGGCCTCGATGCGAGCGTCGATCAGTGCCTCGATCGTGTCCAGCCGGGACTCCTCCAGCATGAGCTTGCGCGCCTCCAGCACGGCTCCGGTGGGCACGTCCGTGAGGACGCCGCCGCGCCACATGCCCAGCGCCTGCTCGAGTTCCTGGATGCCGGTGTGACTGTCGCCGTCGGCGAGGGCCTGGCGCCCCTGGTCGGCCAGTTGCATGAAGTCCAGCCAGTCCAGGCGCAGGGCGGAGCTGTGCAGGCGGTAGCCGTTGTCCTGGGTGACCAGCAGTTGGTTCGCGACGTCTTCGGCCGTGAGTTCGGTGATGCCGGCGAGCGCCTTGCGGATGTTGAAGATGTACGTCTGCAGGGTCCGCAGGGCGGTGGCTGGTGGCTGCTCGGGCCACAGCTCGCGGGTCAACGTGGAAACGGGCATCACCTGATCCGGGTGCATGCCGAGCATGGCGAGGGCCGTCCGTATTTTGGGTGCCATGCTTACCGGTTTCTCGGCATCCTCGGCATGGAGGCGCATCGGACCCAGCAGTCCGATTCTCGCTCGGGCCTGCTTTCGGGTGTCCATGGGTCCGACTGCGGCACCGTACATCTGACCTGCCGCACACATGCTGACGCGCATACCGTCCCCTCCTCGTGGTCAAGCGTTCAGCAGTCATCGTGCATGTACCTGGGGACTGCTACGCCAACATACGTAGCGTAACTCCGTCGTAACCAGATGGAGATCTAGCCGCTTGGCTTTTTCCCGTCTGTTCCGAACTGGCCAGAAGAAGTGTGCGAGGCGCCGTCGTGACGGCATGCGAAAGCGAAGACTCCGTACCCGTCATGCGTTGCTCGTGGCCGTCTACGATTGTTTTTCGTCAGATCGCCGAAAGGTCAGCGTCCGCATCTGTCGCATATTGAGATGCCCGAGCGATGCCGTTTGCAATGTCTTTGCTCAAGTGGCCGGGCGGGCGGGCCGCCGTGACAGGTGATTCCCATGTCCTTCATGCCGCTCACTCGCTGCCGTCACGTGAGTCGGGCTCGGTATGCGGAAGGGCGGTGAGCGCGGCCACCTCGCCCTGGCACAGCATCACGATGGCGTTGCAGCTGCACTTGCAGTACTCGACCTCACCGTTCGACGTCGAGTGTGCGGACAGGAGGCGCCAGGTCGGCGTGCCGGTGGAGGACGTGCAGCCCCAGGTCCGTAGCGGACACCTCTCCGCGGCCGGCGGGGCCGCCGTATCACTGGTCCCCGCGCCCGACCGGAGCGGGGGACGCGATGTCTCAGCGGAGACCGGGCTGGACGGGAGAGTGTTCGGCATCGGCTTCTTCTCCCTTCGGTGTCGTGCTGTCGGAGGGCGGCACGACGGGTTCGGGCAGGGTGTGGAACAGGAGCCAGGCGAGGAAGGGCATCAAGACGAGTGGGGCCAAAGCGGTCTGCAGCGATGTCCGGTCAGCGAGGGTTCCGATGACCGGGCTGATCAGACCACCGATGCTCACGGTGAGACCGAGGGTGATACCACTGGCAGTGCCGACCCGGGAAGGCAGGTAGTCCTGACCGAGCGTGACCTGGAGCGAGAACGGGATGTACAGACCGGCGGAGGTCAGGATGACGAACAGGTAGAGAGCCGGGCCGGGGACGAAGACCAGGCCGGCGATGGACCCGGCCGTCAGCAGGTACGACCAGCGCGAGACCCGAACCCGGTCCCAGCGGTTCGCCAGCGCACCGCCCAACACGCTGCCCACCGCGCCGCCCAGGTATAGGAGGAACAGTGCGGCCGTGCCGGCGGCCTTGCTGCCGTCCATGCGCTCGGTGGCATACAGGGAGACGAAGGTGCTCAGGCCGATGAAGGCGATGGAGCGGCACACCACGGCGAGCGAGAGCCGTACGAAGGCCGCCTTGTCGTCCTTCGCCGTCACGGGCGACGCGGCCGCGCCGGACAGCCGGGTCTCCAGCACGCGCAGCACGGGAAGGCAGAGCGCGGCACCGACCACGGCCGGCAGCACGAGCAGCGGAGTGAGGCCCAGTCCCCCGACGGCTACCACGGCGGCGACCATGACCGGGGCCAGCGCGAAGCCGAGGTTGCCGCCCAGCGAGAACCAGCCCATCGCACTGTGGCTGCCGTCGCTGGCGACTCTGGCCACCCGCGCGGACTCCGGGTGGTAGGCGGCGACACCGACTCCGGAGACCGCGACGACCGCCAACGTCACTGCGTAGGAGTCGCTCACCCCGCTCAGCGCGATGCCCACCCCCGCGAGCAGGGTGCTGACCGGCAGCAGCCAGGGCATCGCCCGGCGGTCGGTCAGTACGCCGAAGACCGGTTGAGCCACCGATGACAGCAACGAGGCGGCGAGCACGATGCCTGAGACGGCGGCATAGCTGTAGGCGCGCTCGGCAACGAAGAACGGCACGAGAGAGGCGACAGCACCCTGGTAGACGTCGACGCAGCCGTGCCCGACGGACAAGAGCGTGATGGAGAGTTTTCTTCGCACCTCATCATCGTGAGCGCTGCCCGTCGTGTCGCGCTTCCGATAAGCTGCCAGACGATGACGAAAGTCCGCCACACGCCCGTAGCCCCTACCCGCACACAGCGACTGGCGTCCGGAGCGGAGATTGAAGCGCACCGGCACGACGACCACCAGATCGTCTATGCAGGCCGGGGCGTGCTGTCCGTGACCACGAGCGCCGGTTCCTGGGTCGCTCCGGCAACTCGCGCCATCTGGGTTCCCGCCGATACCGTCCATGCCCACCAGGCGCACGGCGACCTTGAGCTGCACCTCGTAGGGCTCCCCGCGCGGGAGAATCCGCTGCGTCTGGACGCGCCTACCGTACTCTCCGTAAGCCCTCTGCTACGGGAGTTGATCATCGCCTATACCCGCACGGAGGACGATGACAGCCCGGAGCGGATGCGGCTGCGTGCGGTGCTGCTCGACCAGTTGAGGATTTCGGTGCAGCAACCCATGCACCTGCCCACGCCGAGCAATGCCGTGCTGCGGAGGGTGTGCGACCTCCTGAGGGCCGACCCGTCGGACAGCCGCACACTCGCCGAGCTGGGGCGGGAGGTCGGAGCGAGCGATCGCACGCTCTCCCGGCTGTTCCACAAGGACCTCGGCATGACGTTCCCTCAGTGGCGCACCCAGCTGCGGCTCCACCACGCACTGGTTCTGCTGGCCGAGCAGACGCCGGTGACCAAGGTCGCGAACCAGTGCGGGTGGTCCTCCACCAGCGCCTTCATCGATGTGTTCCGCCGGGCGTTCGGTCATACGCCGGGGACGCACTCCCGATGACCGGGCCGGCTCGGGCCGGCAGTCCGCAGTGCTGCGGCGCGGGGCCGTGAACCGCTTGGTGGAGACGGCGTCGCTCAATGAGATCGTTTCATCTTGAACTCGCAGGTCGCGGTACTGGTGTGAGCCCGTGATGCGGTCCTCGTGCTGGCAGGCGGAGTGATCGTCGTCGGGTGATCGTCTGTCACTGCTGGACTTCGCGGTTCGCCAGAACGAGCAGGGCTCATAGCAGCGTGGTGGCGTAATGGGCGTTCATGCGGTTGCCGGCTGCGCATGTGTGTGACGTGCCCCGTCGGACAAGATGGCGCCCGCCCCCGAAGTCGTAGCGGGTCTTCCGCAGATCCCGATGTGCTCAAAACCCGGTGAACCAATTCACGACCGACTTCGTCTAGACGGTTGAGATTCGTAGACGCTGTTATCCGGGTGCGCTCTTACCGTCAAGCTGCAATCCTTCCATAGAGGTAGATATGCCCCTTTCCGTAATCCTGCTCTTCTTTGTCTCAGCCGTCACGCTTTCTGTATACAGGTTTGTGCGGCGCCGACTGACCACCGGCGCGGCGTTGGGAGTGGCGGTTGGCGCTCTGGGGCTCCAGCTCTTCGGTCTTTGGGTCATGGCCGAGCTCACATTCGCTAACATGGGCTGAGCTCGGCCCTGTCGGGGATCTTGAAGTTTTCCGGTGCGTCGCCGTGGCCGGTGGGCATGCTCGGGGTGTCCCTGGAGTCCGTGCAGTTGTCGAGATGTCCGTAGTCGCTCCGTCCTCGTTCCGGTGAGGAAGTTCCGCCTCTGACCGCGCAGATCGCGCGGGCGGGCAACCCGGGCGGCACGGCGGCGATGTGGGTGAGAGACCGTCTGAACGGGCTCTGGCGTGACGAGGACTTCGCGGACTGGTGTCCGCGGGATGGACGTCCGGGCCTCTCGCCCGCCCATCTGGCCACCGTGTACGTGCTGCAGTTCGTACTCGGCCTGTCGGACCGGCAAGCCGCTGAGGCGGTTCGCTGCCGCATCGACTTCAAGTACGCCACGGCCATGGAACTGGACGATCCCGGCTTCCACCACAGCGTGCTGGCCGACTTCCGTGACTGTCTCACCGAGGGCGACCGCGCCGACCGCCTTCTCGGCCTCGCCCTGGCCCGCCTCGAGGCGGCCGGTCTGGTGCGCGAGCGCACCAGACAGTGCACCGACTCCACCCACGTCCTGGCCGCTGTGCGTGACTTGGCCCGGCCGGAGATGGTCACCGAAGCCGTCCGCGCCGCGCTGGAGGAGGTCGCCGGCACCGTCCCGCACCTGCTGGATGAACTGGTCGACAAGGACCGGGGGCGCCGTTACGGCCGTCCGGTCCGCCTCGGGAAGAACCCAGCCAAGTCCAGGACCAGTGTCCTCACCACCGGCAACGACGCCCTCCGGCTTCCGAGCACCCTGCTCAAGGGCCGCATCCAGCGGCTGGTGTTCGTCACCCACCGCCGCCCCGGGCCGGGCAAGATCGTCAGCCCACGCGACGTGCGCCCGGACACTGGACTGGCCCGCCTCTCCTACGGCCAAGCCCGTGCTCTGCCGGATGAGCACACCGCCCTGCGCGGGTCCGGGACTGGCTGGGACCTGCATGAGTACCGCCATTCCGCCCTGACCCACCTCGGCGAGCAGGGCACCTCGCTGCTGATGCTCATGGCGAAGTCGGGCACAAGAAAGCCGGAGAACGTCCGCCGCTGCTTCAAGCCGTCTCCGGAGGCGATCGCTGAGCTCACCAGCCTGCTTGCTCCGGGCAACGGCAGACGCTGAAAAGGGGCCAGGGACTGGGATGACCTCTGTTGGTCAGGAGACCGAGGCGCCCTATTCGGAAGAGGCCATGGTCTGTTGCTTCGCGCCTGCGGACGGCGTGCCCTTGAGCAGGCCGACGCCAATGATCAGGGCGGTCAGCGTGAATCCGGCGGCGGCCAGGAAGGCCACGTGGTATCCGCCGACCAGCGATTTCGCCTCCGTCTTCCCCTCGGCGACGAGGCTGTTCGTGCGCGCGTTGACGAAGGCGCTCAGCACGGTCAGGCCGATTGAACCTGCAGGTTGCGGTATTGGTGTGAGTCCGTGATGTGGTCCTCGTGCTGGCAGGCGGAGTGATCGTCGTCGGGTGATCGTCTGTCACTGCTGGACTTCGCGGTTCGCCAGAACGAGCAGGGCTCGTAGCAGCGTGGTGGCGTAATGCGTGCTCATGCGAACTTTGGCCAGAATGCGCCAGGTCTTCAGGTTCGCGAAGCCGTGCTCGATGGCGGCGCGTTCGCGGCTGATCAGCCGGTTCGCCTCCTTCTCGGCGTCGGTGAGGCGGTGGGAGCGGGTCGCCTTGCGGCCGGTGATGATGACCGGAGCATCGTTGGGGTCGTCGTCGAGGCCGACGAAGCCGAGGTCGGCCAGGGCGCCGAGGCCGGCCTCGCGCAGATGCCTGGTGATGTGGTCGTGGCGAGTAGCGGTGATCTCGCTGGCCCGGCCGGGTCGGGCGGAGGAGATCAAGATCAGGTTGCCCTTCTCATCGGTCAGCGCGAGGAAGAGCAGGCCATGGGCCTTGTGTTTCCCGCTGTAGTTCCTGCGGTTGTCCGCCCCGGTGCGGCGGCGGGTGCGCACGAGGGTGCCGTCCAGCAGGACCACCACGCCGCCCCGCCGGGCGATCTTCTTCAGGGCGCGGTCCAGACGCGGGGCACGGGCAGCAAGCAGCCCGAGGACTTCCAGGATCCAGCGGCGCACGGTGGAGGCGGAGACGGCGTTGCCGCCGGCCATGTCGACAAGCCGCTGGTCGTGACGGAGCACGGCGAGCACGACGATCACCTGGGTCCCCGGGGTGACCTTGCGCCAGCGGGTGCCGAGCTGCTTGCGCCGCCCGCGTATCAGGCCGGCGACGAGTTCGATGGTCCGCTTCGACACGGGGAGCCGAACCTGGTAGACAGCATCGCGAGTGCCCTCGGCGGGGCGGTGAGTCTTCACACGCGAACCAACTCCCGCCGGGGGCCCTCACGTTACGGCGAGAACCGGCCGGTCAGCGCGGCAGATAGCGCCCTGATCCGGTCCGCTTCAGCCAGCCCCGGTCGGCGAGTTTGCGCAGCTGGCCGCGGACCGGCTCGACCTTGCCCGGTGTGAGTTCCCGGCCCAGTGCCATCGCGACGTCCTTGGCCATCACCGGACCGTCCGCCTCGGCCACGATCTCCATGATCCGCTGGTACTCCGAGGTCAGGGCCTCCAGCCCCATCCCCTCGACACGGTCCGGCACCAATCGCATCCCGCCCGCACCCGGACCAGCCGCGACGCGCTCCGGATCCACGATGCCCGACGGTCGCCGTCCCCCGTCGGTCGTCTCGGCCCACTGACCGAACACCACCTCGGCAGCCTCCAGCCGGCCCAGCTCGGCGTCAATCTCCGCCAGCTCTTTGCGCAGCAGCTCGGCACGCTCAGTCAGTCGCATCCGCTGCTCGATCGTCCACGTCAGCACGTCCACCATGCGCCTCCCTCCCACTGCGGAACCTACGAGACGCCTCCGGCGGACCACCCCAGAACCCGCGAACCGGCCCGTGGCAGACGATCACCTGCTAATGATCACGCCCGAGACCAGCACGAGCGCGTCAATCCCCACCCACACCAGCGGCCCGACCTGCGAGTTCAAGATGAAACGACCTCAATGAGGTGCTGTCTGGTCCGGCCGGTCGACGTCGGAGACGGGTGTGCCGCGCCGAGTGAGCCAGGTGATCGCCCACAGGGCCACGCCGATCAGCAGCAGGACCCCTGCGATGCGGTACTGGTCGGCGGGGCGTCCGGAGGACCAGGGCACGACCAGGTAGAGACAGGTGATCGTACCCACCACGGGCAGCACACGGCCTGCCCTGAAGTGCTGCCTGTCGACCCTGTCCCGGCGCAGCACGAGGACCGAAAGGTTGACGCCCGCGAACACCGTGAGCAGAAGCAGCGACGTCGTCCCGCCCAGCAAGGCCACGACCGGGCTGTCGGGTTTGAGCGAGACGAAGACGATGAGACCGAAGGCGATCGCCGTGGTGAACAGGATCGCCACATGCGGAGTGCGCCGCACAGCATGCACCTTGGACAGGGAAGGCGGCAGCACCCCCTGCTTGCTCATGCCGTACAGCAGGCGGCTGGCCATCAGCATGTTGATCAGCGCGGAGTTGGCCACCGCGAACATGGAGATGAACGGCAGCAAGTCAGTGATGGGGAAGTCGGGCGCGGCCGTCTGCACCACTGTGGCCAACGGGGTCTCACTGGAGGCGAGCCGGCCGACAGGGACGACAGCCACAGCGCAGACGGACACCAGGACGTAGATCAGTCCGGCGATGCCCAGGCCGGTGAACATCACGCGGGGGAAGACCCGTACCGGGTCCTTCGTCTCTTCCGCCATGTTGACCGAGTCCTCGAAGCCGACCATCGCGAAGAAGGCCAGCGACGTCGCGGTGCTCACCGCCAGGAACACGCCCTTGTCGGAGCTGGTTTCGAAGGCGACGGCACGGGAGAAGTCCGCGTTTCCGCCCGCGATGAAATAGCCGCTGATCAGGACGACGAGGAGCAGACCGGAGAGCTCCACCGCGGTCAGCAGTACGTTGATCTTGAGACTCTCGGCGACACCGCGGAGGTTGACCAGCATTACCAGGCACATGAAGCCGAGGGCGATCAGCAGGACGAGGCCGTTCCCCGCGTCGATCCCGAAGCCGGTCACCAGATTCGCCGCGAAGGCTCGGGAGGCCGCTGACGCCGAGGTGATACCGGAGCACATCACGGTGAAGCACACCAGGAAGGTCAGGAAGTGCTTACCGAACGCCTTGTGCACGTACAGGGCGGCACCAGCAGCCTGCGGGTACTTGGTGACCAACTCCAGGTAGGAGCAGGCGGTGACCAGCGCGACGGCGAACGCGATGACGAACGGCAGCCATGCCGCGCCTCCGACCTCCCCCGCGACCTGTCCGGTCAACGCGTAGATGCCGGTCCCGAGTATGTCGCCGATGATGAACAGCAACAGCAGACCCGGGCCCATCACCCGCTTCAGTTCAGGCCGGCCATCGGTACTCGGTGCGGAGGAACCGGGTAAGCGCGTGTCGGACATGGTGCACTCCTTGTCGTGGTGGTGGTCGTGGGACTGTGGTGCCCACGGCATTCTTGCTCAACTGATCAGCCGCGCTGCAGACGATAGGGTGCGTGACTTGCGCACACCGGCGATTCAGCCACTTGATGCTTACCCGACAAGGACCGGGTCTTCCTCGTGGCGCTGCCGGGTTCCTGCTGAGGTCGAACTCGTGATGGCGTAGGGGCTGACGGCGGCAGCTCTCCGCGGTATCACGGGGCATGCGGCATCCACAGGGTGGCGGGCTGATCGCCGAGCGGCAGCAGGCCCGCGAGGAGTCACGGCTTCGGGCGGCCGAGCGGTTCACTCGGGGCGGGGCGACTCCGGTGATCGCCGAAGATCTCCGCGTCGGTGTCCAGGAGTCCGGCGTCCGCGAAGTGAGCGAGGCGGTCCGCCGGGTCCTGCGAGGCCGCGTCCGTGGCGAGGTCGTCCGTGGTCGTCGGCGTCCGCAGGCGCTGTCGGGTGACGAGGGCGAAGGCGGCGGCGTAGTCGGCCTCCGCGACTGCCGCCTCGGAGGCGACGGCGTCCACCACGCCATGCTCGGCATCGCCCGCCTCCACGACCTCACCCTTGCCGGACGACCGGTGGACGACGTCGGCCAACCAGCATGCCGAGATCGTTTGCGGGACGACGCTCAGCGGGTCCTGACGAAGCAGAGGACCCGGTCGTTCTCGTTGGGCGTGGCGCCTGCGCACGCCGATTCCCACCCCTGGGGGAGCGACGGCGTCGGGACGGTCCGTTCCCAGCTGTACCGTTGCGGCTCCGCCGAGTCCTGCCACCACAGGGTCAGCCCGCCCGCGGCGGCCACGAGGACCAGCCATGCTGCCACGGCCCACCGCCATGGCCCGCGGCGGCCCGTCACCGCCAGGGCTCCACCCGCACCACCGCGTCCACCGGGATCGGCCCGTACACGTGCGGGAACTTCTCAGCGCCGGGTTCCGGTGCCTCGTACTTCACCGGCACGTCCAGCCGCGCGGGGTCCACGACGAGCACCACCAGCTCGTCGGGGCCCTCGTAGGAGCCGTACAGGAAGGCCGCCACGGAGGGGAGCTGGGCGCGCGTCGAGCAGTGGATGAAGCCCTCCTGCGCAAGGGTGCGGCCGCGCGTGGACATCCGGTACGCGCCGTGCTCGCGGGCCGCGTCCCACAAGGAGCGCTCGGTGATGTGAAGTAGGTACGTGTGTTCGGGCATGAATCCACGCTACGACCTCACCTGCGCCCACGTGGGCAACTCCGCCCCGTCCGGGCACTGCTGCCGGTGCCGTGCGTCGTCTTCGTCGGCGGCCGGTGCCTCGGCCGGCCTCTTTCCCGTACCGACCACTCCGCCGCCGCTGCCGGATCCGGCGACGGACTCCGCAGCCGGCGCGCCGACCGGAACGCGAACCCCGGGCCCCTCACCTGGACGAGACCGCCGACGAGATCCCCGACGGAGCCGCCGCCTGCTGCCGGCGAATCCCCGGCTCGGGTCACTGGCGCGTCGTATGCTCACGCAGGCCACGCGACCCGCAGTTCTTCGGTGTCGTTCCGCGACGACGTGTCCGACGCCCGCACGACGCCCGTCCTGACGGAGCATCGGCGGAGGGGCGGGCGTCCTTGACACCGTGACGCGGCACGGATCAGCGTGCCACCCGGAGAGCGTCCAGGCGTACAGGTGCGTCCGTGCGGGCCGTGATGTGGT
The DNA here is from genome assembly GCF_039533365.1 of Streptomyces glaucus. Taxonomy (NCBI): domain Bacteria; kingdom Bacillati; phylum Actinomycetota; class Actinomycetes; order Kitasatosporales; family Streptomycetaceae; genus Streptomyces; species Streptomyces glaucus. The sequence continues at coordinate 138,750 of NZ_BAAATK010000004.1, forward strand.
CCGTGGTGACACCGGGGGCGGTCTCCACCAGCGCGAGGCCGTCGTCGGTGACGTCGAGGACGCCCAGGTCGGTGATGATGCGGTGCACGCACCGCTCACCCGTCAGTGGCAGGGTGCAGTCCTTGAGGATCTTCGGGGAGCCGTCCTTGGCGGTGTGCTCCATCAGGACGATGACGCGGCGGGCTCCGTGGACCAGGTCCATGGCACCACCCATGCCCTTGACCATCTTCCCGGGGATCACCCAGTTGGCCAGGTCTCCTCGCTCGGAGACCTGCATGGCGCCGAGGACGGCGGTGTCGATGTGGCCGCCGCGGATCATGCCGAAGGAGAGGGCCGAGTCGAAAAAGGCGGCCCCGGGCAGCACGGTGACGGTCTCCTTGCCGGCGTTGATCAAGTCGGGGTCGACCTCGTCCTCGTACGGGTAGGGGCCGGTGCCGAGGATGCCGTTCTCGGAGTGCAGGACGACGTGCACGCCGGACGGGAGGTGGCCGGGGACGAGGGTGGGCAGGCCGATGCCGAGGTTGACGTAGGAGCCGTCGGTGAGTTCCGCGGCGGCGCGGGCGGCCATCTGGTCGCGGGTCCAGGGCATCAGGAACGTACCGTCCTTTTCTCCAGCTGCTTGTCCGCGGCCTGGTCGGCGCTGAGGGCCACGATCCGCTGGACGTGGATGCCGGGCAGGTGGACCGCGTCGGGGGCCAGTCCGCCCGGCTCGACGAGTTCCTCCACCTCGGCGATGGTCACCTTGCCCGCCATGGCGGCCAGGGGGTTGAAGTTGGCGGCGGCCTTGCGGAAGACGAGGTTGCCGTGCCGGTCGCCGCGCCAGGCCCGGACGAGGGCGAAATCGGTGGTGATGCCGTGCTCCAGGACGTGGGGGCGGCCGTGGAACTCACGCGTCTCCTTGGGCGGCGAGGCCACTGCGACTGAGCCGCCTCCCGGCGCGTACCGCCAGGGCAGACCGCCGGCCGCCACCTGGGTGCCCACTCCGGCCGGGGTGTAGAAGGCGGGGATGCCGGCGCCGCCCGCGCGCAGGCGTTCGGCGAGGGTGCCCTGCGGGGTCAGCTCGACCTCCAGTTCACCCGCGAGGTACTGGCGGGCGAACTCCTTGTTCTCGCCGACGTAGGACCCGGTGACGCGGGCGATGCGGCCGGCGGCGAGCAGGACGCCGAGGCCGCGGCCGTCGACGCCGCAGTTGTTGGAGACGACCTCCAGGCCGCTCGCGCCCTGCTCGTACAGGGCGCGGATCAGTACCTCGGGCACGCCGCTGAGGCCGAATCCGCCGACGGCGAGCGAGGCGCCGTCGGGGATGTCGGCGACCGCCTCGGCGGCGCTGTCGCGGACCTTGTTCACGTGCGGGAGCTTCCTTTCAGAGGGTGGCGCCGGGCAGGACGGCGGACCAGCCGCCGTCGACGACGAGGTGGGCGCCCGTGATGTACGACGCCTCGTCCGAGGTGAGGAAGACGGCCGCGTTCACCACGTCGTCGGGTGTGCCGGTGCGGCCGAGGGGGATGTGCCGGGCGATGGAGTGCATCGGGTGGTCCTCGGCGAGGAGGTTGGCGCGGGAGCCGTCCGTGTCGATCATTCCGGGGCTGACGCAGTTGGCGCGGATGCCGTACGGCGCTCCCTCGGCGGCCAGTTGCCGGGTCAGCGCGATCACTCCGCCCTTGGACGCCGAGTGGGCCGTGCGTTGGTTGGTGAGCGAACCGGTCAGCCCGGCGGTGGAACCGACGGTGAGGACGCAGCCGCGGCTGTCGATCAGATGCGGCCAGGCCGCCCGGACGGTCAGCCACACCGAGTCCAGCTCGGCGCGCACGGTGAAGGCGAAGTCCTCGTACGGCTGGCTGTCGATGCCCCCGAAGCGGACCGCGCCGGCGTTGGCGTACACGATGTCGACGCTGCCGAAGGCGTCGACGGCCTCCGCCACCCAGGAGCGCACCGACGCCTCGTCGGTGACGTCGAGGGGGCCGGAGGTGAGGGCGGTGCCGCCCTCGCGGGCGATGAGGCGCTGTGTCTCGACGGCTTCCTCGTGCAGCAGATCGCCGCCGACCACGAGCGCGCCCTCGGCCGCGAACCGCAGCGCGGCGGCCTGGCCCTGACCGCGCGCGGTGCCGGAGATCAGCGCGACCTTGCCCTCCAGCCGCTTCACGAGGCCCCCTCGCGCAGCGCGTCCGACACCGACTTGACGCCGCCGTGCGCGGTGAGCCCGCCGTCGACGGGGATCTCGGCGCCGGTGATGAACGACGACTCGTCCGACAGCAGGAAGACGACCAGCGGCGCTACCTCGTCGGCCGTCCCCGTGCGGCCGAGCGGGGTCTCGCGGACGTTGGCCTCGCGGAACGCGGGCGCGGCGGAGGCGGTCATCGCGGTCTCTATGTAGCCGGGGTGGACCGTGTTGACGCGGATGCCGCGCGGCCCGAGCTCCAGTGCGGCCGTCCTGGACAGCCCCCGGAGGCCCCACTTGCTGGCGGTGTAGGCGACCGGGTAGTGGGCTGTGAGGGCCGCCGAGGAGCCGACGTTGACGATCGAGGAGCCCGGCGGCATCAGCGGGGCGAGGTGCTGGATGCCGAGCAGCGGGCCGGTGACATTGACGGCGTGGACGCGGTCGAAGTCCGCGGCTCGTACGTCGCCGACGCGGGCACGCCAGGTGATGCCGGCGTTGTTGACCAGGCCGTGCACCTGCCCGTACGCCTCCTTCAGCTCGGCGGCGAGACCGGCCCAGTCCTGTTCGCTGGTCACGTCGAGGCGGCGGCAGTCGCCCTCCGGCCGTACGTCGGTGGCGATCACCCGCGCTCCCTCCCGTGCCAGCGCCTCCGCCTCGGCGGCGCCCTGGCCACGGGCCGCGCCGGTGACCACGACGACCTTGCCGAGCAGTCTCCGGGGACGCGGGCCGGTCACGGCCGCTCCCGGGACCGGCGCCGGCCGGCGGGCAGCGGCACCGGGTCCGCGCCGGGGACGACGGTGCTGGACACGCTGCCGATCCCTTCGACGGTGAGGGTGACGGTGTCACCGGGCTTCAGCGGCGGCGGGGTCCGCTCGCCGCGCAGGCCCCACAGTTCGGCGAGGCAGCCGCCGTTGCCGCAGGTGCCGGAACCCAGGACGTCCCCGGGCACGACCCGGGTGCCGCGGGAGGCGAAGGCGGTCATCTCCTCGAACGTCCAGCTCATGTTGGACAGCAGGTCCCGGCCGACGACCTCGCCGTTGACCTCCGCGGTGAGCGCCAGGCGCAGGAAGCCGTCAAAGTCCCGGTACGGCTCCAGCTCGTCCGCGGTGACCAGGTACGGGCCCAGCGTGGTGGCGGTGTCCTTGCCCTTGCAGGGGCCGAGGCCCACCTTCATCTCGGCGGACTGGAGGTCCCTGGCCGACCAGTCGTTGAAGACGGTGTAGCCGACGATGTGGTCCCGGGCCTGCTCGGGGGTGAGGTCGCGGCCCTCGCGGCCGATGACGGCGGCGACCTCGAGTTCGAAGTCCAGGACACTCGACCCGGGCGGGACGGGGATGTCGTCGTGCGGGCCGTGGATCGCGTGCGGATTGGTGAAGTAGAAGGCCGGCGCGGCGTACCACTGTTCCGGCACACCTGCCGCGCCGTCCACCGACCTGCGGACGCCCTCGACGTGTTCCTCGAAGGTGACGAAGTCCCGGACGGAGGCCGGCTGGAGCGGCGGCAGCAGCCGGACCTGCGTCACGTGCGGGCCGGGCGGCACGTCGAGCGCGGCCGCGCCGGCGGCGAGCAGGCCGGGCAGCCCGCCGGACTGGCGCAGCAGGTCGGTGAGCGAGGTGGCGCCGGGCAGCGGCAGCAGGGTGCCGTCGTCCTCCACGACGGCCAAGCGGCGGCGGTGCTGGTGTTCGTAGGCGGCGAAACGCATGGTGCGGCTCCTGGCGGGCGGAACCCCGGGGGCGCGGCGGGACCGGGTCAGTGCAGGTGACAGGGCCGGCCGCGCCCCGGGAGCGAGGGGATGGGGGTGGGATCAGACCGGCGGGGCGACGAACACGCCGCGGTCGGGGTCGTTGAAGGACTCCCTGGCGACGAGTTCGTTCATGGGGTTGGCGGTGCCCCACTGGTCGGTGACCTCGGGCTGCGAGAAGTCGTAGACGTGCGGGTGCCAGGTGTCCTCGTCCAGGCACTCCAGTTCCGTCGTGTACTCGACGGTGTTGCCGTGCGGGTCGAGGAAGTAGGTGAAGGTGTTGTCGCCCGCCATGTGCCGGCCCGGTCCCCAGATCTTGCGGTACCCGGCGCGGATGACGCGCCCGGAGCCGCGCATGTACTCGTCGATGCCGCGCATCTCGAAGGAGATGTGGTGCAGGGAGGTGTGCGGGCCCTTGGCGAGCGCCATGGAGTGGTGCTGGTTGGAGATCCGCATGAAGTGCATGACCTCGCCCATGCGCGGGGAGCTGAGGGTGTCGGAGAGGCGGAAGCCGAGGTGGGTCTCGTACCACTCGCGGGTGCGGTTCAGGTCGGGGGAGTTGAGGACGACATGGCTCAGCTTGACCGGGATGGACTCCTTCTCCTCGATCTTGCGGTGCTGCCGGACCTCGACGTCGGCGGAGACCTCGATGGTGCGGCCGTCGACGTCGAAGAAGCGGAAGCCGTAGCCGCCGCCGGGGGTGTCCACCTTGCCCGGCTGGGAGATCAACTGCACTCCGCCCGCGAGCAGTTGCTCGGCGAGCGTGTCCACGTCCCCGGCGGAGGCGGCGCCGTAGGAGACCAGGTCCAGGCGCTTCTCGGCGGCCTTGCGCAGCCGGACGACGTACTGCTCGGGCGAGCCCTCGGCGGCGAGGAAGGCGATGCCGGAGTCCTCGGCGACCTTGGTCAGGCCCCAGACGCCGGCGTAGAAGTCGAGCTGCTTGTCGTAGTCGGGCACGGCGAGGTCCACGTGCCGCAGATGGGTGAGCAGACGCATGGGAATCACTCCAGGGAAAGCAGGGCGGCGGCGTTCGCGCCGCGTACGGCCTCGAAGGCGGCGTCGGTCAGATGGGCGGCGCGCAGTGCGCCGACGGGGTCCTCGGCACCCATGTCGAAGGGGAAGTCGGAGCCGAGCAGCACCCGGTCCGCGCCCGCCGCGCGGACCAGCTCCCGCAACACGTGCGGGTCGTGGACGAGGGAGTCGAAGTACAGGCGCCTCAGATAGCTGCTGGGCAGGTGGGCGCAGCCGGCGGCGGCGTCGGAGCGGGCCGACCAGGCGTGGTCGGAGCGGCCGATGTGGGTGGGCAGGTAGCCGCCGCCGTGCGCGGCGACGAGCGTGAGAGCGGGGTGACGGTCGAGGACGCCGGAGAAGATCAGGTGGGAGAGGGCGACGGCGTTCTCCACCGGCTGCCCGACGGTGTTGGACAGGTACCAGCGGTCGAGGCGCTCGTCGAGCGTGCAGCCGAAGGGGTGCAGGAAGACGATCGCCCCCGTCTCCTCGGCACGGGACCAGAACGGCTCGTACGCCGGATCGGACAGCTCCCGCCCCGGGGCGTGGCTGGAGACCTCGACGCCCAGCAGTCCTTGGTCCAGCGCGTGATCGAGGGCGCGCACCAGGTGCTCCGGGTGCTGGAGCGGGACGAGACCGAGCCCGCGCAGCCGGTCGGGCGCGGCCGAACAGTGCGCCGCGGTCGCCTCGTTGGCGAGCCGGTACACCTTCTCGGCCGTCTCCTCGTCCGCCCAGTAGTGGTAGTGCGAGGGGGAGGGACTGACCACCTGGATGTCCACGCCCTGGCTGTCCATCGTGGCCAGCCGCACGGCGGGGTCGGTCAGCCGCGGGATGCGCTCGCGCACCATGGGCCCGCTCACGGCGAGTGCCGCCGGACCGTTGCGCCGGGCGTCCAGGGCCTTCGCCTCCGCGTGGCCCGGGAGGCCGGCCACCAGTGCCTCGACCTCGGGCAGCAGGACGTGCGCGTGGACGTCGACGGTGGGCGCGCTCACGGCAGCTCCCGCAGCATCGTCATCATGCGGTCCATCAGGCCGGGCATGTCCGCGTCCCGGACGCCGTCGAGCTGCCACTGCCCGATCTGCACGGACGCCTCCACGACCGGGCGGACGCGGGCCACGCGCCGCTCGTAGTACGCCTGGAAGAGGGCGTCGTCCCAGGTGTCCGAGGCGGTCAGCAGCTGAGCGAGCACCCACGCGTCCTCCAGCGACAGGGCCGCGCCCTGCGCGAGCGTGGGCGGGCAGCAGTGCGCGGCGTCACCGACCAGGACGACCCGGCCGCGGTGCCAGGAGCCCTCGACGAGGAGCCGGTCGAACCAGGTGTAGTTGACTTTCGCCGGGTCGGTGATGGACGCGGTGATCTCCGGCCAGTGGCCCCCGTAGGCGGAGGCGAGGCGGCGCATCTCGTCGGCGTACGTCTCCGGCGGGATGGAGGCGCGGTCGCGGTTGGCCTCGACGACGTAGGCGTAGATCGTGGTGTCACCGGTGGGGCAGTATCCGGCGATGTAGGCGGGGCCGCCGTAGGCGAGATCGGTGCGGATCACGCCGGCCGGGCGGGGGGCGGCGACGCGCCAGATGGCCATGCCGGTCGGTTCGGGCCGGTCGGTGATGCCGATCGCCCCGCGGGTCGAGGAACCGAGGCCGTCGGCGGCGATGACGAGGTCGTAGCGGCTCTCGCGGCCGTCGGAGAACCGCACCGACACCCCGTCCGCGTCCTGGCCGAGGATCTCGGCGGTCGTCCCGAGCCGCACCTGGGCGCCGCTGGCCCGTACGGCGTCGATCAGGATCTGCTGGAGCCGTGGGCGCTGCATGCCGACGGTGGCGGGCAGATCGTCGCCGCCCGTGCGCAGGTCCCGGGCGACGTGCAGGACCGTGCCGTCGGGGGCGGTGATGCCGACGGAGCCGAAACCGAAACCGGACGCCTCCACCTGTTCCCAGACGCCGAGTTCACGCAGGACACGCAGGGCGTTGCCCTGAAGGGTGATGCCGGATCCCGCGGTGGCGTTCCAGTCGTCCTTGGCCTCGATCAGATCCACGGTGAGGCCGGCTCGGCGCAGGAAGATCGTCACCGCGTTGCCTGCGGCACCGCCACCGATCACCAGGACCGTGCGGGCTCTGCTCATGAAGGAACTCCCTTGCTCGGTACGTTACTTGACGGCGATCGGGTTGACGGGGGAGCCGACCGCGCCGGTGATGGGGAGAGGCGCGGCGGTGAGCCAGAACGCGTACACGCCGTCGCGGGCACAGTCCTCGGCCAGCGCCTCCAGGTCCCACATCTCGCCGATCAGCAACCCGATGTTCGGGATGACGACCTGGTGCAGCGGCTGGAAGGCGTGCTCGAACTCGTTCGGGCGGACCTCGAAACCCCAGGTGTCCGTGGCGATCGCGGCGATCTCACTGCGGTGCAGCCAGTCGGCCGTGGTGAACGACAGTCCGGGCGCGGGCCCGCCGGCGTAGTCGCCCCAGCCGTCGCGGCGGGCACGGGCCAGCTGCCCGGTGCGCACCGCCACGATGTCGCCGCGGCCGACGGCCACCCCGTGCGCCTCGGCCGTCGCCGCCAGGTGTTCCTCGGTGATCGCGAACCCGTCCGGCAGCTCCCCGTCCTCGCCGATCACCCGGCCCACGTCGAGCAGGACGCCGCGCCCGGCGACGTACGGCGCCATGCGCTCGATGCCGGTGACGAGGTCGCCGTCGGAGGTGACGACCTTCTCCGCCGGCCGGCCGTTCCACGCCCTGCCGTGGTCGAAGATGTGCCCGAGCCCGTCCCACTGGGTCGAGCACTGGAGCGGCATCGCGATCACGTCGTCGGCGCCGCCGATGCCGTGCGGGAAGCCCTGGTTGCCGAAGGCGGCGTCGGTGCCGGTGTCCAGCATGGTGTGCACCGGGTTGGTGCGCCGCCGCCAGCCCTTCTGCGGGCCGTTCATGTCGAAGGACTGCGACAGGGAGAAGCTGACACCGCGCCGGACGAGTGCGGCCCCCTCGCGGCGCTTGTCCTCGGTGAGGAAGTTGAGCGTGCCGAGCCGGTCGTCCTCGCCCCAACGGCCCCAGTTGGAAAACGCCTTGGCGGCCTCGGCGATCGCCCCCTCGGGGTCGTGCCGGTTCACGACACCGCCTCGGCGACACACCGGGTGCGCTGCACACCGAGCCCGGTGACGGACCCCTCCATGACATCACCGTCGCGCAGCAGCCGGCCCCAGTGCATGCCGTTGCCGGCTGGGCTGCCGGTCAGCACCAGGTCACCCGGGAGGAGCCGCGCCGTCTGGGAGGCGTAGGACACCATGCGCGCGACCTTGAAGATCATGTCCTTGGTGGACTCGTCCTGCATGGTCTCGCCGTTGAGCTTGAGCGTGACGCGCAGGTCGTCCGGGTTCGCGATCGACTCCGCGGGCACGATCCAGGGGCCGAGCGGGGTGAAGCCGGGCGCGTTCTTGCTGCGCAGCCAGTCGGTGCCGATCTGCGGCATGTCCCGGCGGAAGACGGTGGCCCGGTCGGTCAGGTCGTTGGCGATGGTGTAGCCGGCGATGTACCGGGCCGCCTGCTCCACCGATACCCGGTGGGCCGGCCTGCCGATCACGACCGCCAACTCCAGCTCCCAGTCCGGCTGGTCCGCCCAGGCGGGCAGGACCACATCGTCGTAGGGGCCGATGATCGCGCTCGGCAGTCCGATGAAGACGTACGGCAGGTCCTTTGCCGCCCGCCGGTCCATGAGCTCCGCGGCCTCCGCGCGGCGCTCGCTCTCCGGCCGCTCGTCGCCGGGGGCGCGGTGGGCGACGTGCAGGTCGATGACGTGCTGCCGGTAGTTCGCGCCCGACTGGAACACCTGACGCGGCGCCACGGGCGCGTGCACGCGCAGGTCCGCGACGGCCGTGCGGGCCAGGCCGGTGTCGGCCGCGAGTGCGCGCAGCCGAGGCAGCGCCGTCTCCCAGCGGTCCAGCACGTCGAGGACGGTCAGCCGGTCGTCGCCGAAGGCATCCCGCAGGTCGAAGGCCTGGCCGTCGGGGGTGACGAGGGCAGGGAACTGCGGCCCGTCCGGGGCGGACAGGGTGGCGAGGGCGAACGGACCGGCGAAGAGCGCGGACGAGGGTTCGGGTTTCACGGACGTGTCCTCCTGATTGCGGTGGGACTAATCTGGACCCGCCCCCTGTGATCAGGGAAATCGATTCTGTGGATGACAGTCATCCACCTCGTTTATTTCCGCTGATCGTCACCCCGTTCGTCGCCGACCGCGAGGACCGATCCGTGAACCTGGCCCGTCTCGACCTCAATCTCGTCGTCGCCCTGCGCGCCTTGCTCGAGGAGCGGAACGTCACCCGGGCCGGGCAGCGTGTCGGTCTGAGCCAGCCCGCGATGAGCGCGGCCCTGGCCCGGCTGCGCCGGCACTTCGACGACGACCTGCTGGCCCGCGTCGGCGGCCACTACGAGCTGACCGCGCTCGGCCAGATCCTGCTGGACCGCACCTCCACCGCCTACGAGGTGCTGGAACGCCTCTTCTCCAGCCAGGCCGACTTCGACCCGGCCGAGGAGAGCCGCGAGTTCAGGCTGGTGGCGTCCGACTACGCGGTCGCCGTCTTCGGCGCCGAGCTGGCCCGCGTCGTGCACGAGGAGACCCCCGGCATCCGGCTGCGCTTCACCCAGACCCCGCCGACCGTCGTCGACGACACCGCGACCCTGCTGAGCGCCACCGACGGCCTGCTCATGCCGCACGGCGTGATCAGCGACTTCCCCGCCACCGACCTCTACGACGACCGCTGGGTGTTCCTCGTCGCCGAGGACCACCCGGACGTCGGTGACCGCCTCACCCGGCAGGACCTGGCCCGGCTGCCGTGGGTGACGTACCAGCGCACCTACGACGCGCCGGCCGTGCGCCAGCTCGGCATGCTCGGCATCGAACCACGTGTGGAGGTGTCCGTCGACAGCTTCCAGCTCCTGCCCCTGATGGTCGCCGGCACCCGGCGCATCGCCTTGATCCAGGCACGGCTGGCGCGGATACTGACGCCGGTCGCCGCGGTGCGGCTGGTGGAGCCGCCCTACGAGGCGGTGCCGCTGCGGGAGGCGCTGTGGTGGCACCCGGTCCACACCCATGACGCGGCCCACATCTGGCTGCGGGAGACGGCCGCGCGGGTCGGCGGCCACCTGGCCGACGTCCCGTAGGCGGGAACCGCTCGTCGGCGTCCCGCTGTCGGTGCCGGCCGGGAGGCCGGACGGACGGGCGGAGACGAGCAGCTGCTGAACGGCCGCGTCCACGGCCACGACCACGACGACCCCGATCCGGGCCCGGAACCGGGCCGGACCCACGCCGAACCGGTCGGCGGCCCGCCGGACGGCCCGCCGCCACGTGCGTTCGTGTCCGCGGACACCACGGCCGCGGGAGCCGCCGACACGGCCGCCGTGCCAGGAGACGGCAGCCGGCGGCCCGCTTCGCGGCGGCCACCGTGCCGGGGCCCGATGGAACCGGGCGGAACACGCCGCCATCCTCACCTACGAGGCCACGGGAGGGGTTCGAGCGAGTGAGCGCAGACGCGGACGTCATCAGGCCACTGCCCAGGACGCTTCGGGCATATGCCCGGTCGTTCGGGGAGAAGGCCGCCTTCGAGGACCGCCGTACCCGGCTGACCTACCGGGACCTGGAGCGCAGGACCGAGCGGCTGGCCGGCCACTTGGCCGGGGCCGGTCTGGCGCGGGGCGAACGGGTGGCCGTCCTGCTCGGCAACCGCGTCGAGGCGGTCGAGAGCCTGCTCGCCGTCACCCGGGCGAGCGGGGTGGGCGTACCGCTGGATCCCGGCAGCTCGGAGGCGGAGCTGGCCCGCCTGCTGGACGACTGCGGTGCGCGCGTGCTCATCACCGACGAGGCGCGGACGGCGCGTCGGCCGGGACTGCTGTCCCGCCCCGGGCTGATCGTGGTGGTGGTCGAGGGCGGTGAGGAGGACGGGGACGCTCCGCCGTCCGGGGACCTCGGAACGCCGGCGGACGGGGCCGGCGCGGCGGGCGGCGTCCTGCGGTACGAGGAACTGGTGTCCACGGAGCCGGAAACGCCTGCCCGGGACGATCTCGGGCTGGACGAGACGGCGTGGCTGCTCTACACCTCCGGTTCCTCCGGCGCACCCAAGGGAGTGCTGTCCACCCAGCGCAACCGCCTCGCGCCGGTCGCGGCGGGCCTCGTCGGGGTCCTCGGTCTGTCGGACCGGGACCGGGTGCTGTGGCCGCTGCCCCTCCACCACGCCATGAGCCAGGTGGTCTGCGTCCTCGGGGTGACCGCGACCGGGGCGAGCGCCGTGCTCCAGCCCCGGTTCTCGGTGGCGGAGGTGCTCGGCGAACTGCGCCGCACGGACGCCCCCTACACCCTCCTCGGCGGGGTGCCGACGACGTACTCGGCCCTGCTCGACGCGGTCCGGAGCGAGGAGGGCGACGGGGACGGCGGCGGGCTCGGGGCGCCCGCGCTGCGGGGCTGCGTCAGCGGGGGCGCTTCGGCGGGGCCCGGGTTCCGCAGCTCCTTCGAGGCGATCTGCCGGGTCCCCTACCTGGAGCACTACGGCAGTACCGAGGCGGGCCCGGTCACCATGACGGCACCGGGCAGCACACCGGCGGCCGGTTCGTGCGGCCGGGTGCTGCCCGGCACCCGGGTCAGGGTCGGCGGCGGCGCGAACGGACAGGACACCGGCGAGGGCGAGTTGTGGGTGAGCGGGCCCGGAGTCATGGTCGGCTACCACGGCAGGCCGGAGGCCACCGCCGAGGTGCTGCGCGACGGCTGGTTCCGCACCGGCGACCTGGCCAGGATCGAGGCATCCGGCGAACTCGCGATCATCGGCCGGGCGAGTGAGCTGATCGTCCGGGGCGGGGTGAACATCCACCCCTCGGAGGTGGAGGCGGTGCTGCGGCGGCTGCCCGGGGTGGCGGACGCCGCCGTGGCCGGACGCCCGCACCCCGTCTTCGGAGAGGTGCCGGTCGGCTATCTGGTCCCCGCGCCGGGCAGCGGTGCCCTGGACAGGGGAGCGGTCCTCGCCGCCTGCCGCGCGGAACTGTCCGCTTCCAAGGTGCCCGCCGACCTGTACGAGGTGGCGGACATCCCCCGCACCGCCTCCGGGAAGGTCCGGCGCCACGCCCTCGCCGGCCGGCCCGCGCGCACCCTGGGCACGGGGGCGGCCGGGGAGCCGGCGGCGGACCTGCTGGCCCTGGTGCGCAGCGAGGCGGCGGCCGTGCTCGGCCGCACGGCGGAGGCGGTGGAGCCCGAAACGGCGCTTCGGGACCTGGGCATGGACTCGCTGACGGCGACGGTGCTGCGGGAGCGGCTGGCGGCGGCGACCGGCCTGCCGCTCTCCGAGGCCGTCGCCTTCGACTTCCCCACGGCCGCCGCGCTCGCCGCCCACCTCCGTTCGCGCGGCGCCGCCGCACCGCCGGGCGCCGGGACCGTGCACCGGGGCGCGGCCCGGCCGGACGGCGATCCTGTGGTGATCGTGGGGATGGCCTGCCGCTATCCCGGGGGCGTGACCTCCCCCGAGGAACTGTGGCGGCTGGTGGCCGACGGGACGGACGCCATCGGCCCGTTCCCCGCCGACCGGGGCTGGGACACGGAGACGCTGTACGACCCGGACCCTGGCCGGCCCGGCCGGACGTATGTGCGTGAGGGCGGCTTCCTGGCCGGCGTGGACCGCTTCGACCCCGGCTTCTTCGGCATCTCCCCCCGCGAGGCCCTGGCCATGGACCCGCAGCACCGGCTGCTGCTCGAAGTGGCATGGGAGGCCTTCGAGCGCGCCGGTCTCGTCCCCCGCTCCCTGCGCGGCTCGCCGACCGGGGTGTACGTCGGACTGATGTACAGCGACTACGCCGGCCGCATCACGGAGGTGCCCGAGCACGTCGAGGGCTACCTCGGTCTCGGCAGCGCCGGAAGCGTCGCCTCGGGCCGTATCGCCTACACCTTCGGCCTCGAGGGCCCGGCCCTCACGGTGGACACGGCGTGCTCGTCGTCCCTGGTGGCCCTGCACCTGGCGGCCCAGGCGCTGCGCCGGGGCGAGTGCTCCTTCGCGCTGGCCGGCGGGGCGACGGTGATGTCGGGGCCCTCGTCGTTCGTGGAGTTCAGCCGGCAGCGGGCGCTGGCCCCGGACGGCCGCTGCAAGGCGTTCGGCGCGTCCGCCGACGGCACGGGATGGGCCGAGGGCGCCGGCATGCTGCTGCTGAGCCGGCTGTCCGAGGCACGCCGTGCCGGGCTCCCGGTGCTGGCCGTGGTGCGCGGCTCGGCGGTGAACCAGGACGGGGCGAGCAACGGGCTGACGGCACCGCACGGCCCGGCGCAGCAGCGGGTGATCCGGCAGGCCCTCACGGACGCGGGGCTGGCCCCCGGGGACATCGACGCGGTGGAGGCACACGGCACCGGCACCCGGCTGGGCGACGTCATCGAGGCGGAGGCGTTTGCGGCGACGTACGGGCGACAGCCGCGGGAGCGTCCGCTCCGGCTGGGCTCGGTGAAGTCGAACATCGGTCACACCCAGGCCGCCGCCGGGGTGGCGGGCGTGATCAAGATGGTGCAGGCGATGGCCCACGGTGTGCTGCCGCGTACGCTGCACGCCGACGAACCCAACCCCCGGATCGACTGGTCGTCGGGGCGGCTGGCGCTGCTGACCCGGGAGGCGGAGTGGCCGAGGACGGACCGCCCGCGCCGGGCGGGGGTGTCCTCCTTCGGCATCAGCGGCACCAACGCCCATGTGGTGCTGGAGGAGGCCCCGGTGGACCGGGACACCCCGCCGCCGGTCTCCGCGGCGGGCGACGGGGCCGGGAACGGCCGCGCCGAGGGCGGGGCGGCGCCGGCGCCCGCGGCGGTTCCGGTGTCGGCGAGGAGCGGGCCGGGACTGCGGGCCCAGGCGCGGCGGCTGTACGACCGGGTGGCCGCCGACCCGGACGCGGCCCCGGTGGACATCGGGTACTCGCTCGCCACCACCCGCGCGGCCTTCGAACACCGGGCCGTGGTGGTGGCCCGGGACCGTGCGGAACTGCTCACCTCCCTGCGGGCGGTGGCGGAGGGCGGAAGCCGGCCCGGGGTGCGGACCGGCACGACCCGCCGCCGGGGTCCGCTGGCCCTGCTCTTCACCGGCCAGGGCAGCCAGCGCGCGGGCATGGGCCGTGAGCTGTACGAGTCCCGGGAACTGCATCCGGGCTTCGCCCGGTCGTTCGACGAGAGTTGTGCCCTGCTCGACCCGCTGCTGCCGGTGCCTCTGCGGGACGTCGTGTTCGCCCGCTCCGGCACGGAGACGGGCGCGCTCCTGCACACGACCCGGTTCGCGCAGCCGGCGCTCTTCGCCCTGGAGACGGCCCTGTTCCGGCTGCTCGAAACCTGGGGCGTGCGCCCGGATCTGGTGGCCGGGCACTCGGTGGGCGAGGTGACCGCGGCGCATGTCGCCGGGGTGCTGTCCCTCGCGGACGCCTGCACCCTGGTGGCGGCCCGGGGCCGCCTGATGGACGCGCTGCCCGCGGGCGGTGCGATGGCCGCCGTGGCCGCCGGCCCGGACGAGGTGGCCGAAGCGGCCGCCCGGCTCGCCGGGACGGGGCGTGCGGTGGAGATCGCCGCCGTCAACGGGCCCGCCTCGGTGGTCGTCTCCGGGGACGAGGCCGCGGTCGGGAAGACCGTCGCGTACTTCCGGGAGCGGGGCCGGTCCACCACGCCGCTGCGGGTGAGCCACGCCTTCCACTCCGCGCGGACGGAACCGATGCTGGCCGACTTCGCGGACGTGGTGCGGCGCCTCTCCTTCGCCGCGCCGCGGACCCCCCTGATCAGCGCTGTATCCGGCCGGGCGGCCACCGAGGAGGAGCTGAGCTCGCCCACGTTCTGGGTGGACCACGTGCGCCGCCCGGTCCGCTTCGCCGATTCGGTGGCGTACCTCCAGGACCGGGGCGCGGCGCACTACGTCGAGCTGGGGCCGGACGGCGTGCTCACCGGCCTGGTCCGCAGCTGCCTCGACGCGACCGGAGCGGCTCCGGCGGGCGCGGGCGCGGACGGAGCGCCCGCCGGCGAACGGACCGCGACGCCGCTGGTCCTGCCGACCCTGCGCGGGGCGCGGCCGGAGGCGGACGCCCTGCTCGACACCGTGGCCGCGCTGCACACCCATGGCGTGCCCGTCGACTGGCGGACCGTCTTCGCCGGACGCGGCGGGCGGCGCGTCACCCTGCCCACCTACGCCTTCCAGCGCCGCCGGTACTGGCTCGACGCCACCCCACGGCACCCGGCCGTCCCCCGGCCGGACACCCGCATCCCGGCCCATCCGCTGCTGTCGTCCCGCACCGTGACGGCCGACGACGACGGGCTGCTGCTGAGCGGGCTGCTCTCGGCGCACGACCAGCCCTGGCTGGCCGACCACGTGGTGGCGGGGACGGTACTGCTGCCGGCGGCCGCGTTCGTGGAGATGGCCCTGCACGCCGGTGAGCCGGCCGGCACGCCCGTCCTGGACGAACTCGCCCTGACCACGCCGCTGTCGCTGCCCGCGGACGGCACGGTCGAGCTGCAGGTGAAGGTGTCCGGGCCGGACGGCGCGGGACGGCGGGCCGTGGTCTTCCACGCCCGGCCGCACACGCCGGCCGGTGACCGGCCCTGGCAGCGGCACGCCTCCGGGACGCTCAAGCCGGAGCCGGAGCCGGAGCCGGAGCCGCAACCGGCGGACCGCGGAGCGGCTGCCGGGGCCTGCGGCGGACCCTGGCCGCCGCCGGGCGCGATACCGCTGCACGCCGGCCGACCGGACGCCGATCCGTACGAGCGGCTGGCCGGAAGCGGGCTGAGCTACGGCCCCGCCTTCCGCGGGCTGCGCGCGGCCTGGAGACTCGGGGCCGATCTGTACGCCGAGGTCGCGCTGCCCGAAGCCGCAGCGGCCACGCCCCCGCACACCGACGGCCCCGAGTTCGCGCTCCATCCCGCCCTGCTGGACGCGGCGCTGCACGCCCTGGCGCTCGACGGCCGCGCCTTCGAGCCCGGCGGGACGGACGGCGGCGGGGTGTCCCTGCCGTTCGTCTTCAGCGGGGTGCGGCTGCACACCGCCGGCGCGCGCCGGCTGCGGGCGAGGATCACGCCCGGGCCGGACGGGCGGGCCGGGGTGGAGCTGACCGACGCGACCGGCACGCCGGTGGCGACAGTACGCTCGCTGGCGCTCCGGTCCCTTCCGCGTACCGGACCGGGAACGGCTGCCGCGGTCACCGGGGTGCTCCACCGGATGGACTGGGTACCGCTGCCCGAACCGCCCGCACCCGCGGCGGTGCCCCCGTGGGGCGTTCTGTCGGCGGCCGGCACACCGCTGGTGGACGTGCTCGCGCCCCCGGGCTCCGGCGTTCCGGTGTACGCCGGCCCCGAGGCGGGCGGCGCGGCCCCGGCCGTCCTCGTCGCACCGTGTCCGCCACCACCGCAGACGACCGGCGACCCAGGGGACTCGGCGGCGCAGGCCCGGTGGGCGGCGGGCTGGGCACTGAAGCTGGTACAGGACTGGCTCGCCCACCCGCGTCCGGCGGGCTCC
Source organism: Streptomyces glaucus (assembly GCF_039533365.1). Classification (NCBI taxonomy): domain Bacteria; kingdom Bacillati; phylum Actinomycetota; class Actinomycetes; order Kitasatosporales; family Streptomycetaceae; genus Streptomyces; species Streptomyces glaucus. The sequence continues at coordinate 155,136 of NZ_BAAATK010000004.1, forward strand.
CGCCTCGTCCTCGTCACCTCCGGCGCCGTCACCCCGGACGACGGCGGCCCGGTCGACGGCGGCGCCGTTGCCGAGGACCGGGCCGCCGCCGGCGGACGCGCTTCCGTACCGGCCCACGCGCCGGTGTGGGGGCTGGTCCGCTCGGCCCTGCGGGAGAATCCGGGCCGTTTCGCCCTGATCGACACGGACGGCCACCCCGACTCCTGGCGCTCCCTGCCCGCCCTGCTGGCCGCCGCGGCGCCGGAGATCGCCGTACGACGGGGAACGGCGTACGTACCGGAACTGGTACCGGTGACCGGGACGACGCAGGAACAGCGGCCCGCCGGGCGGCTCGGCCCGAAGGGCACCGTCCTGGTCACCGGCGGCACCGGTGCCCTGGGCATGCTCGTGGCACGGCACCTGGTCGCCGCCCATGGCGTCCGGCATCTGCTGCTCGCCGGCCGGCGCGGACGGGACGCGCCGGGGGTGAGGGAACTCGTCGCGGAACTGGGCGGGTCGGGCGCCGAGGTGACCGTCCGGGCGTGCGACGTCGCGGACCGGACGGCACTCGCCGCCCTGCTCGACTCGGTGCCGGCGGCCCATCCGCTGACCGGCGTGGTGCACGCCGCGGGGGTGCTGGACGACGGCATCGTCCCGGCGCTCACCGCCGGCCGTCTGGAGCGGGTGCTGCGGCCCAAGGCGGACGCCGCCCTCGCCCTGCACGAGCTGACCCGGGGGTGCGACCTGGCCGTGTTCGCGCTGTTCTCCTCGGTGGCGGGTACCTTCGGCTCCGCCGGTCAGGCCGGCTACGCGGCTGCCAACTGCGTGCTGGACGCGCTGGCACAGCACCGCAGGCGGCTTGGTCTGCCCGGTACGTCGATCGTCTGGGGCCCCTGGCGGCAGAACGCGGGCATGACGGCGCACCTCACCGACGTGGATCTGCGGCGGATGGCCCGCTCGGGGTTCGGCCCGCTGGAGGAGGACGAGGGCCTGGCCCTCTTCGACCTTGCCGTGGCGGGTGACGACCCGGTGGTGGTGGCGGCCCGCCTCGATCCGGGCGCCCCCGGCGGTGGCGATCCGGCGGGGGACCGGTCCCGGCCGCCCGCCCCCGCCGCAGCGGGCGGCCGGGGCGGGGCTCCGCTCGGCCGACGGCCGGCGGACGCTTCCCCGGACGAGCGGGGCGGGTTGCTGCTCACGGAGGTACGGGCCCTGGCGGCCTCGGTCCTGGGCCACCCGGAGGGGGCCGACGCGATCGACGGCGACGACCTGCTGGCGGACCTGGGGCTCGACTCCCTGGCCGCGGTCGAACTGCGCAACCTGCTCGTGACGTCGACGGGGCTGACCCTGCCGGCCACGCTGCTGCTGGACTTCCCGACCCCGCGAGCGGTCGCCGCCGAGCTGGCGCGGCGGTACGCCCGGGAGGCGACTCCTCCCGCCGCCCCCAAAGGCCCGGCTGCCGCCGGCCGGCCCGCGGCAGCCGGCCCTCCGGCGCACGACAGCGTTCCCGTCGGCCCCGGGGCGGCCGGCCGGCCGGAGACCCCGGTGCGGGGGGCGGGCCGCCCGGACACCGCAACTGCTTCGGACGCCTCCCTGGGCGCGCTCTTCCGCACCGCCTGCGACCGCGGGCGGACGTGGGACGGCATGGCGCTGCTCACCATCGCCGCACGCCTGCGCCCGGTCTTCGACAGCGCCGGGGCTCCCGGCGCGGCACTCGCCCCCGTCACACTCGCATCGGGCGGCACGGGGCCCCGGCTGGTCTGCTTCCCCGCCCTCAGCGCGCTCTCGGGACCCCAGGAGTACGCGCGCTTCGGCGCCGGGTTACGGGGCTTGCGGCCGGTGTCGGCGGTGCGGCACCCCGGGTTCGCGGCCGGGGAGGCGCTGCCGGCCACCCTGGACGCCCTCGTCACCGCTCAGGCCGCCACCGTCCGCGCGATCGCGGGTGACGGGCCGGTGGTCCTGCTGGGCCGCTCGGCCGGCGGCTGGGTGGCCCACGCCGTGGCCGAGCGGCTGGCGGCCGAAGGCACCGCCCCGCTCGCCGTCGTCCTGGTGGACACCCATCCGAGCAGCGACGACCGTGGGCAGCCGCTCTCCGCGATGACCTCGGACATGCTGCACCGGGCCGCGGAGTTCCCCTCGGCCGACCCGGACCGGCTCACCGCCATGGCCGGGTACTTCGAGCTGTTCGCCGGCTGGCACCCCTCGCCGCTCGGCTCTCCCACCCTCTTCGTACGGGCCCGGGACCCGCTGCCCGGCACCGGGCCCGCCCCGGTCTGGAGCCTGCCGCACACCGAGGTCACCGTGCCCGGGGACCACTTCACCGTGCTGGAGGAACACACCCGCACCACCGTGCTCGCAGTCCACCACTGGCTGGCCGATCCCGGCCGACGCCACCCCGCCGCCCGGCACCGTCCGGAGGGCCCCGGCCGCCACCAGGCCCTCGGCGAGGCAGGGTGACCCCGGCCCGTGGAGCTCGTGGAGTCATCGCTGCGGCTCGAGCCGTGTACCGGTACTCGTCGGCGATCCCGGAGAGGACGGGGGCGCGCAGGAGTCCGCCGGGCATGCGATCGTGCGATGCGGTGCCTGTGGTGCGCTGAGCAGCACGTCCGTGCCTTCGGCCCCGACGACGGAGTCGAAGGAGTCGGTGCACTCGCGGTCGCGGAGAACGGAGCGGAGCGGCTCGACGCGTGCGCCGAGGCCGGCGATGTCACACGGACCTGCGCCTCGCCGCGCGTGCGCGTGCGACTCTCCCAGGTACGAAGTCCTCCTGCCTTGCGGAACCCTTGCCGGGCACGCAGGTGGCGCGCCGCGTGCCGGGGCGTGGCGATCGGTACCGAGCGGTCCGGGTGACGCCTGGCCCGGCGGTCCCAGTGATCACCGTGCGGGTACGAGAGGACGGCGCCGTCCGGGCGGGGCGGGTCCGCCGGGCCGTGCACCGTCCCCGTGGCTCCGAATCGGCATTTTCGGGACGATCGGGCAATTCCTCGCAGGGGGAGAAGCTGCGCGGAGGCCGCTCATATTCGGCCATGGAAAGGGTCGGCCAGGCTGAAACAGCTGCACTTCTGGACGGCTTCATCTCGGGCCAACCGCACGGAACGGCACCCAAAAACGGCCGGCCATTGCATATAAAATTCCCTGTGGTATATTTCTCACGATGCCAGTACGGCCATGGTTTTTCTTTTTGATTTTCAACAGGGGGAATGCTTTTTATGTCAACTGGTCGGTCGTGGGGCAGAAGCGGTCATTGCGGGCTGTGCCCTCGTGCCCTCCTCGCCCACCCGCTCACGCCGCACCAGGGGACCGGAGCGGGCCGGGGCAGGCCGTCCAGCGGACCTGCGCCTCTCTCGTGCGCCACTGCCCCGGTATCCGCCTGAACCATCGTCGCCCGTTCCGCGACTGGGCGGGGACGTCGGCGCGTGTCGACGTGCTGGACGAGTCCCCGCGATCACCTGAGGAACCTTCCGTCACCGGGACGCCTGTCACGGGGCCCCGTGGATGAGTCGTGTCCGCTCGCACACCGGGCGGCCCCGCACGACGGGGCCTGTCCGCCGAGTGACGACCGGAGGGCGATCCCGGTCGCCGGTCTTCGCCCGTGCCGCCGTACCCACCCGTCCGCGGTGCACTGAACGACCCGCTGTTTGAGGGGAATGAATATGGAGATCCACCATTTACGAGCGTTCCAGGAAGTCGCCCGAGTGCTGAGTTTCACGCAGGCCGCCCGGAACCTGTACTGCGCCCAGTCCACCGTGACCGGGCAGATCAAGAGCCTGGAGAAGGGGCTCGGTGTACAGCTCTTCCACCGCAAGGGCCGGTGTCCCATCGAACTGACCGAGGCCGGTGTGCTGCTCCAGCAGCGCGCCGCGCTCATTCTCGAGGCCGTGGATTCGGCCGACCGCGACGTACGCCGGGCGGCCCTGCCCCGCCCCCGGTCCCTGTCCGGCCGCAAGGCCGCCGATACCCTGCGGCTCCAGGCCTGAGGCCGCGAGCGCCGGCGGGCCGGGTCAGTCGGAGGAGAGCTGCAGGGCGGGGAGAATCGTCTCCCACAGCGACGGCACCAGGTCCGCGGCGTGCTCCTCGCCGGTGACGAGCCCGAGTTCCCAGGTGCCGAGGATGAGCGAGATCAGCAGTGGGACCAGCAGTTCCGGCCGGCGGCCGGCATGGATGTCCCCCTGCTCCTGGGAGAGCAGGACGAGAGAGGTCAAGAGGTCGTACAACTCCGCGAGGTGCGGCTCCTCGGCACCCCGGGCCCGGGCCGCCGCCATCTTGAGCCGCAAGCCCGAGAGGAAGCGTATGTCCTCGGCCGTACGCCGGGACAGTTCCAGCAGTAACCGGGTGAGTGTCTGGAGGGCGGGACGGGAGCTGTGGCGGGCGGCGGTCGTCACCTCGGCCCAGCTTCGCTCGAAGTCCTCGATCACCGCCGCGGCGAGCGCCGCCTTCGAGGGGAAATGTCCGTACAGCGCGCCCTTGGTGAGACCGATCCGGTCCGCGACCGACTGGAGATCGGTGTCGGTGAAACCACGTTCTGCGAAGATTTCACCTGCCGCGTTCAGGATGACCGCGTGCGTCAGACGTGCCCTCGCCTGCTTCAACTGGCCCTCCTTGGGGGCAGATGGACCGAATTAATTTCTGCGTTCCGATCTTTTCCGATTCCCTGCCGTTCTTTCAAGCGGCACAGGGGCCTTCCGGTGACAGCGGTGTTAATTCCGCGGGCGTTTCCTCGGCGGGACCGTGCATGCGTTCACGCACGGTCTCCTCAGCCGGGGGCCCACCGGGGAAGCCGTGGGACTGTGGGCGCACCGCGTCCCGGCTCACCAGCGGTGTGTCTCCGCGAAGAAGTCGGCGATCTCGACGGCCTTCCGCTCGGCACGCGCCGTCCGGTGCACGTAGGCACCGAGGGCGAGGTCCAGGATGCCGAGTCCGAAGGGCGAGAAGACGACCGGCTGGTCGTCGGGAACGGACACCTCGCCGTTGAGCACGCCGGCCAGTGTCCCGGTGACGAAGTCCCGGCCGCCCGTGGCCTGCTCGGCCAGGTGCGGCGAGGTGCCGGCCTTCAGGCAGTGCTCGACGTCGTCGAAGAAGTTCGCCGACGCGAGGATCACCTCGGGGGCGAGGTCGCGCAACGACAGGTTCAGCACGACCTGGCCGGGCTTGAACGGGGTGTGCACATAGGGTGTGCCGGCGGTGGTCGTGAAGACGACCGTGTCGGCCGCGAGCGCGGTGCCGAGGTCGCCGGTGCGGACGGCCGTCTGCCCCAGCCGGCCGTTCAGGTGCTCGACCAGTGCCTGAGCGGACTCGGCGTGCAGATCGTGCACCAGGTACTCGTCGGCCTCGCAGCCGGCCGCCTTCAGGTACTCGCAGACGTTGCGGGCGATGATGCCCGCGCCGATCACGGCGACCTTCGTTCCCCGGTACCCGCCCGGACGCAGCGCACGGGCCGCGACGGCCGCGGACGCCGCGGTACGGGCGGCACTGATCTGCGCGGCCTCCAGGCAGGAGATCGGATAGCCGGTCTCGTAGTCGTTGAGGATCAGCACGGCCGAGGCCCGCGGTACGGACTTCTTCGTGTTGGACGGGAAGCTGGAGATCCACTTGATGCCGGCCAGTTGGACGTTCGCACCGAGGAAGGACGGCAGGGCGATGATCCGTGCTTCCGGCTTCTCGGGGAAACGCAGGAAGTAGCTGTCGGGATTGACGGACTCGCCGGCCTCGTGGTCCAAGTAGGTCTGCTTCACCAGGTCCAGGACCGCGAGCCGGTCGCGGGTCAGGATCTCGTTGACCACCGGTCCCGGGACCAGGTCGAAGTCGAACATGAGGGTGTTCCTTTCTGCGTTGTGACGGGGTCGAGCCGTCCGCGCACGTCGGCGGGCCGGCCCTCGCCCTAGGACCGCGCCGGCGGCGCGAGCGCCTCGGGGCCGAAGTGCTCGACGACCCAGGCGTCGTCGTAGACGGTGTCGAGATAGCGGTCGCCCATGTCCGGGGCGATGCAGACCGCGCGCAGGGTGCGCTGCGGGTCGTTCCGCTCCAGCCAGGTACGGGCACCGTCGATGACGGTGCCGGTGGAGCCGCCGAAGAGCAGGCCGCGCGCGGACAGGGCGCGGCACATCCGGACGGCGGCCTCCTCGGGAACGAGGAGCACGTCGTCGAAGGCGTGCGGATCGAGCAACGGCGGTACGACACCCGCGCCGAGGCCGGGTATCAGGCGGGGCGCGGCGGGGGCGCCGAAGCTGACGGATCCGACCGAGTCGACGGCCACGACGCGGGCGGTGCTGCCCGAGTCGCGGAAGTAGCGCACACAGCCCATCGCGGTGCCCGACGTGCCGACTCCGACGAACAGCACGTCCAGATCCGGGAAGTGCTTGAGGATGCCGTGAGCCGTGCCCTCGTAGTGGGCCAGCCAGTTCGCCTCGTTGGTGTACTGGTTGAGCCAGACGTACCGGTCGTCCTCGGCGCAGCAGCGGCGCACCAGGTCCAGCCTGGACTTGAGATAGCCGCCCTCGGGGTCCGGTTCCTCGACCACCACCAGGCGGGTACCGAGGGCCCGCATGACCGATGCCGTCAGTTCGTTGCACCTGCGGTCGGTCACGCAGGTGAAGGGTATTCCCTTCGCTGCCGCGATGACGCTGAGGGCGACGCCCAGGTTCCCGGACGAGGACTCGATGAGGACGGAGCCGTCGCGGAGGACGTCGTCCCGTTCGGCGGCGGCGATCATGTTCGCCGCCGCCTTCATCTTGATGGAGCCGCCGAAGTTGAGGCCTTCGCACTTGACGTAGAGCGCGTGCCCCAGCATGGGTTCCAGGTCGATGTAGAGGTCCGAGTCGACCAGTTCATGCGGTGACCGAATGATGGGCACTGGATGCTCACTCCGCGGTGACGAGGGACGGGTCGGGTCGGCGGTTCACGCGCACCACGGTGGTGGCCCGGGCGAGGAGGTCGGGATTGTGCGAGACGACCACCCAGGCGCCGGGCCACATCCGGGGCACGTTCTGCCAGATGTCGCGCGCCGTCGGGCCGTCGAGCGACGAGTCGCAGTCGTCGACGACGTAGAGCTCGGCGGGACGGCACAGCATGCGGGCCAGGGCCAGGCGCTGGCGCTGTCCGCCGGACAGGCGGCTGGCCTCTCCCGAGTCGAGGAACGTGTCCAGGCCCTCCGGCAGCTCGGAGGTGCCGGGCCGCAGGTGGACCGCGGTCAGAGCCCGGTGCATGCGCTCCTCGGTGACGCTGTCGTCGCCGAGCCTCAGGTTGTCGCGGACGGTGCCGACCACGAAACGGGGCGACTGGCGGGCGTAGGAGACGTGCGGGGTGCCGAGCCGGGACCGGTCACCGGTGATGTCGGTGCCGTTCCAGCGGACCTGGCCCGCCGCGTCGGGCTGGAGCGCGAGCAGCGCGCGCACCACGGTGCTCTTCCCGGCGCCGATGTCGCCCGCGATCGCCACCAGCTGGCCCGGACGGACGGTGAGGTCCACCGGTTCCGGGGCGGGGCCGCCGTCCGGCGCGCTGCGGGTCAGTCCGGTGACCGTGAGCTCGCGCAATGGCTCGACGGGGACCGGGTGGTGCGCGGTGGGCTCCGTGCCGTTGCTCATGGCGGCCAGGCGCTGGTAGGACACCTTGCCGCTCTGATAGCGGGCCAGGATCTTGCCGAAGAAGAACATCTGCTGGCCCAGCCAGCTGGAGTACGTCATGAACAGCACGAGGTCGCCGATGGTGAGGTCGCCCGACCCGATCCGGACGGTCGCGGTCAGCAGCACCACGGCGGTGCCGATCATGACGAGGTTGCGGAACAGGTCGGAGAGCAGGTCGGCGAAGACCTGGTGGCGCTGCTGGAGCCGGCGCCGCTCGGCGAAGCTCCGCTCCAGCCGGGCCATGCGTCCGGTGATGGCGCCGGACAGGCGCAGGTCGCGGATCCCGGTCAGCGTGTCGCTGATCGCGCCGCCGATGAGGCCCTGCTGGACACGGGTCTGTGTCTGAAGCGACGCCACCCGGTTCTTCAGGGTGACCGAGGCGAGCAGGCCACCGAGCAGCAGCACCAGGGGGACCGACATGACGACATCCGTGGCGACCAGCACCGACACCGCGATGACGAGCAGCACCGACCGGTAGATGAGGTCGGTGGTCCACTCCAGCAGGCCGCCGATCTCGTCGGTGTCGTCGCGCAGCCGGTTGATGGTGTCACCGCTGCTCGCCGCCGAGTCGCGGGCCTGCGGCCGGCCGAGCAGACCGGACAGCGCGCGCACCTTGAGCCAGGCGCTGGTCTTGAAGATCAGGACGAAGGTCAGCTGGAGGCCGCCCCACAGCACCACGGCGCGCAGCGCCATCAGCCCGACCGCGAGCGCGAGAAGCCACCAGGTCCCGCTGTCGACGGAACCGGTTCCGGCGCGGTCGATGAGCCGGGAGATCACCAGGCCGAGGAGGAGCGGCAGGGCGTAGACGACGGTCCAGCTCCCGATCGCGGAGAGGTACAGTCCCTTGAGCCGGCGGCCGGCGAGCAGCAGGAACCGGCTGAACGGCTCGGCGCCCAGCGGCTGTCGCGGCTGCCCGTGCACGGTGGTGTCTTCGTGCGGCTTCATCTGGCGACTCCTTCGTGCGGGCGGTCGACGTCCGTGATCCGGCCGCCCGCCATGGCGACGACCCGGTCGACGCCTTTCAGGGCGGCCTGGCGGTGTTCGACCATGACGACCGTGCGGTCCTTCATCACCGTCTCCAGCAGGGCCGACCAGGTCCGCTCCGTGCCGGGGTCGAGCTTGGAGGTCCCCTCGTCGACAACGAGCAGGCCCACCGGGCGGATCAGGGCGCGGGCGCAGGCAACGACCTGCATCTCGCCTTCGGACAGGGCCCGTCCGCCGGCGCCGATCGCGGTGCCGAGCCCGTCGGGCAGTTCACGGATCCAGCCGTCCGCGTTCAGTTGCTCCAGGACCCGCCAGATCCGGTCGTCGGGGACCGAGTCGTCGAAGAGGGCGACGTTGTCGCGCACGGTCGCGGCGAAGACGTGCGCACGCTGGCTCAGCACGGTCAGCCGCGTGGTGAGCTCCTGCGGGTCGATGCGGCCCACGTCCACGCCGCCGATGGTCACCCGGCCCTTGTCCGGGGACACCAGCCCGCACAGGAGGTTGAGCAGGGTGCTCTTGCCGGCCCCGGTCTGCCCCACGATGCCCAGGCTGCGCCCGGCGGGCACGGTGAACGAGACGCCGTCCACCACCGGGCTGTCGCCGTAGGCGAAGCTGACGTGCTCGAAGGCCACCTCCAGCGGTCCCTCGGGCAGTGAACCGGGCGGCAGGGTGTCCGTCGCCCGCTCGGCGACGGGCTCCTCCAGTGTGCGGGCCGCGGCGGCCAGTACGGCCATGGTCTTCTGCAACTCCCCCCACTGGGAGGACATCTCCTCCATCGGCTTCTGCAGCAGGTCCACGTACAGGTAGATCATGGTCAGGGTGCCGATGGAGAGGGATCCCTGATCCAGGCCGCGCAGTCCGAAACCGAAGCCCAGGCCGAAGGCGACGGCGAAGAAGAGCTGGGTGAGCGGCCAGAAGGCGCGACCGCTGATGTAGGCGCGGCCCTCCGTGCGCAGCAGTCCGGCCAGCTTCTCCTCGACGGTGCCGAGGGCCCAACGGGACCTGCCGAGGGGCAGCAGGTCGTCCCGCGCGGCCAGGCAGTCGCCGACGAACCCGAACAGATCGGCCTGCTGTTCGCGGGCCAGTTCCCAGCGGGCGACGGCACGCCGGGCGAGCCTGGTCAGCAGCATGCTCACACCGACGATGAGAACGGCGATGCCCGCTCCGGCGGCGGGCACCGCGACGACCATCACGGTGAGCGTGCCGACGACGACCGCGACGTTGCCGAGCATCTGGAAACCGGACTCGGCGATGCTCTTGCCGACGATGTCGCAGTTGCCCTCGACCTTCTCCAGCACCTCGCCGACGGGACGGCTCTCCACCTCCAGCACCGGACGCTCGACCGCCGCCCGGCGCAGCAGCCGGATCCGCAGGCCGTCGGCGATCTGCCAGGCGCTGCGCACGGCCAGGTAACCGGCGCCGATGCGGGCCGTGCCGCCGGCCAGACCGACGGCCAGGTAGGCGAGGGCGACCGTGACGAGCAGCGACCGGCTGCCGCCTTCCGTGGCGCGGTCGACGAAGTACTGGACGAGCAACGGGCCCGCCAGGGTGGCCAGGACACTGACGATCAGGACGCTCAGGGCGCCGACCACCACCGCTCTGACCGGCCGGATCTGCTGACGCAGCAGGCGCGTCGCCGGACTCTGTGTACGGGTCATCCGATCGGCACTCCAGGCTGCTGCGACGACATCGCTTCTCTCCCTCGTGTGGGACCGCTGCGGACTCGTGCGCAGCCGGACAGAGGAAGAAGAGCAAAACTCATTCGAAGGTTTCAAATGAGATCGGGGATGCCGATCGAAAGCGCCCACCCGAGTCGGTACCGGCAATCCGTTTGATCGGGAAGCCCGATCTTATTTGAATCCCGCGTGAAGGTTTTGCTGTCCTGACGGCCACGGCGGCGGCCACGACGCCTCCACCGGGTGCGCACGCGCACAGTCGAGCGCAGACGCGAATGCCGACAGAGGGGCGACCTTGAACGAGTCCAGCAGGCTGATTCAGCAGCTGATCGCAGAGCGGGCCAGTACCCGGCCGGACGACGTGGCCGTGGTCCACGGCGACGAGCGGCTCACCTACCGGCAGTTGGTCACCCGCGTGCGGTCACTGGCGTGGAGACTGCGCGAGGAACACGGAGTCGGCCGGGACACCTTGGTGCCGTTGCTGTTCGAGCGCTCCCTGGACATGGTCGTCGGCATCCTCGCGGTCATCGAGGCGGGCGGCGCGTGTCTGCCGCTGGACCCCGGACACCCGGCCGTGCGGCACCGCTTCATCCTCCAGGACTGCGGTGCGCGCCTGCTGCTGACCACCATGGACACCCATCCGAGCCTGGCCGAACTGGTGCACGTCCTCGACCTGCGCCGGCCCACCTGGCCCGAACGCCCCGAGGAACTGCCGGTCCTGGGTACCGCGGACGACCTCGTCTACTGCCTGTACACCTCGGGTTCCACCGGTGAACCCAAGGGAGTGCTCATCGAGCACCGGGGTGTGCGCAACGTGCTCCAGTGGGGCAAGGAGTACTTCGGCATCACCCCGGACGACCGGGTGCTGCAGAAGACGACGTACACCTTCGACATCTCCATCATGGAGCTGTTCCTGCCGCTGATCAGCGGCGCACGGCTGGTGCTGCTGGCGCCGGGCGCCGAGACGTCGCCGCCGGCGATCCGCGAGACCGTCGTACGACACGGGGTCACCCTGATCCAGTTCGTGCCGTCGGGGCTCGCCTCGTACCTGGCCGTCATGGGCACCACCGAGCCACTGCCCGGGGTCACGCGCTGCCTCGTCGCGGGCGAGCCGCTCAAGCCCGGCCTGCGGACGACGTTCTACACCTCCACCACCGGCTGCGGGCTGTACAACCTGTACGGGCCCACCGAGACGTCGATCTACGCGACGGCCTGCCTGGTGGACCGCGAGGCACCCGTCACGGTCGGCGGGCCGCTGGCCGACACGACGCTGCTGATCGTCGACGAGGGCAACAAGCCCTGCCCCGTCGGCGTGCCGGGCGAACTGCTGATCGCCGGCGCCGGACTGACCCGTGGCTACCTCAACCGCGACGACCTCACCCGCGAGCGCTACGTCGCGGATCCCACCGGCGGCGGCCGGCGCATGTACCGCACGGGTGACCTGGCGATCCGCCGGGAGAGCGGCGAGATCGACCTGGTCGGCCGCATGGACCACCAGGTGAAGATCCGCGGCTACCGCATCGAGCTCGGCGAGATCGACAACACCCTCTCCGCGCTGCCCGGCGTGCACAACAGCGCCGTCATCGCCACGGAGATCAACGGCCAGCAGGAACTCGTCGCGTACTGGGTCGGTGACGACCGGGCCGACACCGCGTCCCTGCGCGCGGGTCTGCTGGAGTCGCTGCCCGCCTACATGGTGCCCGCCCGGTTCATGCGCCTGGACGCCTTTCCGCTGACCTCCAGCGGCAAGATCCAGCGTGCCGCCCTGCCCGCCCCGGACCTGGACGCCGAGTTCGACGGCACCGCCTACGAGGCGCCGGCCGACGAACTGGACCGCGAGATGTGCGCCGTCCTCCAGGAGGTCCTCGGCTGGGGCCGGGTCGGCCTCAACGACCGGTTCCTCGACCTGGGCGGCGACAGCCTCAAGGCCGTACGCGTCGTCCTGCTCGTCCGCAAGCGCATGCGGCGCGAGGTGGGCATGGACGCGCTGCTCCGCAACGAGACCGTCGCCGAACTCACCGCCCGTCTCCGTGCGCCAGGACGGTCCGGGGCGAGCACCGCGCTCCCCCCGGTCGTCCCCGTCGCCCCCGCCCCGTGGCACCCCCTGTCCTCGGGGCAGCTGTCGATGTGGCTGCTGGAACAGGCGGGCGCCGCCCATGCGGCGTACACCGTCCCCGCCCTGTACGAGCTGCGCGGAACCCTGGACCGCGAGGCCCTGCACGGCGCTCTCGTCGCGCTGCTGGCCCGCCACGAGGCACTGCGGACCGCCTACGGCGAGCTCGCCGGCGTCCCCGTGCAGCAGGTGCGAAAGGACACCACCGTCGACTGGGAGGCGACGACCGCGTCCGACGAGGACGCCTCCGACCGCGCGGTCGCCGAGTTCGTGCAGCGGGACTTCGACCTCGCGGCCGGTCGTCTCGTCCGCTTCCTGCTCGTGGAACGCGCCCCGGATCACCACCTCCTCGTCGTCAGCGCGCACCACATCGCCGTCGACGGCTGGTCCCTGACCGTGCTGATCGACGACGTCATCGGCGCCTACAACGACCTGCTGGACGGCCGGCAGCCCGAGATGCCGGTCCCGGCCGTGCAGTACAAGGACTACGCGCACTGGCAGCGGGGCCTCCTGGACCGGCCGGCCGCCGAGGAGTCGCGCGCCTACTGGCTCCAGCGGCTCGCCGACGCGCCCGAGCCGCTGGACCTGCCCGCCGACCGCGCGCGGCCCGCCGTCCGCAGCTACCGTGGTGCCACCCTGCCCCGTACGCTCGCCGCCGAGCGGCTGAAGGGCCTCAAGGACCTGTGCCGGGAGGAGGGTTCGACTCTCTACGCCGGTGCGAGCGCGGCTCTGCGCGTCCTGTTCTTCCGCTACACCGGCCGGCGCGACTTCGTGCTCGGCACCTCGGCGCTCGGCCGCCCGCTGGAGGCCCTGCACGACCAGGTCGGCTACTACGTCAACAGCCTCGCCCTGCGCGAGGAAGTGCCGGCCGGTACCTCGTTCCGCGCGCTGCTCAAGGCCGTTCAGGCGTCCCTCACCGACGCGGTACGGCACGGCGAGTACCCCTTCGACCGGGTCGTGCACGACAGCGGCGTGATCACTGCGGGCGGCCACAACCCGCTCTTCGACGTCATGGTGATGATGGACCCCGCCTGGGGCACGCCCACCCGCGAGGCGACCGGGCTCCAGGTACGTCACCTGGACCATCCCGTCCACCACAGCAAGATGGACCTCACCCTCTTCCTCAAGGAGACGGACGAGGGCCTGAGGATCACCGCCGAGTACGCCACGGACCTGTTCGACGAGATCCGCGTCGACCGGCTGCTCACGCACTTCGAGACGCTGCTCGCCGGCGTGGTGACCGACCCCGGGGCGCCCGTCGAGGAACTGGAACTGCTGGATGACGCCGAGCGCGAGCTGGTCCTGACCGGCTTCAACGCCACCGACACCGGCTACGAGACGGACACCCCCGTCCACCACCTCTTCGAGCGGCAGGCGGCCCGCACCCCCGAGCGCACCGCCACGGTCGACCAGCGGCGCAGCCTGACCTTCGCCGAACTCAACGCCAGGGCGAACGCCCTCGCCTGGACGTTGCGCGGCAGCCACGACGTCCGTCCCGGGACCCTCGTCGCCCTGTACCTGGAGAGGTCCGTCGACATGACGGCCGCCATCCTCGGCGTGCTCAAGGCGGGCGGCGCCTACCTGCCGGTGTCCACCACCGACCCGGCCGACCGCGTGCGCGCCGTCCTGGAGGACTCCGGGGCCACGCTCGTGCTCGCCGACCCCGCCTACGCCGAGGCACCGGTCCTCGACGGCCGGACCGTCGTGGACGTCACGGCCCTGCCGGCCGGCCCCGCCCGCACGGACGACCCGCCGCGCCTGGCGGGCCCCGGCGACGTCGCCTACTGCATCTACACCTCCGGCTCGACCGGCGTGCCCAACGGCGTCCTCGTCCAGCACCGCGGTCTGGTCAACCGGCTGCGCTGGACGATCGACGACCTCCGGCTGACCGAACGGGACGTCATCCTCCAGAAGACGCCGTACGCCTTCGACGTGTCGGTGTGGGAGCTGCTGCTGCCCGGCATGATCGGCGCACGCCAGGTGATGCTGGCGCCCGGCGGCCAGTCGGACCCCGCGGTGATCCGCGACACCATCGAGCGCAACGGCGTGACAGTCCTCCACTTCGTGCCCTCGATGCTCGGCCAGTACCTGAGCGCGGTGGAGGGCGGATTCCCGGGCGTGCGCAGCGTGGTGTGCAGCGGTGAGGAACTCGGCCGGGACCTGGCCACCCGGTTCCTCGCGGCGACCGCCGGCACCGGTACCCGGCTGCACAACTACTACGGGCCCACCGAGGCCACCGTCGACGTCTCCCTCCTGGAGGTGGACGACCGCCCCGGGCCGGTCACCATCGGCCGCCCCGCGGCCAACACCCGGCTGTACGTACTGGACGACACGGGCCGGCCCTGCCCGGTCGGCGTTCCCGGCGAGCTGTACATCAGCGGCGTCCAGGTCGCGCGGGGCTACCTCAACCGGCCGGAGAAGAACGCGGAGAAGTTCACCGCCGATCCCTTCCGGCCCGGCGCACGCATGTACCGCACCGGCGACCTCGCCCGCTGGCAGGAGAACGGCGAGGTGCTCTACCTCGGCCGCCGCGACCACCAGGTCAAACTGCGCGGCTTCCGCGTCGAACTCGGCGAGATCGAGCAGGCCCTGGCCGACCAGACGGGTGTCGGGCGTGCCGTGGTCCTGGTGCAGAAGGACCCGGCCGGCGCCGAGTTCCTGTGCGCGTACGTCGAGAACGCCACGCCCGCGCAGCCCGCCTCACCCGCCGAGCTGCGCGCCGCCCTCGGGACGCGGCTGCCCGCGTACATGGTGCCGACGCACTACGTGTTCACCGACGCCGTCCCCGTGACCCGCAACGGCAAGGCCGACCGCCGCGCCCTGCTCGCCCTGGGCGAGGCCGCGCAGGTCGCCGGCGGCGAGTACGTCGCGCCGCGCACCGACGTCGAGCGGCGGCTGGCCGGGATCTGGACGGACCTGCTGCCGGTGGCACGGGTCGGTGCGGCGGACGACTTCTTCTCGGTGGGCGGCAACTCGCTCAGCGCGCTCCAGCTGTCCACCCGCATCAGGCGGGCGTTCGGCGTCGAACTGAAACTGGCCGCGCTGTTCACCCACCGGACCGTCACCGCCCAGGCCGAGCTGATCGGCGGGTCGGCGCAGGGCACGGCGTCCGCGCCGGTCGTCGCACGCGTACCGCGCGGCGAGCGGCACGTCCTGTCGTTCGCCCAGGAGAGGATGTGGTTCCTGCACCAGCTCGAACCCGACAGCGGCGCCTACAACATCCCCGTGCTGGCACGGCTCGACGGCGCCCTTGACGCCGAGGCGATGGGACGGGCCGTAGCCGACCTGGTGGCCCGGCACGAGATGCTGCGCACCACGTTCAGCAGCGAGGGCGGCGACGTCTTCCAGACGGTCCGCGACGACCTGCCCGTCCCCTACGAGGTACGTGACCTGTCGGCCCGTCCGGCCGAGGCCGCCCGTGCCGAGGCGGCCAGGCTGGTCCGCGAGATCGCCGCCGCGCCGTTCGCCCTGACGGACGCCGCGCCGCTGAGGGTCGTGCTCCTCAGGACCGGCGCCCAGGAGTCACAGCTGCTGGTGGTGGTCCACCACATCGCGGGCGACGGCTGGACGCTGCGCCTGATGATGCAGGAACTCTCCGGCCTGTACACGCGGCAGGCGTCCGGCACCGGCGAGCCACTGCCCACCCCCGCGGTGCAGTACATCGACTACGCGGCCGCCGTGCGCGGTCCCGAGTACCGGGCCGCCGTCGACAGCGACCTGACGTACTGGGTGGACCGCCTCACCGACGCGCAGCCCCTCGAACTCCCCACCGACGAACTGGACGAGGCGGCACGCGGCGTGGCCGGCGGGGTGACGACGCTGCGGGTCGCCGGCGACACCGGCCGCCGGGTGCGGGAACTGGCGTCGCGCACCGCGACCACCCCCTTCGAGATCACCATGGCCGCCCTCGGCCTGCTGCTGTCCCGGCTGAGCGACCAGCAGGACGTGGTCGTCGGCTTCCCGGTGGTCGGCCGGCCGGGCATCGAGCTGGAGAAGACGGTCGGGCTCTTCCTCAACACACTGGTGCTGCGCACCGACCTGACCGGCGCCCCGGCCTTCACCGGACTCCTGGAGCAGGTCAGCACCAGGGTGCGGGAGGCGTACGAACACCAGGCCGCGCCCTTCGAACTGCTCGTCGAGCGCCTCAACCCGGTGCGTGACCTCGAGCGCACCCCGGTGTTCAACGTGCTGCTGAACTATCTGGGCGACCTGCGCGAGGACCTGGCCCTCGACGGCGTCAGCGCCGAAGTGGACGACCACGCCTTCGATCCGCTGGCCAAGTTCCCGCTCACCTTCTACGTCCGCGACGAACCGGACGGCGGCATGCTCATCGAGGTGGTGTACCGCACCGACCTGTTCTCGGCCGCGCGCGCCGAGACGATGGCGGCCCAGCTGGCCCAGCTGCTCGCCCTGGTCACGACGGACCCCGGGCAGCCGATCACCTCGTACGCCCTGACGGCCGGCGCCGCCGGAAGCCGCCGGGCGGCGCTCGCCGCACCGCTGGACGCGCCCGAGCAGCGGCCGGTGACCGAGCTGATCACCGCCGTCGCGGGACGGCACCCCGACCGGGTCGCCGTCCAGCAGGGTGACAGCACCCTCACCTACGGCGAACTGGTCGCCCGGAGCGAGGCCGTCGCCCGCCGGCTGGTGGCGCGCGGTCGCGGGGCCGGTGACGTCGTGGCGGTGACCGGCCCGCGCGGCATCGGTTTCGTCGTCGGGTTGCTGGGCGTGCTGCGCAGCGGCGCGACCGCGTTCCCGCTGGACCCGGCGCTGCCCGAGGGACGCAGGCGACACCTCCTCGAGATCGGCAGGCCCGGCCTCTTCGTCAGGATCACGGACGGTGCGCCGGACGCCGAGGCCCCGGTGACCCCGTCCGGGGACCCCGTCCAGGAGACCGTCGAGGTCGACGCCCGGGGCCTGGGCCCGCAGGACGCGGCCGACCCGGTCGCGGCGGACCTGCCCGAGGTGTCCGCGGCCGACCCGGCCTATCTCTTCTTCACCTCCGGCACCACCGGTCTGCCCAAGGGCGTGCTCGGCCGGCACGGCTCGCTCGGTCACTTCCTCACCTGGCAGGCCGCCGAGTTCGCCATCGGCGAGGCCGACCGGTGCTCGCAGCTGACCAGCGTCTCCTTCGACGTGATGCTCCGCGACACGTTCCTCGCCCTGGTCGTCGGCGCCACCGTGGTGGTGCCCGAGGCGTCGGACGAACTGGGCGGCAAGGCCGTCTTCCGCTGGCTGGAACGTGAACGGGTTACCGTCCTGCACGCGGCCCCGACCGTCCTGCAGACCTGGCTCCTGGACGCCCCCGAGGAGGTGCGCCTCGATGCCCTGCGGCTGACCTTCTGCGCGGGCGAGCCCCTCAAGGCGGCCCTGGTGGAGAACATCCGCGCGCGCTGCCCGCGCACCGAGGTGGTGAACCTCTACGGACCGACCGAGACGACACTGGCGAAGTTCTTCCACCGTGTCCCGGACGGGCCGCTGCCCCCGGTCCTCCCGGTGGGCACCCCCCTGCCACAGACGCAGGGCCTCGTCCTGCGGGGCAGCGGTGCGGACACCGTGCTGTGCGGCGTGGGCGAACCGGGCGAGATCGTCATCCGCACGCCGTTCCGCACCTTCGGCTACCTCGACGACCAGCGGTCCACCGACGCGAGCTTCGTCCGCAACCCGCTGCGCGAGGACCCGGACGACCTGCTGTACCGCACCGGCGACATCGGGCGGCTGCGCCCCGACGGTCTGCTGGAGATCCTCGGCCGCGCCGATCACCAGGTGAAGATCAACGGAGTGCGCATCCAGCCGGCCGAGGTGGAGAACGCCCTGACCGGTCACCCGGCCGTGGCCACCGGCATCGTCATCGCCCACAAGGACGAGAACGGCGAGGCCCACCTGGTGGCCTACGTCGTCCCCGAGGGCCCGGGCCGGGACGGCCGGGCGCTGGCCGAGACGCTGCGCGCCCATCTGACGGGCCTGCTGCCGCGGGCCATGGTGCCCGGCGAGTACATCACCCTGGAGCGCATCCCCACCAACGCCAACGGCAAGCCCGACCGAGCGGCGCTGCCCGCGCCGCGCTTCGCCCGGGAGGAACCGCCGAGGGCCGCGACACCCCCGCGCTCCGAGGCCGAACGCCGCATCCGCGACGTCTGGACGACCGTCCTCGAGCGTGCCGTGCCGGGAGTCGAGGACGACTTCTTCGAACTCGGCGGCACCTCACTGAAACTGCTGCGCCTGTACGCGCTGCTGGAGGAGCGGTTCCCCGGCACCTTCCGGGTCGCCCAGCTGTTCGCCCACCCCACGATCGCCAGGCAAGCGGCGCTGGTCGCGCCCACCACCTCCGAGTCGGAAGACGAGGTCACCGAGCATGAGTTCTGAGATCACCGCGAGCGGCACCCCTGGCGGCCCCGCCTCGGCGGCCGGGACCGGCGGCACCGGCCGGGACATCGCGATCATCGGCATGGCGGCCCGGCTGCCCGAGGCGGACGACGTCCGGCAGTTCCTGCGCAACCTGCGCGAGGGCCGCGACAGTGTCCGCGAGCTCACCGCGGACCGCATCGGCCGGACCTCGCTTCCCGCGGACGAGCAGTACCAACTCTGCGGCTTCCTCGACGACATCGACTCCTTCGACCACGCCTTCTTCGGCATCTCGAAGGGCGAGGCGCAGAACATGGCGCCGGAGCACCGGCTGCTGCTCCAGACCGCCTATCAGGCGGTCGAGAACGCCGGCTACGCCCCCGCGTCGCTCGACGGCGTACGCGGTTCCGTGTACGTGGCGGACACGAAGATCGAGTACGACCGGTTGGCCCGCGATCCCGAAGCCACCATGGTGATGGGCACCCACGTGTCCGCCATGGCCGGGCGGCTCTCCCGCTTCTTCGGTCTGCGCGGCACCTCCGCCATGGTCGACTCGGCCTGCTCCTCCGGCCTGCTCGCCGTGCACCAGGCGGCGCACGACCTGATCCTCGGGGAGAGCGAGCTGGCCATGGCGTGCGGAGTCAGCCTCAACGTCCTGGCCGACCACAGGACCGGCGCTCTGGACATCGGCATCCGCTCGGCGGACGGCAAGGCCCGCGCGTTCTCCGCCGACGCCTCCGGCACCGGCTCGGGCGAGGCCGTGGCCGCCGTCCTGCTCAAGCCGCTCCACGCGGCACTGCGCGACGGCGACACCGTGCACGCCGTCATCAAGGGCACCGCCGCCAACAGCGGCGCCTCCCGCTCCAGCACCCTGACCGCTCCGGACAGCGCCGCCCAGGCCGAGGTCATCGAACTGGCCTGGCGGAAGGCAGGCATCGACCCGACGACCGTCTCCTACGTCGAAGCCCACGGCACCGGCACCCGACTCGGCGACCCGATCGAGATCGAAGGACTCGATCTGGCCTTCGGGCGGGTGACCGAGCGGAAGAACTTCGTCGCCGTGTCCACCGTGAAGTCCAACATCGGCCACACCTGGAGCGTCTCCGGCCTGGTCG
This sequence comes from Streptomyces glaucus, assembly GCF_039533365.1. Classification (NCBI taxonomy): domain Bacteria; kingdom Bacillati; phylum Actinomycetota; class Actinomycetes; order Kitasatosporales; family Streptomycetaceae; genus Streptomyces; species Streptomyces glaucus. The sequence goes on from NZ_BAAATK010000004.1 coordinate 174,964, forward strand.
GCCTGATCAAGGCGGTCCTCGCCCTGCGTACCCGGCAGCTTTTCCCGAGCCTGCACGCCGCCGAACTCAACCCGCTGATCGACTTCGCGAACTCCGCCGTGTCCGTCACACGGGAACTCACGCCCTGGGAACCGGCCGCCGGTTTACGCCGGGCGGGCGTCAGCGCGTTCGGCGTGATGGGCACCAACGTGCACGCCGTCCTGGAGGAAGCGCCTCCTGCCGCGGCCGGCCGCGCGCGGAACCCCGCGGCTCGGTACTTCGTCCCGCTGTCGGCGAAGAGCCCCACGGCGCTCCGGGCCAACGCCGACGCACTGCGGCACTGGATCGAGGACCGTTCGGACCTGGACCCGGCGGACGTCGCCCACACCCTGACCGCGGGCCGCGACCACCACCCGCACCGCCTCGCCCTCACCGCGAGCACCCTGACCGAACTCACCGAGGCACTCGCCGCCGCGGCGGAACGGGCGGCCTCCGCCGAGCCCGCCGGGCCGGTCACGACGGCACTGCTGGTATCCGGCGTGAGCCAGGCCGCTCCCGGCCTGGTCGTCGAACTGCGTGCCGCACACCCGCACTTCGACGAGCGGTACCGGCAGGCCATGGACGCCGGGTCCGCGTGCGGCGTGCGGGACGAGCAGTTCGCGTTCCAGTTCGCTTTCCTGAGCCTGTTGGGCCACATCGGTCTCGGCTTCGAGCACGTCGTCGCCCAGAACGCCGGGAAGCACGCCTGGGACGCCGCCAACGGCCGCGTCGACCTGGCGGAAGCGCTGCGGCGCGCCGCGAGCGAGGACCAGACCGTGCCCGCGGACCTCGACCAGCGCGTCGACCGGCTCCTCGGCAAGCTCACCGGCACGCAGCACGTGCTGTTCATCGAGGCCGGACCGCTGTCCACCATCTCCCGGGCGCTGACCGAGCGGGCCGGCGACGGCTATGACGTGCTGGCCGTGGACGAGTCCGGACTCGCCGGCTTCCTCGGCGCCCTCTACACGGCGGGCGTCCGGTGCCGCTGGGACGCCTGCGCCGGTCCGGGCCGCCGTGTCGAGCTGCCGTCGTACCGGTTCGACCGCATCCGCTGCTGGCTCCCCGACGACAAGATCCGCACCCGCGTCACCGAGACGGCGTCCGGCGCCGCGCAGGCCGACGGGACGACACCGCTGGAGGCGGTGACCGCGGTCTGGCGGGATGTGCTCGGGCTGGAGTCGCTGAAGCCGGACGCGTCGTTCTTCGACCTGGGTGGTGATTCGATCAGCGCCATGCAGGTCATGGGCCGGCTGAGCGGGCTGTTCGGTGTCGAGCTGGACGAGTACGCGATCTTCGACCACGAGAACCCACAGCAGCTCGCGGACTACGTCCGGGCCGCCCTGCCGGCGTCCGGCGCCGCGCAGGCCGACGGGACGACACCGCTGGAGGCGGTGACCGCGGTCTGGCGGGATGTGCTCGGGCTGGAGTCGCTGAAGCCGGACGCGTCGTTCTTCGACCTGGGTGGTGATTCGATCAGCGCCATGCAGGTCATGGGCCGGCTGAGCGGGCTGTTCGGTGTCGAGCTGGACGAGTACGCGATCTTCGATCACGAGAACCCCCAGCAGCTCGCGGACTACGTCCAGAAGGCCGTTCCCGCCGCGACCGTCGCCCCGGCCGGGGAGACGGCCCCCTCGACGGAGCCGTACCCCGCTTCCCCCGCCCAGCTGAACATCTGGCTCGCCTCCCAGTTCGAGGGAGGTTCCGCCGCCTTCAACCTGACCCGCAGCTTCCGCCTCGACGGACACGTGGACACGGACGCCCTGCGGCGCGCCCTGGACGCACTGGCCCAGCGGCACGACGCGCTGCGCACCACCTTCGCCTTCACCGACGGCGGGCTCACCCAGGCCACCACCGCCGCCGAGGGCTTCATCGCGCCACTCGTCCTGGAGCGGTTCGGCGGCCCCCGTCCGGACGACGCCCGCATCGCGGAAGCCGTGCGCCCCTTCGCGTCGACCCCCTTCGACCTGGCCACCGGCCCCCTCGTCCGCGCGCAACTGGCCACCTTCGGCGGCGACGAGCACGTCCTGACGCTGAGCACGCACCACATCGTGGCCGACGGCTGGTCACTGGAGCTGCTGGTCCGCGACCTGTCCGCGTTCTACGCCGCCTTCGCGAACGGCGCACCGCTCGACCTGCCCCCGGTCGAGGCCGACTACCGCCACCACCACATCCAGGAGAAGCAGCGCGCCGACGAGCGCCGGGCAACGGCGTCGGCCTACTGGCGGGAGCAGTACGCGGACGTGCCCGCGGCGATCGACCTGCCCGTCCGCTCCGGAGTCGGGGGAGAGGCGTTCAGCGGCGCCTACCGTGACTACGCGTTGCCCGCCCGGCTGTGGGAGAGGCTGAAGCAGTTCGCCAGGGCCGAGGGCGGCACGGTGTTCACCTCGGTCGTCAGCGCCTTCGCGGCGCTGCTCGCCCGCTACACCGACGAGGGCGACCTGGTCCTCGGCACCTCGCTGAGCGGTCGCGGCAGGCAGAGCACCGAACAACTCGTCGGCATGCTGGTCCGCACCCTGCCGCTGCGGCTCCAGGTGGACGACGAGGCCGGCTTCCGGGACATGGTCGCCCAGACCCGCGCCCGGTTCACGGAAGGCGCCCGGCACGGCGACCACCCCTACGAGGAGCTCGTCCAGGACCTCCAGCGGCGCGGGCTCACCCACGCCTCGCACCTGTTCGACGTACTCATCGAGTTCGAGCAGTTCGCCGGCGACGGCGAGCAGGCCCTCCACGCGATGGCCAGTGACCGCCTGCGCGTCACCCCCCTGGACGTCACCCTCCGGACCAGCGTGTTCCCGCTGAACATCATGCTCGCCGAGCAGGCCGGCACCCTGGAGGCGGCCATCCGCTTCGACACCCGCCTGTTCGACACGCGCACCGTCGACCAGCTGTGGGACTCCTTCACCGGCCTGCTCACGGCCGTCCTGGAGCGCCCGGACGCGCCACTGCGGCGACTTCCGCTGCTGACGCGGGAGGAGGAGCAGCGGGTACGCACCATCGGTGCGCACACGTTCGACTTCGACGCCTCGCTGAAGATCCATGCGGCGGTCGAACGGTTCGCGCGCACGCACCCGGACCGCGTCTGCCTCGTGGCCGGCTCCGAACAGCGGACCTACGCCGAGCTCAACGCCCGTGCCAACCGGCTCGCCCGCTACTTCCGGGACGAACTGCACGTGCGGACCGAGGAAGTCGTGGCCCTGGTGATGGACCGCTCCCTCCTCACCGTCGAGTCGATCCTCGCGCTGTGGAAGTGCGGGGCCGCCTACATGCCGGTCGACCCGGGCTACCCGCCGTCGTACGTGACGTCGATGCTGGAGTCCTCCCAGGTACGCGTCGTCGCCCTCGACCCGAACCGGATATCGGCCGAACTGCGCGGTCACATCGGCGACGGGCGCACCGTGGTGGAGCTGACCGGCACCACCGGCGCCGGACTCGACAGCGACGACCCGGGCATCACCACCGACGACTCGGCGATGTCCTACGTCATCTACACGTCGGGCTCGACCGGTGTGCCCAAGGGCGTGATGGTCGAGCACCTGGGCATGCTCAACCACCTGCACTCCAAGATCGACGACCTGGCGCTGAACGAGCACAGCGTCGTGGCGCAGAACGCGTCGAACAGTTTCGACATCTCGGTGTGGCAGATGTTCGCGGCGCTCCACGTCGGCGGAAAGACGGTGATCTACGACGCCGCGCTGCAACTCGATCCGGTGCGTTTCGGTGAACGCGTCGACGCCGACGGCATCACCGTCCTGGAGGTCGTCCCCTCCTACCTCGACACCATGCTCGACACCTGGGCGCGGGCCGGCCGCCACTTCGACCTGTCCGCCCTGACCCATCTGATGGTGACCGGCGAGGCCGTCCTGCCCCGCTCGGTCAACCGCTGGCTGACCCACTACCCGCACGTCCCGGTCGTCAACGCCTACGGTCCCACCGAGGCGTCCGACGACGTCACGCACCACGTGATGGCCGAGCCCGTCACCACGGACACCGTGCCCCTGGGCAAGCCCGTCCACAACACGCTGATCTACGTCCTGGACGAGCATCTGCGGGTCTGCCCGCAGGGGATGAAGGGCGAGATCTACGTTTCCGGCATCGGCGTCAGCCGCGGCTACCTCAACGCGCCCGAGCAGACCGCCCGTGTGTTCCTGCGGGACCCGTTCCAGCCGGAACGGCGCATGTACCGCACCGGTGACGCGGGCCGTTGGACCGCTGCGGGCACCCTGGAGTACCTGGGCCGCACGGACAGCCAGGTGAAGGTGAGGGGCTTCCGCATCGACCTCGGCGAGATCGAGCGCCGCGTGGACGCCTGCCCAGGAGTGAAGGCCGCCGCGGTCGTCGTGCGCGCAGGCGCCAAGGACCGGCTGTGCGCCTACGTGGTCCTGGAGCCGGGCACCACGGTCGCCGAATGCCGCACCCGGCTGCACCGCGAACTGCCCCACCACATGGTGCCGGGAGACTTCGTCGAGATCGACGGCATGCCGCTGACCTCCAACGGCAAGGTCGACCGCAAGTCCCTCGCGCGCCGCGAGCTGCCGAGCGGGCACACCAGCGGGGCGGTCGCGCCGCGCACCGAGGCGGAGCGGGTGCTCGCCGACATCTGGCGCGAGGTGCTCGACACCGAGGAGGTCGGCGTCACCGAGCCGTTCTTCGAGATCGGCGGCAACTCGCTGCGGGCCATCCAGGTGCTGTCCCGGATCCGCAGCCGCCTGGGCGTGGCCCTCGACCTGGAGGTCCTGTTCGCGCAGCCGACCATCGCCGCGCTGGCCGCCGCCCTGCAGCACGCGGAGGGCGACGACGAGGCGATCGTCAGCCTCGGCGGCCCGGGCAGCTACCCCGTCGCGCACACCCAGACCCTGCTGCTGCGCGCCGAGGAGACCTACAGCCGGCCCGACGCGTTCCACCGCAACGACCTGTACCGGCTGACCGGCGACGTGGACCCGGCCGCCCTGGAGCGCGGCTTCGCCCGGCTCGTCGAACGGCACGAGGCACTGCGCACCACGTTCGCCCGGCGGGACGGCCGGTGGACGCAGATCGTCCACGAACCGGGCGCGCTGCCGCTGCCGTTCGCTCTCCACGACCTCACCGGCCGGCCGGCCGCCGAGGCCCGCCGGTTCGCCGAGGACCGGATCCGCGTGGCCTTCTCCGTTGCCGACGAGCCGCTGATCCGCGCCGACCTGCTGCGTACGGACGAGAACTGGCTGCTGGTGACGTCCATGCACCAACTGGTCTCCGACGGCCGGACCGTGGACGTACTGACCGAGGACTGGCTGACGCTGTACGACGCCCTGGTCGACGATCGCGACACGCAACTCGAACCGCTCCCGGTCCAGTACAAGGACACGGCCCAGTGGCGCAACGCCCGTATGACGGGGGAGCGGGAGGAGGAGCACCGCCGGTTCTGGACGGCCGAACTGGCGGGCGCCGGTTCCGTCCTGGACCTGACCACGGACCGGCCGCGACCGGCGCGCACCTCCTTCCCGGGGGGCCGGGTGCGCCGCACGGTGCCCCAGCTGGCCTCGCGCCTCGCGGACCTGGCGAGCGCCCACGCGGTGACCGAGTTCGTCGTCGCCAAGACAGCGGTCAGCCTGCTGCTGGCAGCCGAGACCGGCCGCACCGACATCACTGTCGGCACCTACACGCGCGGCCGCAACCGCCTCGAGTTCGAGAACCAGATCGGCTTCTACATCAACACCGTGCCTCTGCGCACCCGGCTGGAGCCCGACGACACCGCCGGCTCGGTCCTGCGCACCGCCCAGCGGGACGTGCTGCGCGCCTTCCAGCACGAGGAGTACCCGTACGAGTGGACGATGCGGGACCTGGGCTGGGAGCGCGGCCCGGACCGCAGCCCCGTCTTCGACGTGATGGTGGCCATGGACCTGGCGGAGGCAGCCGAAGCGTCCGGCCCGGGCCGGCACCGGCTGGAGTTCGAGCGGCTGGAGCTGCCCCGCCGCGCCAAGGAGGCCGACCTTCAGTTCGTGTTCGACCGCACCGCCGACGGCGGCATGGAAATCGCGGTGACCTACGACTCCGAACTGTTCGACGCCGCCCGGGTCGAGCACCTGGCCGAGCGGCTGGAGCAGGTCGTCGAAGCCCTCGCAGCCGACCGGCCGCTGGTCGACATCCTGACGCGAACTCCCGCCTCGGCTGAGTAGCCACCGAAGAGCCCGGTGCCGCCGCGTCCGTGACGCGGCGGCACCGGGCTCATATCCGTGAGGTGATCGTCTTCAGCACCTGGGGGAGCTGCTCGTCGACGAAGAAGTGGCCACCGGGCAGGACCCGCAGTTCGAATTCGGCCTGTGTCTCCTCTTCCCACCGGGCGACGGTGTCGACGGCCACCTGCGGATCCCGGTCACCGGCCAGCGCGACGACGGGGCAGGACAGCCGGGGGCCCGGTGCGTACGCGTAGTTCTCGAGCATCCGGTAGTCCGCACGCAGCGCCGGCAGGGCGAGGCGCAGCAGCGCCGGGTGTTCCAGGGCCGCCGCCGTGTCGCCGGACAGCAGTTTCAGCTCCCGCACCAGCACGTCGTCGTCCGCGTCCCGAAGCGACGGCATGCCCGGCGGGGGCCAGGGCAGCGACGGCGCCTGACGTCCCGACACGAAGAGCGCGACGGGCCCCCGGCCCTCCTTCTCCAGCCGGCGCGCCGTCTCGAACGCCGGCACCGCCCCCATGCTGTGCCCGAAGAGCCCGAGCGGCAGACCGTCGCCGTACGCGGCCGACACCTCCCGCAGCACGGCGTCCACGATGATCTCCACCCGCTCGGCACACGCCTCCCGGTACCGGTCCTGCCGGCCCGGGTACTGCACGGCCAGCGCCTGTACGCCGGCCTCCGCCAAGCCCGCCGACAGCAGGTGGTACGCGCTCGCCGAACCTCCCGCATGCGGAAAGCACACCAGCCGCGCCCGTGCCTGCCGCGACGGATGGAAACACCGTGCCCACTTGCTCACCGACTACCTCCCATCACCCCTCACCCTCACGTTAGCCCCCTCGGCGAGGACTACTGGGTCGCGCCCTGCGCGAAGCCGGCGCCCGGCACAGAACGGGACGGAAAACCCGCGGCCACCACGCAGTCACGGCAGCGCGCCGGTTGTCACAGAAAACCCTCCCGTCTCCTTGTCGAGGGCGTCGAGGGCGTCGAGGGCGTCGAGGACGAGCTTGGACCGCTTGCTGGTGGTGGCCGGCCGGCCGGCGATCGTCCGGGAGAACACGTCCCCGAGGAAGGCGACGTAGACGATGCCGGACCAGGTGGAGACACCGGTGAAGCCGGCGACCCGCCGCTCGTTCGGACGGGACGCGGTGAAGTCGCGTTCCAGCAGGTCAGAGGTGCGCTCATGGCCGTCGTCGCGGCTGGTGGTACGGATCTTCCTCCCGCGTCGGGCACCTTCGAGGCCGAGGTCGCGCATCAGTGGGGCGGCCGTGCGGCGGGCCGCGGGGATGCCCTCGCGGTGCGGCTGCCGCCGGACCTCTCGCACGGCGTCCACGCCGATGTTGTCGACCTGGGCCTTGCGGACCCACGTCCGCGCCGTCTCGGCGGAACCGATGCCCAGCTTCGCGGCGACCGCCTTCAGGGCGGCCCACTCGGTCGGGTAGTCGGGGCGGACCTCCGTGACTGTGCGCACCGCACGCTCACGAAGCTCGGCAGGACGAGGGGAAGGGCGGGTCATGACTCGATCCTCTCTCAGGAATCGAGCCTCCATCGGACCCGGAGCGTTTCACCCTGTCGCCGGCAGCAGGCCGAGGGTGTCGGTGACGATGCTCCGCCTGCGGCCCACGATCCTCTTCGCCGCGCCCGTGCCCTGTCCGGCGGCCGATGTTCAGGGCGTGCCGGCGCCGCTCGGCCCGCCAGGCGCTCACCACCGGCTCGGTCAACGCCCGGCGGGCATCGGACAGATCACTGGGACACGCGCGACGTTCGGCCATGACCTGGGCACACCACCGCCCGGGGGTGTGCGCCCAGGCGGGCGGCGCGACCGCAGGAGCACGCCCTGCCGGCGTCTCGGGAGGAGACGGACCGGCCTGTGGAGGGCGTTTGCGGTGTCGCTCATGAGAGGGTCAGGCGGCCGGCTTGGTCAGGTAATCGCCGTGCTCCAGGTCTTCGAGCAGGGTCGGGTGGGTGGGCGACCAGCCGAGCAGCTCCTGGGTGTGAGTGCTCGAGACAGGCCCGTCGAAGCCGTAGGCGGTGGCCATGAACGGGCTCACGAAGTGCGTGGCGGCCTCGGCGGGGGTCAGCGAGACCGTGGGCAGATCCAGGCCCCGGGCGATGGTCTCCGCGATGCTCTTCAGGGTGACGCCGCTTTCGGCCACTCCGTGCAGCACGCTGCCTGCGGGTGCCTTCTCCAGTGCGAGGCGGAACAGGACCGCCGCGTCGAGCCGGTGCACGGCAGGCCACCGGTTGGTGCCGTCGCCGACGTAGGCCGACACGCCGGTCTTTCGCGCGGTGGCGATGAGCATGGGGATGAAACCGCGGTCTTCGGGACCGTGGACGGTGGGAGCGAGGCGGACCACGCTCGCGCGCACTCCTCTGGCGGCGAAGCCCAGGCACGCTCGCTCACCGGCGATGCGGAAGGCGGCGATCCCGGCCGTGTCGGGCTCGTCCTTCTCGGTGGTCTCCCGGCCGGCGGGCATGACCAGGGTGCCGGAGGTGATGACGAGCGGCTTGCCCGAGTGTTCCAACGGCCGGCCGAGCGCCTCGATCGCGGTCCGGTCGCGCCTCATCATGTCGTCGGGGTCGGAGAAGTCGCCACCGTAGGCCATGTGCACGACCCCGTCGGCGGCTTCGGCGCCGCTGCGCAGGCTGTCGAGGTCGTCCAGGGATCCGCGGTGCGGTGTGGCCCCCAGTGACTCCAGTCGGGCGGCGGCGGCATCCGAGCGTGCCAGACCGGTGACGGTGTGGCCGGCCGCGATGAGCTCGGCGACGACGGCGGGGCCGGTCTGGCCGGAACCGCCGGTGACAAATACATGCATGGGACACCCTCCCGTTTGGCGCCAGTCACTGGCGCTATGTAGCGTCAGTCACTGACGTTAAGTAGTGTCAGTGACTGACGTCAAGTGGCGTCAGTCACTGGCACATGCGGTATCCTCGGAGGGTGCCACGGAGCGGAGCAGAAGCGCGCCGCCGCCTTCAGCAGGCGGCCCTGGAGCTGTACCGGGAACGCGGGTTCGACCAGACCACCACGGCTGAGATCGCCGCCCGCGCCGGCGTCAACGAGCGCACGTTCTTCCGGCACTTCCCGGACAAGCGCGAGGTGCTCTTCGACGGCGAAGCCGACCTGCGCGCCACGCTGACGCAGGCGGTGGCCGAAGCACCCGACGGTCTGCAGCCTCTCGAGGTGCTGCTCCGCGCCTTCCGGAAGGCCGGACGGATCCTTGAGGAGAACCGCCCGTTCTCCGAACCGCGACTGGCGATCATCGCGGTGACACCAGCACTCCGCGAACGCGATTTGGCCAAGGCCGCGTCGCTCACTGAAGCCGTAGCGGAGGCGCTACGGCAGCGCGGTGTCGCCGACCGGCTGGCCGGCCTGGCTGCTCACACCGGCTGGGCCGCCTTTCACCACGCGGCCCAAGCCTGGATCGACGACCCCTCACAGAGCTTGGACGCGCATCTCCTTCAAGCCTTCGACGATCTGCGGACCCTCTCCGTGACCGCCCCACCGGCACAGGCACAGCCCGAGAGCTGACATCGCCCTGCCCGCGATCACCGGTCATCGCGATCGAGCTCGGCGGCCGTCCTGCCGCCCGGCTGTGCCGCCGGGTGCGGCCGGCTGCGGGCCGGACGCGGCTGCTCGGGCTGCTGGCGACGCCGGCGGTGCCGGACCGTGCCCCGCGGGTGCCGGGGGCGGACGAGTTCGCCTTCCGCAAGGGCTGCGCCCACGGCACCGTGCTGGTCGACGTCGAGGCCGGCCGGGTCGTGTCCGCCGCTTCCGCGACACCGGCCTCGACCAGTTGCTCGCCTCCGCCCGCGAACGTCGGCCCAACGGCGTGCTGGAGCCGTTCGAGACATACCCGAGCGCCCGCTTCACCGAGGCGCAGGGACAGGTCGGCGGCACCCGGCTGTTCCTGGAGATCCAGGCCCGCGGCTGCCGCGGCAGCCGCCAGGTCGTCCGCAAACACCTCGCCGCCTTGCGCGCGGGCACCGCCGAACCGGTGCGGGCCGACATCCCCGGCCCTCGCAGGATCACCTCCTGGACCATGCGGGCCCGCGAGCTCCCCACCGACGGCCAGAACGAGCGCCTTCTTCAGGTCCGGCTCGCCTGCCCGGACATCACCCGGGCCTGCGACCTCGCCCGAGCCTTCGCCGACCTGGTCCGCCACCAGCGCGGACACCTCTTGCTGGAGTGGATCCGGCAGGCCGGACAGAACGCACCGAAGCCCATGAAGGGCTTCGCCGGCTTCCTCCGCCAGGACCTCGACGCCGTCACCGCCGGACCCACCCTCCCCTGGAGCTTCGGCGTCGTCGAAGGACACATGAACCGAGTGAAAACACTCAAGAGGACAATGCAGGGCCGAGCCCCGTTCGAACTGCTACGGGCCCGCATCCTCGAAAACGGTCCGTGAGACAGTCGGGCACGGCTCACCGATCGTCACCGGGAGAAGGATCCATGAGAGCGTTGCCCGCCGTCACCGGCCGTGATGCGTTCGACGTCCTGGTCGTCAGGACCTACTACCACGACGACCAGGCGTGGCAGGAGGTGACGGCGGCGCTGATGGAGCCCTGGGGGGACAGGCCGTACGAGGCGCACGTGCACTTCGTCGACGATCCGGCCTGGGCAGGAGCGACCGTTGACGAGGTGTTGAATGCGGTCCGCGCCGACGAGAACCTGGCCGTTGTCTTCCTCGCTGACCGGACAACCATGCAGGCCGGGAGTCACGCGTTGCTGGCGGTCACCACGCTGACGCGGGAGGAGTGCGTGGACGACGAGGACTACGAGCAGCTGACCGAGTTCGGCCGTGAGTTCCGCACCGTCCCCGCAGGGGTCCACGACATCCACGCGAACCTGAGCATCGGCAACCTGGGCTTCGAGGAGTACGCCGCGTGGGCTCACGATGATCCCGAGGGGATCTACCGGTCGTTCTGAACAGGGCTCACGGAACTGCGGACAGAGCCGGCCTCCGGTGCTCCCGACGGACCGCGCACGGCCGGCAGCACGCCCGCCAACAGCGACAGCACGAACGCCACGGCCAGCCCCGCAACGCCTTGGTCCCTGATCAGCGCCGTACCCGCCGGCGGTCTGGTGGCCGGCGTCGTCGCCGGCACCTCCGTCACTGACGTATTCACCGCCGCCTCCGGACAGGGCGCCACCGCCGACCAGGTCGCCCTCGCCGGCACGAGGACGAAGAGCGGGGACACGTGCCGGCCCGTCGACTGCACGGCCGGTGCGGCCCGGGGACCCGGCGGAACCGGGCCGGTGCTTCCCGCGGAGGTCCCCTGAAGGAAGTGGCCGGCGCCGCAACCGGCCTCGTGCCGACCCCGTGTCTTCCTGCTCAGGCCTGGCTTCGTCCACTTCAAACAGCAGCGTTCGCCTGCCGGTTCGGGCAGCAGCCGGTGTTCTTGAGGATCGTGGACGTCCACGGGAGACAGCAGCAGTGCACGGGACGGCCCGCCGCCCGTGAGATGTCTGTCTCCGAACCTGCGGCACAGGATGACCCGGTGGCCTGATCAGGCGAAGCGCGGGCCACGTTGGCGACCGCCAACGTGAGATGGATCAGGGTGGCGCGCGAGGGTGCCGCTGTGTGTCCGTCAGGCGTCGAAACGGTCGCGCGCACTCTCGATGTGACCGAGGTGCTGGTGGGTCCAGCCGCATATGACGTCGACCGCGGTGCGCAGGGCCCGGCCCGGCTCGGTGAGGGTGTACTCGACTCGCGGTGGCACGGTGGGGTGCACCTTCCGGTCGACCAGGCCATTGCGCTCCAGCATGCGCAGGTTCTGGGTGAGCATCTTGTGGCTGACGCCCTCGACCTCGTCGCGCAGCTCGCTGAAGCGCAGGGTGCGCTCGCCGAGCGCCTCGATGATCAGGAGCGCCCACTTGTTGGCGATGTCCGAGAAGATCTCCCGTGCCAGGGAGTCCGCGCGCCGCAGGTCAGCGTCCTCGGGCAGGCCCTTGAGCAGTTGTTTGGTCACCATCAGGTTCCCCAGTCACCGAAAAGTGCGTTCTTCCAGGTCAGCCGTCACTCTCCTACAGTTTCCGAGTAACCACAAGAGAGCGAACCAGAAGGGCGAGCACCATGGCCACCATTGATGTCTTCCACTACGACGTGCCGGCCGAGAGCGACTTCGGCTACTCGCAGGCGATCAAGTGCGGCGAGCTGATCCACGTCTCCGGACAGCTCTCATTCGACGAGGCGGGCGAGTTCCTCTACGCGGGCGACTTCGCCGCCCAGCTCAAGCAGACCTACGCCAACATGGACAAGGTCCTGGACCACTACGGCGCCACCCGGAACCAGATCGTCTCGCAGACCCTGTACGTGGTGAACCTGCGGCAGAACGCCGCGGCGACGGCGGAGGGCAACCTGGCGTACTTCGGCGACCACCGCCCGGCCAGCACGGTCCTGGGCGTCACTGAACTGACCCTGCCCGGCCAGGTCATCGAGATCAGCTTCGTCATCGACACGAAGCTGCCCGCTTGAGGCCTCCTCCTCACACGTCCCACAGCCCTCCATGGTCCTGTCGCTGTCCGCGCGTGGTCTGACGCACGGTGACATCTCCGCCCGCCTGGCCGGGGTCTACGGCGCGAGCGTGTCCGAGCAGACCCCGCCGACCACCACCGACAAGGTCATGGACAAGATGGCCGAGCGGCAGAACCGGCCGCTGGACCCGGTCCATCCGGTGATCTTCATCGACTGCGTGCACGTGAAGGTGCGCGACGGGCAGGTGGCGAACCGGCCGATCCACGTCGCCCTGGCGGTCACGGTGGACGGCACGCGCGAGATTCCCGGTCCGTGGGCCGGCGGCGGCGAAGGCGCCAAGTACCGGCTCCAGGCCCTGACCGGGATCGGGAACCGGGGCGTCGAGGACATGCGCATGCTCGTCTGCGACGGACTCGAGGGCCTGCCCGGCTCCGTCCCGGCGCTCGCCGAACGGCCCGTTCAGCCAGACGATCATGCCTCTTCCGTGGTCGCGGCGACCGTGTCGGTGCACCGGGCAGAGGCCGGGAGGCGTCCGTTGCGGCCCGGCCACCGGAACACCAGCCGGGAGTGCTCCTTGTCCAGGACGTCCCCGGCGGGCAGCAGATGGTCGGGTGTACCGGCCGGGTGGACGGTCAGGACGGGATCGGCGTGCTGGTCGTTGTCGTCGGCGCGGACATGGCGGTCCCAGGCCCGGACCGTGGCCGCGAGCTGCTCGGCGAGCTGCGGGCCCTGCTCGCCGAAGGCGTGCACGACCCATTCCCACTCTTTGTCCTCCGGGCGCTCGCCGTGCCGGGTCGGGACGTGGATCAGGTAGGCGAGCGAGGCGTCCCCGAGGACAGCTGGTGCGTCGCGGTCCTTCGAGAGGGCGGCGATGCCCGTGTCCTGGTGGGCGTGCAGGCGGCAGAAGGCCGGCAGGGTGGTGGCCGCGTACAGCTGCAGGGAGCCGAAGGAGGCGCCCGCCCCCATGGTGATGCCGGTGGCGACCTCGTGCCGCCGGCCGCGCAGTGCCTCCTCCAGCCCCTTCGTGCCGGCGGCGGCGCCGTCGTCGAAGCGCAGTGTCAGCCCGCCGTCGAGAAGGGGGACGACCGGGACGGCGCGGGCCTGCTGCCCCTGGTCGCGGACGAAGCCGCAGTAGGTGAAGCGGCGCGCGTGCAGCACCTCGCCGCGCCGCTCCAACGCGATCGCCCGGGTGTAGCCGCCCATCTCCAGCGGCAGGACCAGGCGCCCCCCTTCGGCCAGCTGCTCGCGCCAGGCCGGGGCGATGTCCCAGCAGTCGTAGGTGATCACGCTGCCGTCGAAGCCGCCGCGGGGCACGAGATGGGCGGGCGCGCCGAGGGCGGCGTCGGCTTCGACGGCGGTGACACGTCCGCTGCCGGCCTCCCTGGTGAAGGCGCGGGTGCGGCGCACGACCCACGGGTCGATGTCGACGGTCACCACCCGCCCTTCGGGCCCGGCGACGTGAGCGATCAGCTCGGCGTTGTAGCCACCGGATCCTGCCTCGAACACGATCGCGCTCGGCCGAAGACGCAGGCTCTCGATCATGTCGGCTTGGAGCCAGGCCGCGGACACCGAACTGATCGCCGTCCCGGCCTCGTCGCGGCGGGTGACGACGGCCCGGTCGCCGCCGTCGTACACGGCCGCCGGGTTCGCTTCCGGGGCGAAACGGTGGCGGGGCACGGTCCGCAGCGCGTCACGGACGGGCTCGGACGAGGCCCAGCCGCCGTCGATGACCGTCCGGGCCATCGCCTCGCGCAGCCGGACGGCCTCGGCAGGCTCACCCGGCACGGCCGGCCGGTCGGCGGCGATCGGGTAGGAGACCACGGGCGGCAGGTCCGGGATGACGCCGGGCCACAGGGCATCCAACGCGGACGCGGCGGGGACGAACACGTCTCCGACACAGGCGAGAACGTGCAGGTCGAAGAACTCCCAGCGGGCGAACAGCTCCGGTTCCCGGTTGGTCAGGGTTCCCGTCCACGCGGTGATGCGGACGACGGCCGTGAGCCGCGGAATGCCATGACTGTCGTCGACCAGCACCGTCACCACATGGGCGCCCGCCGGGTCGGCGACCAGGCCCGTCTCTTCGGCGAGTTCGCGGACCGCCGCGGCGGCGAAGCCTTCCGGGCCGCAGGTCTTGCCGCCGGGAAGCTCGAGCATGCCACGGCGGGAGCGGCCGAGCAGGACCCGGCCGGCGTCGTCGGTGACGACAGCGAGGGCGCCGGTCAGCGCATGGGCGGTGGTCGGCCTCTTCTCGACGGCCCGGGTGCCGGCATGGCAGGGGCCGCGCAGGACCAGGAAGGCCGGACCGTCCGCGTCCAGCCGCTCCATCGTCTCCCAACCGGCACCGATGAGCGCGATCTCGTCCTCGTCCAAGGCGATGCCGCGCCGCTCCTCGGGCGTGTTCTTCGCCACCGGGGTGATGACGACGAGAGCGCCGCCGTCCCGCAGCCGCTCACCCAGCCCGTGAAGGACGCGGCCACGGTCCCTCAGGAAGGGGTACATCAGGCGCATGACGACCAGGTCGTACCCCTCTTCGTGCAACAGGGCCGGGTCGTCGCGCTCGATGTCCAGCTGCAGCCACCGCACGCCCTCGACGCCGGCGTGCTCTGCGCGGGCCCGGGCGAGCGCACTGCCGGCGAAGTCGACGGCGTCCACGGTGTAGCCGAGGGAGGCGAGGCAGGCGGCCAGCTCACCGGTGCCGCATCCCACGTCGAGCGCCCGGCCGCCGCTGTCCGGGGCAGGGGTGTGTTCGGCGAGGAGCTCCCGCTCGCGCTCACCGACCTGCCGGAACCCCTTGCCGTCGCTGAAGTGCTGCTCCCACTGGTCGCGGGCGGTGTACGTCAACGTGCTGCTCCTCGTGCGTAGGTAGCGGTACTGGTCAGGGTGCTGTGCGGCGCGGAGCCGGGCCAGGGCGCGACGGCCGCGCTCCACCAGCTCGGGGTCGCCGCGGGCGGCGCGCAGGTGGGGGTCGGTGGGCACGCCCGCGGAGGTGAGGCGGTCGACCAAGACGGCGCCCAGGCTGCTCGTGTCGGCGGCCTGGAGATCGAAGGGCATGAAGGCCGTCCTTCGCGGGGTCGGGTGTGGGCATGGCGGAAAGGCGCCGGACGGGGGAGCACCACAGCAGAACGGCCGGGACGAGGTGGAGCGCGGTTCCGGCGCGCAGCGCCGCGTGCACCGAGAAGGCGGCGGCGACACCGCCGGCGGTCAGGGCAGCGGCCGGCCGCAAGCCGGTGACCAGCCAGACGGAGGTCTGCTGCGCGCGGGACCGCAGCTCGGGCGGGCAGAGCTGCTGGCGGATCGAACGCTGTGTCGTGCCCGCCGCCGCAGCCGACGTCCAGGACGCGGACCGGCCGGCCCGGGAGTTCGGCGACGGGCCGGCGTTCGATCAGGTCGTGACGGAGCCGGCCCCGCGCGCCGTCGGAGT
This sequence comes from Streptomyces glaucus, assembly GCF_039533365.1. Classification (NCBI taxonomy): domain Bacteria; kingdom Bacillati; phylum Actinomycetota; class Actinomycetes; order Kitasatosporales; family Streptomycetaceae; genus Streptomyces; species Streptomyces glaucus. The sequence goes on from NZ_BAAATK010000004.1 coordinate 191,025, forward strand.
GGTCGGTGTACGCCGCGCCCACGGCGTCGAAGCCGGTCATCGCTCCCACCCCAGTTCGGTGTAGGCGCATCGTCCGGCCCGGACGGCTTCGATCGCGGCGCGGGTGTAGGGGACGATCGGCTCGGGCAGGTCCTCGGCGCTCCACCACTGCCAGGCGACGCACTTGTCGGGCTCCCGCAGCTGAGGCGCGCCCTCCCAGCGGCGAGCTCGGAAGAAGAGCTGGATGCGGGGCGGGTCCGCGGGCCGCTCCCGCATGTGCACGGTGTGGACCAGGTCGACGTCGGCCGGGTCGATCACCAGCCCGGCCTCCTCGTACGCTTCCCGCACGAGGCATGCGGTCGCGGCTTCCGCCTCGCAATGGCCGGCGAGCACGTGCCAGGAGCCGCCGGCGTACGCCGAGTCGAGGTGCCGCAGGCCCAGCAGCACTAGACCGTCGTGCTCCAGGTGGAGATGGGCGCCGACCACGTTCAGTACGGTCCCGGAGGGCGCCTTTGCCGAGGCGGTCCCATCGGTTGTCACCGTGCGGACGTGGGAGTCGTCGTAGGGGGGTCGGCCGCTGTGCAGCTCCCGCTTGGCGTCCGAGATGCCGGTCGTGGCCGTCGCGGCGTCCTTCGGTGGGTTCGCGGTCTCGTCGCTGCTTGGTTCGGCCTGCGTCAATGTGTTTCCTCCCGGAGGCGCGGTGGCGTCGGCATGTCCAACGACGTCGCCGCCATTTCGAGCACGTGTTCTTTCGGACGGCTTTCGCGCACCGGAATTCCGCGGTTGTTCGAAACTGTGCGGTGCACCGATCCTTGCCGCGCAAGAGCGGGCGGGTGGAGATGAGTTGGCCGAAACGCCGATGCTCGGTCGTTGCGGCTGTACGCGGTCAGCAGGAGGTCCGCACGCCTCGCCATGGGTTGCCCGAAGCGGCTGTCAGGAGATCCGGGCGTCTCCTGAGCGAGTGCGGGTTCCCTGGAGTCAGGTCGGCGCGGCATCGCCATCCGCTTCGACAGGACACCCGGGAGCCACCTCGTCGGCCTCGAACTCCGCGCCTCGATGATCTGGCTCGAGGACCTCCTGCGAACAGCCGGTTGATCACGGCATCGCACAGGCTCAACTGCCGCAGAACTCGGCCTCGATCACCGCCCGGCTGTCGCCCGACCAGTCGTTGTTGAAGTTGAGGGCGAGCATGTGACGGCCGTCCTCCGTTGTGACTGCCGCCGAGGACGAGCCGCGGATGCTGCCGCTGTGGCCCCAGACGGTGAGCCCGCAGTCGAGTTCGAGTTTCATGATGCCCAATCCATAACCCATGTGAGGAGGCATGCCTTCCTCGACCGTGGTCTTCATTGCGGCAAGCTGCTGTGCCGGGAGCAGTTCGCCTGTCAGCAGGGCCGAGTAGAAGCGGTTCAGATCGCCGGAGTCGGAGATCATTTCGCCTGCGGCATGGGCCACGGAGGGATTGATCTCGGTGACGTCGTACGTGGGGCCGGTGTCGGTATCGGCCAGTTTTCCGTAGGCGCGGCTGCTGGGGTGCGGCATTTTCGTGGAAGTGCCGGGGACGGTGGTGGCGTGCAGGTTCAAGGGCTCGATGATGCGGTGGCGGATCTCGTCGCCGTACGGGTTGCCGGTGGCCTTCTCGACGACCAGGCCCGCCAGGACGTAGTTGGTGTTGGAGTAGTTCCAGGACGTGCCGGGCGCGAAGTCGGGCTCATGCCGCATGGCGACCTGTATGAGCCGGTAGGGGCTCAGGGTGTCGTAGCGGTGCTCGAAGAACCCGTCCTTCAGGGCGTACGTGCGCCGGAAGGTCTCGTCGGCTCTGTAGTCGTAGATGCCGCTCGTGTGGTTGAGGAGTTGCCACAGGGTGATGCTGCGGCCGTCGTGGCCGTGGCCGAGGACCAGGCCCGGCAGCCACTGCTCCACCGTGTCGTCGAGGGATAGCTGCCCCTCGGCCTCCAGCTGGAGCACGACGGTCGCGACGAATGTCTTGGTGATGCTGCCCACGCGGTAACGGTCGTGGACCGAACGCGGCTTTTCCGTTCGGATGTCCCCCACTCCCGACACCGCTTTCCAGGTGCCCTGCCGGTCCTTCGCCTGAGCCACCACACCGGGCACGCCGTCTCCCACCGCCGCGTCCATCGCCTTCTGGGTGGGCCGGTGACCGGCTCTTGCGGAAGATGAGGCGGGAGCCGCCGCCGCGGGAAAGGTCAGGGCCGCCGTCACCACCACAGCGATCGCCGCTATCAGTTTCATGCGTACGGGCATGTTTTTCCTTCCGGTCAAGGAGCGGAGGCACGGATGAGAGCTCGGGCCGTCCGGGCGGACACTGCACCGCAAAGTTGAGGTGGATCGGTCGAATCCCCGTAGGCAGGTCGGCAAGGACTCGACTGTGATGCGCTGGTTCGGCATCGGTGGAGGCGGTCCATGGCGGAGGCAGGTGGTCGTGCTGTGGCTGGTGGGCTGGTGTCGCCGACCGCCTCAGCAAACCAGACAGCGTCCTTGGGCGGATCCCGCAGACGGGGGTGCTCCTCTCCCCCGAGCGGGGGAGAGGAGCACAGCACAAAGGCTCTTCAGCCCTTGATCCGGCAGGCATGCGGCAGGACGACGGTTTCGGATTCCGAGTAGCGGGCGCGGTCGTGCAGGGCGAGCGTGGCCGCGGCAGTGTCGTAGTCGTGGGGGCGGACGGCGGCGAGTTGCTGGAGGGGGCGCCGGTGAGCAGCGCGCCCGCCGACGGACCACTGGCGGGCGCGGCCGCCGTGCCGCTCTCGGCCACGGCGGCCGCCGTCGCACGCGGCCCAGGAGCGTACTGCCGACCGGATCCGTCGCGGGCTGGGGGCTCGCAGCGCTGCCGATGGGCTGTCACGGTCGGTGAAGTACGACGTGTTTCCTCCGTCGTCCGGGACAGGCCGGGCCTGCTCTGCCGGGATGCTCCCAGGACAGGCACCGGGATGAGCGTCCGTCCGGCCGTCACGCGTCGCCGGAGCTGTTCTGCAGCAGCCATGACACGACGGCTCGTACGGCACCCGAGACCGCCGCACCGAGCAGAGCGAGCGCTGCCTCGAGCGTGTACCTGCGGTTCATGGTCGTTCCCTTTCCGATGCGGGCGTGGGCCCGGAGCTGACCGGTGACGACCACGACTCTCCGGGCACCGGGTGGTGTTGCTCCAGGAGCTACGCGTTGTGGATCCTGTGGGACACGGCGCCGGCAGGGCCGGGGGAGTGGGGAGCGGGGACGAGTGGAGCGTCAGGTGCGGGGGGACGAGGAGTCCGGCGCGGCGGTGTCGGGTGAACTGCTTCCGCACGACGACACGACGGATCGCGTCGGCGCGAGCATCGGCCTGCGCCCCCTCGCGGCGGATCTCGGCCCCGAGCGCCGCGCCCTGGCGATCGAGCTGCGCCGGTCTTTCACCGTCCTCGGGCTGTCTGTGCGTGCCTACGCCGCCTCACGGCATCACAGCGCCAGCAGCGTCAGCCGCTATCTGAGTGGTGAGACCGTCGCACCGGACCACTTCGTCGCCACGCTGATGGACGACGTCGGCCGGAAACTGGGCCGCCCGATATCGGTTCAGGCCCGCGCCCGGACGACCGACCTGCAACGGGCGGCGCTACGAGCGACGGACAGCCGTTCCTGGAAGGTGCAGGACCTCGAGGACCGGCTCGCCGCTGCCCTGCAGGACGCTCAGATCGCCAGGACCCAGGCCGACACGGTGACCACGCTGCTGCACCTGGAGCGGGAACGGGCCGCAGGGCTGGAAGCGGAGCGGCAGGAGCTCGCCGTGGCCGTGGCCGCCCATCAGGCGGAGGGCACCGAGGTGGAGGTGTTGCGGGCGGAGCAACACCGGGTGCGCGCCGAGCGTGACGCACTGCTCCGCCGGGTCGCCGACCTGGAGGCCGCCCTCGAGGCGGCCGAGCAGTGTGTCGCGCGCACCGAGCGACGCTGCGCGCAGCTGGAACGTGAACTCCTTGCCGCCGACGCGGAGGCCGCCGCCGGAGAAGACCGCGAGCGGGAACGGCAGGAGGCCGAATTCGCCCGGATGCGTGACGAGGTCGCCCGGCTGCGCGCCGCCGCCGTACGGGACCGGGAAGCGGCGCCTGCGGCGCCGTACGCGACCGGACGCGGTCCGGAGACGGCTCCTGCCGTCACCATCGTCAACGGCGACCCCGAGCTGACGGACGATCTCACCGGGGACGATGTCCAGGCACACGTGCAAGCGCTCCTCGACCGGTCCGGACAGGGCGCTTCCCGCGCGACCCCCCGCGTGTGGGGCGGCGTGCCGAACCGGAACGCCGCCTTCACCGGGCGCGATGCGCTCCTCGACAACACGCGTCTGCTGCTTCGGGACGCGCGCGTGGTCACGCTGTACGGCATGCCGGGCATCGGCAAGACGCAGCTGGCCACTGAGTACGCCCATCGTTTCACCGACGAGTACGACATCGTGTGGTGGATCCCTGCCGGGCCGGGCGGCGCCGTGGGGCAGGGGTTCGCCGGACTCGCCCGGGCCCTCGGCCTCCGCGCCGGCGTGCGGTTCACCGCGCAGGTGAACGCCGCCCGGGACGCGCTGCGCAGCGGCGTGCCTCACCGGCGCTGGCTGCTGGTGCTGGACGGTGCGGACGAACCGGACGAGGTGGCGGGCATGGTGCCGGAGGGCCCCGGCCACGTGCTGATCACCTCACGCAACCCGAAGTGGAGCGAGCACGGCAGCACCCTGCTGGAGGTGTGCTGGTACAGACGTGACGAGTCCGTCTCCTTCCTTCATCACCGTGCCCCGCAGCTGCCCGAAGGAATCGCCGCCCTGCTCGACGAACCGCGCCGGTGGAACAGGGCCGTCCATGCGCTGCGCCGGTGCTCCGCGGTCCGTACGGAGCCCGACGACACGACCGGTCGGACGATGTCGCTGCACCCCGTGGTGCAGCGCATCGTGCGCAACGGGATCCCGGAGGAGGAGCGGAACCTGCTCGCCGGCGTGGCACGACGCGCGCTCGCTGCGGCGGACCCCGGCGAGCCCGCGGACATCGCGACGTGGCCGCGGTACGCGGATGTCCTGCCCCATCTGCGCTACGCGGACGCTCACCGCGGTGACGGCTCCGACGAGCGGCGGCTTGTCCGCAACTGCCTCGTCCACCTGAGACTGTCGGGGCAGTGGGCGGCCGGCGTCGAGTTCGGCGAACAGGCCCTGCAGGCCCTGCGCGACCGGGTCGGCGGCGATGACGATCCGGCCGTCTGGAACCTCATCCACCAGTACACGCCCTTGCTGTGCGCCGTCGGCGACTACCGCAGAGCCGAGGAGCTCGACCGCGCCGTTGCGGAGAGTGCCGCCCGCGTCGCGGGACTCCAGGATCCGCGGTACGTCCAGGCGACGGCCCGCGTGAGCGCCGATCTCCTCGGCAGCGGGGCCTACAGGGACGCCGTCCCCGAGCTGACGACCGCAGCAGAGACTTTTGCCAGGCTCTTCGGCGAAGCCGATCTCCGGACGGCGGACGCCCGGCTCCGCCTCGCTGTGGCATTCCGCGTGCTCGGCGACTACGGACGGGCCCTCCGACTGGACGGGGAGTGCGTGGACGTGTACCGGCGGCAGGTGGGTCGGCACGACATGAGCTGCCTGGTGGCGGAGACGCACTACGCCGTCGACCTGCGGCTGCTGGGCCAGTACCCCGAGGCGACGTCCGTCCAGCGCCCAGTCGTGGATGCCGCCCGCCACCTCCTGGGCCCGGACCACCCCGTGACGCTGCGCGCCGAGCACTCCCTCGGCCTGTGCCTGCTGGAGCAGGGGGACCGGACCGCAGCGGGGGGCCTGGTGGCCGGCGCGCTGAGACGGGCCCGGGACACCGTGGGCGAGCAGAGCCCACTGGCGCTGGTGTTCGCGTCGAGCCTGAGCTGCTTCCAGCGGGTGCACGGCGACCTCGACCGGGCCGCCGAACTGAGCGCCCGGGTCGTTGCGAACTGTGAGGCGCAGTTCGACGCCGCGCTGCGCTCGTCTTCGCCAGGGGCACCGAGGAACCAGCTCGAGAGGGAGACGCTCGCCGATCTCGCGGCCCTGTGGGGAGCCGACGACGAGCGAACCCTCGCCGCTCGCCGACGGGCGCGGCCGTACTGGAACTTCGAGCCGCAGGTCGTCTGAGGGCACGCCGGTCCCGTTCACCCCTACGGCAAGGGCCCGGCCCCCGCAAGGGCCCTTGGTTCCCGCCGGGCGGGCGGACACAGGTGGCACGCCTACGCCCTCGACGCGGCCGCGTCCGCCCGCCCCCAGACCGTCGCCATCCCTGCCCGACCCCGGCCCCCGTGCTCTGGAACAGCACCGTTCCGAGGCGCGGGGCCGCGCCCGTGCCGCCGCCGCGCCGCCCCGTGCCGTGCCCGGCCGCCTGGCGGGGGTGGCGGTTGTTGCCGCCGGCCCGGTCAGAGCGTCGGCACACCGGACCTGACGGCACCCCCTGCCGGCCCGCCGCGGGCGCTGTCCACTCGTCGGACGGAACAACCCTGCCGGCCCGTTCTCGGCCCGCCCCGGCGCACGCCCGGGGCGGGCCGTCTCGCGTTGCCCCTGCCGCCTCCGCGGCCCCGCCTCAAGGGGGATTGCGGGGCTTGGCCGCCTCACGGTCAGGGTGTGGGGCGTCGAGGACGCGGCTCCCACCCCGGCCCGTCGGCCGGGCGGTGGCCGAGCCCTCCAGACCGGCGCAGAACCCCGGGCCGGATCCCGCCACGGCGTGCACACACCTCGCGAAACACAGCCGACGCGACGACAAACGAAGAAGTCGACGACCCCGCGGCCCCGGCGCACAGGTCAAAGATCAAGCTGGCAGCGCTACCGCTACACCCGCAGCGAACGGTTCCCCACCTTGCACGTGTTCCTGGCGGGCAAGCCCGAGCACCTGCTCGACAACCGCTTGAAGGCGCTCGCCCGAGACTGCGCGGCATCACGGTCAACGTGCTTGCGGTCATGCCCTGCAGCGCGGCGAGCCGGCGTGCTTATCCGAAAGGGGAGGAACTCGGCTACAGGGAACTCGACCGGTACGGCGCCGAGCTGCTGTTCCAGGTGCTGACCGAGCGGGAGGAGAACAGCGTCGCCATCGCCTCGAACGAGTCATTCGGCGGCTGGACCAAGACCTTCACCGATCCCCGCCTCTGCGCGGTTCCCGTCGACCGCCTCACCTTCAACGGCACCATCATTGAAACCGGCACCGACTCCTACCGCCTCGCCGGTACCGAGCACGAGCCGAAGAACCTGCCAAGGCCGGCTGATCCACCGGAAGCCGACCCGGCCCGACGGTGCATCTGGCCGGGGATAGGGTCGGCGGATGCGCCAGTTCACGGATAGTGAAGCCTTGTCAGGGATCGTGCGTGAGGCACTGGGGGCGGAGGCCCGCGTTGTCGGAGTGGATCGGTTGCGCGGCGGGAGCAAGAAGGGGGTCTACCGGGTTCACACGAGCGGATCACGTGCAGCGAGTGTGATCGTCTACAGCTGGGCCGAAGCCGAGAACTTCTGGCCGGCTGCGGAAGCCATCGATGCGGCCCACCCGTTCGCTCCCGCCTCCGGGCTGGCCCCCTTCCTGGCGGCTCGGCGGAGACTGGACGGCCTTGGAGTCCGGGTTCCAGGGGTGCTTCTCGCTGATGACAGCCGACGCCGCTATCCGGCGGACGTGGCAGTTGTCGAGGACGTTGCCGGCGGCACTCTGGAAGCGCTCCTGGAGACGGATCCCGTACGCGCGGCACATGTCTTGAGCGAGCTGGCCGCAATGCTCGACGTGATGCACCAGCAGCACAGTCAGGACTACGGCAGGGTGGACGTGCTCGAACGGGGCGGCAAAGCCAGTGGCGATTCATGCGAGCAACTGGTGCTCGAGCGTGCCGTCGAGGATCTCGCTGAGGCGGCCGGACGCGACCCCGGCATCGGATCAGCCGCGGCTTCTTTGCACGATCGCCTGCAGGAGCTGGCCACGCGAGTGGTTCCGCGCACGCAGCACGGACTGATCCACGGCGAGCTCGGGCCCGACCATGTCCTGGTCGATGCCTCCGGCCACCCCGTCCTCATCGACATCGAAGGCCTGATGTTCTTCGATGTCGAGTGGGAGCACGTGTTCTTGCAGCTTCGTTTCGGTGACCAGTACCCAGCCTTGTCCCGCCCCGGACTCGATCCGGCACGGCTCGACCTCTACATGCTCGCGATGCGCCTCTCACTGGTGGCCGGCCCCCTTCGCCTGCTCGACGGCGATTTCCCGCACCGCACGGTGATGCGGGAAATCGCCGAGCACAACGCGAAGGAAGCGCTGGCTCTGTTGGTCCGGTAGCACCGCGTCCGCCACATACGCATCGCTCCTTCCGCATCTCCCTCGACGGCCAGCCGCCCTGACGGGCGGCTGGCCGTCCCACGTTCCCTCACTCACTCGGCAGTGCCGTCATTTCTCTTCGACACTCGCGAGCCAACTGATCGACAACTGACTCCAGAACCGGTCGACAATCGCTGTTCCTTGAAATGAATGAAGCCAGCCAGCCAGCCAACCAACCAACCAGGCCGTGCCGGTCGTCTTCACCATCTGGAACAGCTCCAAAAGCACGGCGCGGACGCGGCGGTATGGCGGCGCCTGGGGCGCACGGACGAACAGACCTCGACCGACGAGCTCGACAACCCCGACGGCGAGAACCTCTACCGCGACCAGGCCGCCCGCGCCGACGCGCAGGAGAAGCGGTGCCGTGCCGCTGAGCGGGAAGCGCGGCGGCCGGTGTGCAAGCGGTGCGGGCGCAAGTGCACCGGCCAGCGCTGCGATGAGACCACCGTGCGGGGTGGCGTCTGGACGGCCGTCGCCCGGTCCGTGTGCGGCAGTTGCCACGTCGACGACGTCGCCCGCAAGAAAGCCGCCGCCGAAGCCGCCCGCCTCCAGGCCGCCACGCCACCGGATGCGGAACAGGCGTGGCGCGTAGGACGTCTCGCCTTCGGTGGTGGAGCCGAACACCGCGTCCAGAACGGTGCGGGTGCCGCAGGCGACCAGAACCAGCAGGCGGAGCGAGGGGTAGCCGGCTCCGCCGTTGTTGCAGTGGTGCTTGACGAACTCCGTGCGGTTGGCCCGACTGTCGGGGACGGCCATCAGCGTGCCGTCGATCGCGCAGACGAGCAGCCCTCGCCAGCGGGTACCCGGAGTGCGTATGCCGGCTGCCGGTCCACGCAGCAGGTCGAACAACCGGCGCAACGGCGCGTCCCCGACCCGCTTGCGGGCCTGTGCGAGCGCACCGGCCGTCGGGGCCGCCGTCGCTGCCCCGCCGAGACCGGCCGTGAGCCGCTTCCAAACCTGAGGCCAGCCCATGTCGGGGAACAGCGCACCGGCCAGCAGCAGGTAGACCACCACACGCGAGGGTAGATCCGGTACCCGCTGCTGCGTTCCGTTTGTCTCGGCCAGCACCTCGTCGACCATCTCGAACGGAATTATTCGCGTCAATTCGCCTAAATGGCCGGGCGCGTACGGCCCGGGCGCAACTACCTCGTGCGGGATGACAGGCTTGGCAGCCAACGGAGCTCCTGCTGAACAGTGATCTTGGTCGACACGGTTCTAGCAGGAGCTCCGTCTCCGCTTCAGGTGACTTGACGCGTCGACCCAACACCCAAATACGTGGCATTGGCACTAGGGGTCGATCGCGGCAATGGGCGGTTCGGCCGTCAGGATCCTATTCCAGTAATTCACGAGATCGCGTTTCGTGTAGTGGTTCCACTCGTATGAGATCCTGGAAGGAACCTCGCCGGGAAGGGTGGAAAATGCGCCGCACGGATGTCGATGTTCTTTTCCAGGGTCGACACCGTAGCGACGCGCCATGCATTCGCGTTCGAAAAACGTTTTCCTGTCGGCTGCGTCACACAGAACGGGGATTGTCTTCGATGGTGATGCGGTGAGTCGGTGAAACCGAGGGTGATCCGAATAATTGAAGGAAAAGTATCCTCCGCTGCAGCGGAGCTCGGAGCCCTCGCCCGTCATGGCCGAGAGCTGGGTGACGGAGGTGCCCGCGAGCACTGCACTGCCTTCATCCAGGCCGATTTGCGCGCCATCCAGGCGGCTGAAGTTGATGGAGAAATCGCCCGTAGCGACATTGATGTTCGCTGCCAATAGAAGCACGTTGTTGAATTCGGTTCCATTCAGCGAGGTTCTGGTGAAATCGGATGCAATGGCAATCGATGACTCGACCTTGGCTCCATCGAGCGTGGCATCGGAAAAGTCGGCGCCCGTGAGATCTGAGTCTGTAATCGTTGCGCCTGTGAGGTCTGCGCCTGAAAAATCAGCGCACGTATTCGTTTTCCTGGCGAACCAAGTTACGCCCGGGGCTCCATCTGCTTCCCGATACCCGATGCCATTACCTGAAGCTCCGGATTGCCGGGCATCAGTTGTAATGTCACACCCGAAATCGAGTCCTGACAGGTCGGCGTTGCGTAAGTTCATGTTCCTGAACGACTTGACTCCGTTCGGGCTATCGCGCACCGTCTCGCGAATGTACTGGACGTTTGCCAGCACCTCATTCCGATCGGATCTCCGGTCTTCGATGAAGAGTTGCAGGCCGACGAATACTCCTGACACGAGGACTGAGAAGATGAGGCCGATGAAAAGTTCAGGCATCAACTGCTCACGGTTGCGTCGCCACCAGCCGGAAGGCTGAGGCTCGTCGGATGCGCTCACGTAGCGGGCTCCTGCTTGTTCGAAAGGGGTAGATTCTCCCTCATGAATGCCGACCAAGACTAGCCACTCGAAATCTGGAAGTCACTAGGGAATTGTCTGATTTTCAGAAAATGCAAGGAGTTGGTGGACAATGGCCGCGCCACTTTCCTGCGCCGATCTCATGGCCGAAGCCCAAGCCGAGTACGCGGCGCTGCCACTGAAGACCCGCGCGGGCAACACCGCGCACCTGCGGAACCTGCTCATGCTGCCGAGCGAGGCCCTGAAGTCCGCCCGCGTCCTGCTGGAGGCGTTCGAGAAGAACCAGGCCGCCCTGTTGGAGCTGGAGCCCAAGCTCCGGGAACTGCTGCTCCTGGTCGCCGACGATTCGAAGGCCATGGGCGCGGAGATGAAGACGTGGCCGCTGGGCATGTTCCTGCGGGTTGTGAACCTGTGGCAGGAGGCGACGCGGGTCCCGAAAGCGCCGGACTGGGACAGCTGATTTACGAAGGCCACGGCGGGCCGCTGCGCGCTGATCTTCAGCGCTTCTACGGTGAGCTCCTGCCCACCCGACGGGTCCGCACCCGACCCCGCGTTGTCAAACGCGCGATCTCCAAGTACAACGCCCGAGGAACAGTCGACCGGACCAGCTACAAGGCCACGATCACCGTCGACATCCTGACCACCCGAACCACTTGACAACGGACAGCAAGCACTAACTACACGGCATTGGTACTAGTACTCCAGCAGCGTTTCGCTATCTGGCCTGGTCAGAGGCATTGTTGGGAGTGTAGTTGGCTGCTGGCACCTCAGGGGCGGTCTTGCCGGACCGCCCCTCCAACGAATGACATCGAGAACTGTCTGCGCGGTGACGAGGGCAGCCTTCCCGCGTGACCGACGACCTTGCCGACACGACCTGGGACCGTGAACTCGACGACCTCTTCCTGCGCATCGGCCACCGTGGCCCGGGCCCACCAGCACGCCGCGGGCGCGCGGAAAAGGGAGATCTCCAAAGGAGCCGCGCGGTGGCGTCGCCGTGGAGCCGGACGACCACGGGCTCGGCCGCTCGCGTGGCGGGCTGACCACCAAGCTGCACCTGGCGGTCGAGCAGCGGCAGAAGCCGATGTCGATTGTGATCACGGCGGGGCAGCGGGGCGACTCGCCGTAGTTCGAGGCAGTGCTGGAAGGCATCCGGGTGCCCCGGCTCGGTCCGGGACGACCGCGTACCCGGCTTCGCCAGGTCCGTGCCGACAAGGCGTACGCCTCTGTCAAGAACCGCGCCTACCTGCGCCGACGCGGGATCCGCTGCACCATCCCAGACAAGGCCGACCAGGCGGCCAACCGCAAGAAACGCGGCTCGCGCGGCGGTCGGCCGCCCAAGTTCGACAAGGCCGACTACAAGGAGAGGCACGCGGTGGAGTGCGGCATCAACCGCTTCAAAAGACACCGCGCCGTCGCCACGAGGTACGACAAGCTCGCCGTCCACTACGAGGCGACCGCCCTCGTCGCCGCCATCAACGAGTGGTTGTGACCAGCACGTTCGAAGTTCGGACAGATCTGAGCAGTCGGACTTCCGTGCTCTCTCAGCCAGCGTGGAGCAACCGAAAGCGATCGGGTTCCGCCGGGTCCCGATCAACGACTTGGATTGGTGCCCAAGCCCATTGCCAAACGACGGTGCCCGGCGTGCGGGAGAACCGGATCGGCCTGCGGGTGCCCTTAACCGCCACGCGCGGCCATGACTCGGCGATGGCCGCCCGGTCCGTGCCGTGGGAACGCAGCATCTTGGTGAGGACGGCGACGGTGTCCCAGCCCTCGAAGGCGACGAAGGAGGGCGCTTCGCCCAGCCGCTCGCGGAGCTCCTTCCCGACGCGTTCGCCGAGCGGACCGAGGCGCTCAGGCAGGTAGCGCAGGAACGGGATCCCAGCGCCGTCCTCACCCAGCGCTGCGGCCCATTCCGCGAACTCCGGTTGCCCGGCCGGAGCGTCGATCAGGATCTCCGCGAGCCGCTGATCGCCCCGGACGGCCCTGACGATCGGCACCGCCGACTCCGGATGGCCGACCAGCAGCAGGAGCGCCGTCGCGCCGTGGTCGACGAGCGCGTCGCACAGGGCCTCGGGGGTGCGCGCGTTCGCGTCGAGTTCGACGACGGTGCCGCCGCGGGGAGCGAGGTGGTCCCGCAGGACGCGGGTCCCGGACGCCCAGTAGACGCTCGGCTGGGTCGCCACGGCGATCCGACGCCGGCCCGCGCCGAGAAGGAAGTCCGCGTAGATCCGCCAGCTGTGGGACTGGGCCGGGGCCAGGCGCGCGACCCACTCCGTCGGCTCCTCGATGAGCGCGTCGAGCACCGCGGATGAGCAGAGGAACGGCACGCCGAGGGCGTCGGCCCGGGCGGCGGCGGCGCGGGCGACCACGCTGTGGTACTCGCCCGCCACGGCGGCCACGCCCAGGCCGGCCAGTTCGTCCATGGCCGCCGCGGCCCGCTCCGGATCGGCCGCGGTGTCCCGGACCACCAGTTCCAGTGGTCTGCCGTCGATCCCGCCGGCGTCGTTGACCTCCCGAACGGCCAGGTCGAGTCCTGCGAGCAGGTGCCGACCCGCCTCGACCCAGCCGGGCCACGTCAGCGGGACGAGAGCACCCAGACGGACGGATGACCCGTCTGTGTGCTCCGCCTCGGACGGCGATGGTGGCGTGCTCATCGGATGGCGTCTCCCCTGGGACGATGCGGTCGCGGTCCGCCCGGATCGCGCGCCAGCCGGGGTCGGCGGTTCGCGTTCGTCACGTCTCGCCGCGGTGGGCGCGCCCCAATGATCATGCCGGTCATTGGATCCACCACCATCGCCAATAGGCAACCGATTATTTGTTCGCTGAGCTGCCAGGCGAAGGCCTGCACCTCAGAAGGTCACTTCCGAAACACGTCCTACTGAGGTTTTCGTTAGTTCGGTGGGTGTGGTGGGCGGATGGTCAGGCCGGTATGGGCGAGGAATGACCATGGCAGTCGGAGGTTGGCGTTGATGCGGTGGATGCCTTGCTCGGTGGCGTCGGCGACATCGGCGAGGTGGTCGCCGGCGAGGTCGGCGAGTTCACGCTTCTTGAGCGAGGACCACAGCAGTTCCACCGGGTTCAGCTCGGGAGCGTAGGCGGGTAATCGTTCCAGGGTGGGCCAGTCCTGTTCGGCGACCCGGGCCCGCATCGCCCGGCTCCGGTGGGCGGACAGGCCGTCCCAGACCAGGACCACTCGCTCGCCGCGGTAGAACACCTTCATCTGCTCCAGGACCTCGATGAGTCCGGCGGTGTCGTAGCTGCCGGGCTCGAGGTGGAAGCACAGGCGGGCCCCGCGATCGGGATCGGCGAAGTGGTGGCCCAAGGCCCCGGCCATTGACGCGCGCTTCCAGTTCAGGCGGTGCCGCAGGAGCGGAGTCCGTCCTCGGGGCGAGTGGGTGCGGCGGATCCGAGGGAGCAGGCAGACGCCTGATTCGTCGAGGAAGACGATCCGGGCACGTGTGTTCACGGCCCCCTTTTTGATGCGCGGCCATGCGTGCGCGATCCAGCGGGCGGTCTCCGACTCGTCCCGCTCGACCGCCCGCCGCCCGGGCCGTTGCAGGCTCCATCCGAGCCGGCCGGTCAGCAGCCGCCACACCGACGCCCTCGACGACACCACCCCCGTCGTCCGGGTGACGACCGCGCCGACTCGTTCCAGGGTCCACAGGTCGGCCTCGAAACCATGAGCCCGGGCACCTTGCTCCAACGCGGCCCAGACCCTCCCGACCTGGGCGTCGTCCAGCTCGGGCGGGCGTCCGGTGGCTGCCCGTCGCCGTGGAGTTGCTGGGCCGCTCGCACTGGTGGCGTCGGGTGGTTGCTCGATTCGTTTGGGCGTCTTGCTGGACGAGGCGTTCATCGCGTCGGACCAGGCGGCGGACTGCAGACTCACTGGGGCGAGTGGTATCCCGCCTGCGTGGCTTTGTTCACCGGTCGCGACAGCAGTTGTTCATCTCGTCGGGAGGCGGACCGGACCGGCCGAAGTCGATGTCCATGAGAACGGCAGGCGCCTGTCGGGCCGCTGTTCCAAGGTTCAGGCGGCGCTTCCTCGATGCCGGGGGTCGCCGGCGAGGAGACGGTTCTGATGGACTCACCACATGACGACATTGCCGCGCCGCTTTCGGCATGCCCTCGACCGGTTCAACGCCGCGCACCCCTGGGACCACAACGCCCACTACCACCGGTGGATCATGCGGCAGCTCCCCGGAAGCTTCCGCACCGCCCTGGACGTCGGCTCCGGCACCGGTGACCTGGCCAGGCTGCTGGCCACGCGTGCCGCGGCAGTGGACGCAATCGACTCCGATCCGGCGATCGTCGCCCGGGCACGGGAACTGACCCCTTTGGATGCTCCGGTGACCTTCACCATCGCGGACGCGCTCACCGGGGTCCCCGCTGCTTCCTACGACGTCATCACCTGCGTCGCCGCCCTTCACCACCTTCCGTTCACCGACGCCCTCGCCCACTTCCGCCGGCACCTGGCGCCCGGAGGGACTTTGGTGGTCGTCGGTCTCTGGCGTGCGCAAACCCCTGGCGACCATCTGCTCGGTGCCGCCGCCACTTTGTTGAACGCCGCCATGGGCTGGATCAAGAACAAGGGCCGCACGGCATCCCTGTCGGCCTCGATGACGGCGCCGGTCCGTCCAGCGACCATGAGCTTCCCCGAGATCGTCCGCGAAGCCCGACGCACACTGCCCGGGGCACGACTGCGCCGTCGGCTGTTCTGGCGCTACACGCTGGTGTGGCACCAGGACTGAGAGGCTGTGGTCCTATCGATCTTGAGTGCGGTGTGATCGAAAGTGGCTGTCGGGCCGGGTGATTCTGCCGTGGCGGCGCATGAACACAGGGCCTCTGGCGCAGTTCGGAGTTGCTGAGACAACGAACACGCCAGAAGGCCCTGATGTCTCTGTTGTACGCGGTCGAGACCGGTGGCTCAACTCGGCGACCCCGTCGTGTGATTGCCTCGCGCACCGGTTCGGGAACACGGCCGACCAGCCCGACCATGCCCGCGCCTATGATATGGACCTGACGGATGATCAGTGGCAGAAGATCCGGCCGCTGCTGCCGGTACCCGGCTGGCTGGAGGGCCAGGGCGGGCGGCCGGAGGGCTACTGCCACCGCGTGATGCTCGATGCCGTGTTCTACGTGGTCGACGGCGGCATCAAGTGGCGGGCGATGCCCGCGGACTTCCCGCCCTGGGACCGGGTCCACGCCTTCTTCCGCCGCTGGCGGGACACCGGCCTGATCGCCGAGTTCCACGACCGGCTGCGCGGGAAGGTCCGCGAGGCGGCGGGCCGCGAGCCGGAACCGAGTGCCGCGGTGATCGACTCACAGTCCGTCAAGGCCGACGCGGTGGTCGGTGCCGGCAGCCGGGGCTACGACGGCGGCAAGAAAATCAATGGGCGACGCCAGCACCTGATCTGCGACACACTCGGCCTGCTGCTGATGATCCACGTGACCGCCGGGGACGTCACCGATCGGCAGGCGGCCACCGACATGCTGCCCGCCCTGCGGACACCGTTCCCCACGGTCACGAAATTGTGGGCCGATGGCGGCTATACCGGAGTTCTGATCGCCTGGGCCCTGGCCGCTCTGCACCTGGTCGTCACCGTGGTCAAGCGGACCGACGACGTCTCGGGCTTCCGCGTCCTGCCGCGCCGCTGGTGCGTGGAACGATCTTTCGCCTGGCTGCTGCGCTCCCGCCGCCTGGCCCGCGACTACGAGCGGCGGCCCGGCACCAGCAAGGCCATGATCCGCTGGTCGATGACGATGCTCATGATCCGCCGCTTCGCAGGTCCTGAGCAAGCGCGAACCGCCCCGACGGCTCCTTGACCAGCCAGCCCCGCCGCACCAGCCGGTTCGCCTTGGACCGCACTTCCTCCAGTTTCACCGCCACCAACTCCACCCCCAGCCCCGCGGCCAACTCCTTGCAGCTCAATGCCGCAGGGGCGGCAGCCAGATGCGCCATGATGCGCTGATACTCCGGCGACAGCACCGACACCGTGAGCCCTTCGCTCCACGCAGGCACCACCGACCCCGGCACCGTACCCGGCGACGGCGACGGCGACGGCTCAGGATTCCCGGGAGTTGACTCGTCCGCCTTCCCCGCACCGTCCGGGCCGGCGAGCACCTCGACAACGGTCTCCCGTGAGACGACGAACCGCTCCCAGTCCAACTCGGCATCCCGCAACGCGGCCAGAACCCGGTCCGCCTCCACCCGCAGGACCTCCACCCGCTGAGCAGCTGCCCGTTCCCGCTTCTCCAACAACCCGATCACCGACGGCATCCCGAACCTCCACGACCGCACCGACACGACGAGTGCTGCCTGCTACACAAGTCACGAAACTATGCCTGACCAGCAGAAACTTCATGATCAAGTACGGAAAGACAACAGCCTCTTACGCCACCGCATCCTGCTCGGGTAACGGCACTCTCCGGCACCACCGAATGTGAGACAGGACCCGGTCAATGGTGGATCTTCAGACAGGAAGTGACACCTGGTGACAGGCGGGAGAGATGCGCACCGGGGCCGGAGCGGATGTGCTGCGGGCCCCGGTTGTCGGCGGGCGGTGGGTGACGGTTGCGGGGGGTCAGTACGTCTTCACCGCGCCGGCCGGGGCGAAGCCTTTCCAGCCGGAGAAGGAACCGCCCGGGCTGGTTTCGTAGTTGCGCGAGAGGCCGCCATTGGTCTGCGTGACGAAGATGTCGAACCGGCCGTCGGAGTGGGACGTCGCTTCCACCGACGCGGCGACTCCGGAGCCCGCCAGTACCTCCCAGCCGCTGAAGGAGCCGCCAGGGCTGGTTTCGTAGTTGCGTGCGACGCCGCCATTGGACTGGAGGACGACCACGTCCAGACGGCCGTCGTCGTGCGTGCCCACCGAGATGTTGCTGCCGCTGACGGGGGTGACACCTGCCCGCGGGGCCGCGGTCATGACGGTGCCGGCGGAGGCGAAGCCCTTCCAGCCGCTCCACGAACCGTTGACGCTCGTCTCGTAATTGCGGGAGACACCGCCGCTGGACTGGACAATGAAGACATTCAGCCGTCCATCCTTCTGATTGGCCACGGCGATGTTGCTGCCGGAACCGGCCGACAGCGCGGTGCCAGCGGCGTCGGCGTCGGCGAAGCCTGTCCAGTCGCCCCACCCGCGGGAGGCCTCGGTCTCGGCGATATGGGCGACGCCGCCGTTGGTCTGGACCGCAAAGACATCCATTCTGCCGTCGGCGTGTGTGCCGACCGTGAAGGAGGAGGCGGCATTCGCCGGCGCGAAGGACGTCCAGTCGCTCCAAGAGCCCCCCCACGCTGGTCTCATACTTGCGTGCAATGCCGCCGTTGGTCTGGAGCATGAACACGCTCAGACGGCCGTCCGAGTGGCGAGCCACCTTGATCTGGGTGGCCGAGTTCGCCGGCGCGAAGGCCTCCCAGTCGCTCCAGGCACCGTAGGGGCTGGTCTGGTACCTACGGGCGACGCCTCCGTTGGTCTGGAGGGCGAAGACCTCCACCCGGCCGTTGGGGTGGACCCCGGTGACGACGCTCTTGGCGGTGTTTTCCCCGGCGAAGCCCGACGCCCAGCCGCTCCAGCCACCGGACGGGGTCGTTTCCATGTTGCGCGCGATGGCACCGTTGGACTGGGTGATGAAGGCGTCCAGCTGCCCGTCGCGGGTGTGGGCGATGGACAGGGTGCCCTGCCCGTCGTTGAAGCCGGTGGCGGTCGGCTGCGCCGGGTCGTCGACGACGTTGTCGTAGCGGATGGCCTGGTAGTAACTGGTGGGCCAGCCCGCCAGCGAGCTGCCGTTGATGTTCGCGGTGTACTTGTTGGTCAGCACGGAGGGATTGTTCTCCGCGAAGTACGTGAACGTGCCCGCCGCCTTGTCCTGCCAGCCGCCGAACAGGACGACGTGCGCGTCCTCGTAGTTGAGCGCGTCACCGGCCAGGAGTTGGGAGTTGCTGATGTCGGTGGAGATGCCGGGCAGCGTCCAGGTCGTGTACGACTGGTCGGCGTGCCAGGCCATCGAGACGTAACCCGAGCAGTCCTCGCGGTACTTGGTGCCCTGCGGGTCGGGGTAGTAGCCGGCCTGGTTGTAGGGGACGTTTTCGTCCACCCAGTACTGGGCCCGGGAGAGGATCTCACTGCGGGTGATCTTCCCGCCGATGGGCGAGGCGGCCTGGGCTGGGGCCGCCGTGACGGCGGACAGCATGGTGACTGCGAGCCCGGCGGTCATCAGGGTGGTGGTGCAGCGCAGAATGGCGGAACGGCTGACGGACACGGATGTCTCCTGACGTGGATGCGAAAGGGGTGAGATGGGGCGCGGTCATCGGCTCAGTGTCGCCAGGACGTCGGCGTCACCTGCCGGGTCGTAGGTGCGAGGGGTGACTGTGTCCCACTCGTCGAAATGCAGCAGGACGAGTACGGCGCCACGCTGGACGGCGTAGATGTGATTGGCCTGTGCCCCGGGCGCCGACAGTCCCTCCACAGCTGTCCAGGTGCGCGACCACGCGGCGCCGTCGGTGACGGTGGCGGTCCGTCCGACCTCGACGTCGGCGGACAGACCGTATCGCTTCTGCAAATTCCGGCTGGTGGCTTCGCAGGTGTCCATATCGGCGAGGACTTGGCGGAAGGCGGATCGGGCCGATGCTTCGTCCTGGAAGGCGAGGGAGTCCTGGACAGCGGGCGTCTTGTGCGCGCTGATGAACCCCTGCTGTTGCCAGGCCGTGGCCCCGTGGACCTTCACGCACTCGTTGAGCTGGAAGTCCTGGCTCAGCTTCCGGGTGCTGGGCGGTGCCAGCTCCTTCCACTTCTGCTCTGCGCTGTCGGGAAGCTGAGTGGAATCGACGCGACTCGCCGCCAGCGTCGTGTCCTCGGCGTGTTCAGGTGCCTGGGAAGGACCCTGGGTGGGCGTTAGCGTTGAGGCGGGATTTGCGGGTGTGACACTGGTGTGTGACGTCGGCCTCGCGGACTGTTGCGCGGCCGGGGCGGTCACCTGCCTGTTGGCTGCGGTTGAGGCGGGCGGTGCCGGAGTTTGTGAGGCGTCGGCGTACTGGGTCACCGCATAGGCGGCGGTCATGGTGAGCACCGTGACGCCGGTCAATACGGCGAGTCGGACGGTGCGTTGCGAGGTGGTACGTGACATGGCAGACCTCCTGGGCGGGGCGGGCATGCTGGGCCGGGGCGTGGACGCGAGCAGGCGGGTGCAGGCAGACGGGCGGTCAGTGCAGCAAGTCCGCCACGCCGTAACCGAGGGCGGGCAGTGGGGAGCGTGCACGGCGCAGGAGCGCCCGCACCCGGCTCATGGCCTCCCGGTCGGGGGCGGCACGCAGGAACAGGAAGACGTCCACGTCCTGGTCGGCGGGCTCGGCGGGGAAATGTTTCAAATCGCCGGCGGGAACGGTGTGAGCCGACAGCAGGCCGGGCAAGGGGCTGGCACTCGTCGGGAGTCGGGCGCGACGGATCCGAGGCCAGGGAGGCGTGGAGGACACGCACGGCCGCTCAGTCCCAGCCGATGCTCGTGGCCGTGGTCACCGAGGGATGCATGTCCCAACTGATGCAAGTCCTGGCAGACCCGGCCCGGTCCGAAGTCGGCCAAGCTCGGGCCAGCCAGGCCGTCACCGACTTCACCAACCGCGATCTGGCGCTCCCTGGGGCCCTCGCCCAGCGTGATATACCGCCTGACGGGCCGCTGCGACTCGGCCATCACCGACCTCGCCGCACTCAACCTCGAACCCGCCTACCTGGGCCCTCACCAATGCGGAAAGGCCGTGAAAAGCCTCGTTATACCCGCTCATGAGCAAGAGGCCCGCACCTGACCCACGCATGCGGTACACAAGGTTGTGCTCTCGTAGCTGCGTCCTGCATGGCTTCGGTGTTGGCATTGCGTCTACACCACGGCACCGCATGTTTCCGGTACATGCCCGTGACCGAACGCGGACAGGGCCTGGTGACGGAACTCGCTGGGAGGAGATCCATAGGCAGCGAGGAAGGCGCGAGTGAAGTCGGACGCGCGGGGCAAGCCCCAGCGTGCAGCGATGGCATAAATCGGTGTACCGCGCAGCGCCGGGTCGGCCAAGTCGCGGCGAGCGGCCTCGAGCCGCTGTCCACGGATCCATGCGGCGACCGTCTCGCCCTGCGACCGCCGGAAAACGCGGTGGAGGTAGCTCAGGGAGATGTGATGGGCGGCGGCGATCACTGGAGGAGTCAGCTCCGGGTCGTGGAGGTTCTGCCTGATGAACGTCAGGATGTGTTCCTCCAGGACGTTCCGCTGAGTCTCCGGTGTTAGGGCAGTATTCGCGTCCAGGAGTTGGGCGAACCAGGCTGACAGCAGGTCGAGTACGACTGTGCCCAGGCGCGGTGCGTCGGTCGACTGGAGAGAGTCGGCCTGGCGCTCAAGTCCGGTGATGAATTGTGTGAGCAGCGCTCCGACACCCTCACGGCCGGGCAACCTGCGCCCCAGCAGCTCACGGATGCGGTGCGGAGGCAGGGGCAGGAGCACCTTGGGGAGGTCGACACCGATTCCTGTGATCACCCGGCCATGATGGTCGGCTGCCAGCCGCAGGTCGTACGGCCGTGAGCTGTCGACCAGATGCAGATCACCGGGGCGGAACGTTTCGGCCCGCCCGTCACAGACCAAGGTCATGTCACCCTGGAGCAGCAGCGACAGGTGAAAGCGCTCTGGGGCCGACCGGCGTATCATCTGCGCGTCGCGCCAGTAGCGTGTTGGCGCACACGACAGGGGCAATACCGTCACGGGACCCAGCTCCATCAGCCGGCACTCCGCCCAGAAGTCGGTTGCGTGATCACTGGAGCTCTCACTGGAACGGCTGCGGTCGAGCAACTCCCGCCAGGCGTCGAACCGTACTCCGGCCGGAACGTTCTCACTGCGGAATGTGGTACCGATCATCACTCTCAACTTCGAACTCCACCGAGGCCTCGTACCGACCCTTGTCCACGCCGGTGATCGCCTCGGTTCTTCTGGGTGCATTGTCCGCCCAGGCGCGGTGGGCGCTGCCGAGTGGGCGGTGGCGTGGATGGAACAGCCGTCTTCGCGCTACCTCGCCGTACCCGCATCGGCCCCTACCAGGCAACGGCCACGGCCAGTTGCGCTCCCACTCTCTCCCACTCCCACGCCGGGACCTTGCCGCACAGCACCATCTCCACCGCTATCGGGGAGTACAACACGGCCACCCCGGAGAACTCGTAGCAGAAGGCAGGAGTATCCCAGCACCTCACCCGAGGTCCCGCCCATGCCGCAGGTCTTCGACCGCATCGGACAGGTGCGAACAGGTCGTCATCGGGCACCCGGACCGGCATGCCGCGCTCAACAGGGTCCAACTGAGCGAGCGCGGGCCCATGCTGCGCTTCAACGCGGTCTCCGGCATCGGGAAGAATCCAGCCGGCACGGATGAGCCATGGGCGACATCCTGCACGTATACACCACTCACCGCCGCGTCTACACGCTATGCCCACCGCATGCCGAGGACGTGTTGGCACATCCACTGTTGCGCGGTGGTGAGGCTGTCCCGGCCGAGGCGGACCGAGCGTACCCATCGGCCGAGGTCCTCGCTCTGGTGCACGACCGCGCCCGGTGACGTGGACAGCTCGCCGCCGGCCGCCAGGTGTAGCCGTACCAGGTGGAAGCAGCGTTGCCATTCCACGGGTCAGGTCGGGCACCAAGCGGAGTCGATGTCCTCCAGCTGTTCGCGCCGCTCCTGCGGCAGCGCCCCGGCCGCCGACTGAACCGGCAGGCCTTCGGCCCGCCGCTGCTCGATCTCCGCGGCCCGGCGGCGGCTTGCTGGTTCATCAGCCAGATCCCGACCCGGTATCCCTGGTGGGTGGCGTCCAGCGGCACGAGCAGATGGCCGTGTTCGGCGGCCCACCCGCGCGCGGCAGCCAGGCCCTCCTCCCACGCGACGTCGTGGTGGGACCACATCACGCCCAGCATGTCCACCTGCTGGACGCGGTCCTCGTCCATGTCGCCGCGGGCGTGGAAGCGGCGGGCGTCGGCGATCCGCTGCCCGAGCGGGAACCCGACGAGCGCGGCCGTCCAGCCCTCGGTTCCGGCCGCCCGGTCGCCGTGGCCGGG
The DNA here is from genome assembly GCF_039533365.1 of Streptomyces glaucus. Lineage (NCBI taxonomy): Bacteria > Bacillati > Actinomycetota > Actinomycetes > Kitasatosporales > Streptomycetaceae > Streptomyces > Streptomyces glaucus. The sequence continues at coordinate 213,731 of NZ_BAAATK010000004.1, forward strand.
CACGCGGTACGTGAACGGCAGCTTCGGACCGCCGTGCTCACGGGCGTGGACGACGACGGCCTCCACGCTGCGCCGCCGGTGCTCGTGCCCGGGGCTGATCACGCGCGGGTTGATGAACGCGGCCAGGGCGGCGGGGTCGCGTGACGTGGAGGACTTCAGCAGGGCCCGTGCCGACACCGACAGGCCACGGTCCTTCGGTCCTACCAGTGAAGCTGCCTGAACTGCGCCCCAGGGCCGCCCCCATCGTCGTAGGGTGTCTCGCGATCCGGGCGGCGATGGGTGGCCGGTGGCTTCGGCTCATGACGGCCTCTCCTCCTCATGGAGAGTCCGTACAACCGTTGATCCCGCTCAGCGGTCTCCTTTTCGCCAAAGCCGCATGTCAGGGAGGCGACTCCGGACAATGCGGGTGATCGACCAGCAGCAGGAGACTCCGCGTGCACCACCACTTCCGTACCGTCTTGGCCACCGCCGCGGCAGCGGCACTGGCCGGCGGGCTTCTCGCCGCCACGGCGGGCAGCGCCGCCGCGCTCGTCCCGGGAGCGCACGGGGACTTCAACGGCGACGGCTACCGCGACATCGCCGTCGCCGCCCCCGGCGCCCACGTGGGCGGACGCTCGGGTGCCGGCCAAGTCGTCATCGTCTACGGCGGTGTGGGCGACCCGTCCTCTGCCAGGAGCGTCGTCATCAGCCAGGACAGCACCGGTGTCCCCGGCACCGCCGAGAGCGGGGACGGCTTCGGCGGTGCCATCGCGGTCGAGGACTTCAACGGCGACGGCTACGGTGACCTCGCCGTCGGCGCCCCCGGCGAGGACGTCGGCACCGACACCGACGGCGGGACCGTCGCCATCCTGTGGGGTTCCGAGGCCGGCTTCACCAGCGGTACGACGATCAGCGACCCGGCACCCTCGTCGCACGACAAGTTCGGGCGCGTGCTGACCGCGCTCGCCGACAGCGACGAGAAGCCGGACCTGGCCATCGGCTCGACCGCCCCCACCATCGACGTCTACCGGGGAGGGTTCAGCAAGTCGGGTGCGACGGGCGGCAGCTACCGCTTCGTCCCGCCGTCCTGGGTCACGACGGCTCCGGTATCGCTGACCGCCGGCAATATCGGTGGCGGCGACGTGATCGCCGACCTCGTCGTCACCGGGCCCACCACGTACTACGTCCTCGGCGCCGCCCTTGGCCTGAACGGCACCAGCGCCACCAGGCTGCCGTCCGGCGGCTCCGCCGCCATCGGCGACTTCGACCACGACGGGCGCCAGGATGTCGCCATCGGTTCCCCCGACCAGGACGGGGGCGTCGTCCGCGTCTACAACGGCGCCGAGAACGCACCCTCGGCCACCCCCTCGTACACCATCACACAGGACATGCCCGGCATCCCCGGCACCAGCGAGGCGGGGGACCGCTTCGGCGCCTCGCTCTCGGTCAGTCGCGCCGGCTACGGTTACCAGAACCTCGCCATCGGCGCCCCTGGTGAGAGCCTGGGCGGCGCCACCGGAACCGGTGCCGTCACCTTCCTCTACGGCGGGCCCGAAGGGCTCATCGGCGCGAGGCCCATGGCCGGGACGGACCCTCAGTTCTTCGCACAGAGCAGCACGGGTGTCGCGGGCAGCGACGAGACCGGCGACCACTTCGGCGGTGCCGTCCACATCGCCGACACCAACAACGACCGCAACGAGGACCTCGTCGTCGGCGTCCCCGGCGAGAACTCCGGTGATGGTGCCGTCGCCTACCTCCGCTCGGACGGGGGCATCGCTCCCAGCGGCACCCCCGGCATCACCCCCGCGGGCACCGGCGTCTCCACCACCGGAGCCCCCGGCCTCGGGCGCCTGCTGGCGGGCTGATCACCCTTCGTCCGCTGTCTGCCGGACCAGGCCTCCGCGCCGCCGCGGGGCGGCAGGCAGGCGGCGAGCACGCCATCGCCTGACCAGCCGCGTCCGGGGCGACACGCACGTCCGGCGGCAGCCGGTGTCCGGGCCGGACCACGCGGGGCACGGGCGGCGCGGGCACGGGCGGCCGGCATCCCGGCGACCGATGCCGGCGGGTCCTCCACCTGCACCGCCCCGGTGCGTGCAGGCACCGGCCCCGTCCGCACGATGGTCGCCGTTTTTCTCCATCACCACAGCAAGGAGCACGGCCCGTGGCAGAATCCACCGCTCAGCAGGACCCCGGGCAGACAGCGGTCCATCGAGCGGCACTCCCGCTGAAGGTGACCGGCTTCTACTTCCTCGCCCTCGTCGACCGGCTCCGACACGGCGGCCCGCATCAGAGCATCTGACCGCCCGAGCACGGCCGCCCGCCCGGGACCACCCGCACCCCGGGCCAGCGCCCGCCGGCCACTTCGCAGCGCCCCCGCGGGACTCGACGCCGGCCGTCCGCCCGAACACGCCGGTCCGGCCAGGCTCTTCGGAACACCGGCCGTGACCTCGGCGCTGGTCCCGGTTTGCCGGAGCTCTTGCCTCAGGGGCGAGGCCGCTTTCGGCCGTTGACCCCGGCGGCGGTGTCGGGCGGTCGCAGGGGCGGGGATCACGGCCATGCCACCGCTCATGATCGCCGAGGCTGCCGCGGACGCCGCCGTCCTGCGCAGGGAGACGGAACTCGGGTTCACGAAGGTCGCCGGCTCGAGCATGGGGTCGAGGGCGGCCATCACCAACCGGCGGTGCTTTCCGTCCAGGGGTGGTACTCCCGGCAGGCCGGGCATGAACCGGGCGGGAGCTCCCGCCCGGCGTACGACGGGCCGGCTGCGGGGCACCGCCGCAGCGTTGCGGCGCCGGGACACGCAGCCACGGCCGGACTCCCCGGGCGGGACCGGACCGGCCCGAGTCGTCGGCACACCTCGCCGCACGGCTGACGTTCTTTGGGACGGCGACGGCAGCGCCGACCCGTCCCCCGGTCGGACACCGCCGGGTCGTCCCTCGGAGATGAATGCGTCGGCATCTACTTCGGCATTACATTGACAGGCCGTCAGGTCAATGCTTCAAGCTCCGCGTTCGCGCGTTCGGTGACCAGGGCGAGGACGCGGCCGGCTGCGGCGAGGTCTTCGGCGGGTATCCCGCCCCAGATGCGGGCGGAGATGGGGGCGGTCTCCGCGCCGGCGGCGGCGATCAGCTCGCGTCCTGCGTCCGTGGGGTGAAGGCGCGCGCCGTCCTCGACGAGCAACTGCTTGGCCAGCAGTTCGTCGACGGTGGCGCGGATGTCGGCCGGATCGGTCTTGAGGGAGCTCTGGACCTGGGCGACGAGATCGTCCGGCGTCTGCGGGGCGTCAGCGGTGAGGGCGGCGCGCAGGGCGATCTGCTGCTGAAACGTGATGCCGTGCCGGGCCAGGACGTGCTCGAGGACGCCGCGGGCGGCGTAGTGGGCCAGGCCGAGGGCGCGGGCGTCGGCTGCGGGTGCGGTGTTGGTCATGGTGTTGTCCCCTGAGTGTTCTTGCGGTTCGGTAGGGATGGAGCGAGAGGCGCGTCGAGCAGGGTCGTCAGCTCGTCGGTGAACGCGCGCGCCCGTGGGGCGTCGAGGCCGCCGAGCGGCTCCAGCAACTGCTGAAGCAGTTCCTGGACCACCGTGATGGCCTGCCGCGTGACGGCCTGACCCTGCTCGGTGAGGGCAAGCTGTACGGCGCGGGGGTCGCGGGGGTCGCGGGTGCGTTCGATCAGGCCGGCCGACTCCAGGGCGCGCGCCAGCTTCGAGACGTACAGCGCCTCCAGGCCGGTGTGGTCGGCGAGCCGGCGCTGACTGGGGCGCTCGCCGGCGCGCTGCATGCCGTGCAGCGACGCGACGAGCGAATACTGCGCGTGGGTGAGGCCCAGCGGAGCCACTGCGCGATCGACCGCGACGCGCCACTTGTTGGCGAGCCGCCACACCAGGAAACCAGGCGTGGGGCCCGGTGAACTCTTACTCACGGCCAATAGATTACATGGCTATTATGTACATGGCTACTATTTTCCGGCGGATGCGGCGGCGCACCCAGGGCAGCACCGTGACGGACTGCCGGGAGAACGCCTCCGGCGGGACCGCTGAACCGCCGGTCCTCGCGCTGGACGCAGCCTGGGCATTTCGCCGCGGCCGTACGGGAACAGGCCCTGGACACGCTGGAGGCGGGTCCGCCCGGGGTTCGGGGAGGTGCTTGGCGCCGCCCGGCGGATCGGGGCGCACGCCCCGCACTGCCGGGTGATCTTCATCGTCTACGGGATGAAGCGCCTCGGCCGGGACGCCGCCGAGCTGGCCGCGCTGGCAGACCACCTGGCCGCGCACGGCCTGGACCTGGAGATGCCCGCAGGCCCTCTGGCCGGCCGGGGTCCACGACCCGACCGGGCACGGGCGCCCGCTGTTCGTGTTCCTCGCCGCGATGGCGGGGACCGAGCGGGAGAACACATGGAATCCAGCGGGCGGGGCGGGTGCTGCGCGGCAGGGGGCCGCGCAGCTGGCCGGAGGGCTTCTGGCCTCGGTAGGTCACGCCGCTCTCGTCATGCTCTGAACACGATGACGACGTGCCGACACGTCACGGCAGGTAGCCGATCCAGGAATGTGCCGTGTCGGCCGTTTCACAGGTCCACTGGGTGGCCACGGCCCCGTTGGAGGTGCTGCCGCCGTAAATCGTCAGGCACGAGCCGCTGTTGTCGTTGGTCAGGAGCGATCCGCCGCCGGCGGCGCCCGTCACCCGGCTCCATCGCTGGGCCGTGCTGCCGTTGCACTCCCATTGGACGGCGTAGGCTCCGTTGGAGGTGCTGGAGCCGTAGACCGTCAGACAACGATTGCTCTGGAAGTTGCGGATTTCGGAGCCGTTCCAGAACCAGTTCTGGCCGGACGCGCCGTTGCAGTCCCACTGCACCACGTTGGCGCCGTTGTTGAGGCTGCTGCCGTACGGCACCAGGCACTTGCCGCTCTTGACGTTCCTGAAGCGCACGGTGGTAATGGGGCGCGCGGTCGGGTAGAAGTCGTAGACGAGCCGCTGAGGGTAGGCCTGGTCGGCCTGTGCGACCTCGTTCACGCCGCGGATGCGGCCGGTCGAGGCGTCCCAGTCCAGGTTCTGCGCCATGTCGGGCACGGCGGTGAGGACGTGCGTGCTGTCGCCGGGCGCGCCCTTGTGCACGCACGCGGGCTCGCGGTAGCTGACGTCGAAGCTTGAGGGGCAGGCACCGCTGATGAAGAAGGAGCCCTCGGCACGGACCACGCCCTGCATGCGCCACACCGGGGAGACCCATGCCGCCTCCGCAGTGTTGGCGGTCGACGGGAAGGTGCCCGTGCCGAGGTCGAAGGGCCACTGGACGATGCGGCCGCCCGAGCCGTTCACGCCGTAGTACTCGTTGGAGACCAGCGCGCTGTGCTCACGGTCGAAGCTGAGGCCGTTCATACAGGGCCATGTGTCGGCGGCCGGCACGCACTTGCCCGTCGGGCTCCCGACCGTCGTCGTGTACCTGGCGCGGACCGGCAGGACGTAGTCGAAGCCGCTGATCCCCGAGTAGCGCGTCAGGTCGTTGAGGTCGAAGACGTCCAGGGTGCCGCCGTTGGCGACGAACAGCCTGTTCTTGTACCAGACGACCCCGTCTGCGTGGCTCTTGTGCGCGGTGACGCTGGTGCCCCCGCCAAAGTCGACCAGCGCGACGTCGTAGTAGCGCGGTGTGGCCGACGTACGGTCGACGAAACGCAGCCGGGACTGCCGGTTGTCCGAGCCGAGGTGCCAGGAGGTCACCTCCCAGCGCTCGCCGTCCCAGTAGCCGTCACCGGCCGACGTGTGGGGGACGGAGAAGCCCTGGGGAGCCCAATCGCTGGTGCCGCTCTCGTCGCCGTCGGTGGGTTCGCCCCAGCAGTAGCCGTCGGCATCGACACCCGGGTTGAACGGCGTGGGATAGCACAGGCCAGCCTTGCCGGACCCGCCGCCGGTCAGGCCGTGCAGGAGCGCGGGGCCGACGCGGCTGCCGGTCAGGGTGCTGTCGACGGTGTCGCTGTAGTCCGCTCGGCGGCTCAAAGTGAACTCGTCGCTGACGACGGGGACGATGCCGCTGGCCGCGTAGGCCGCACCGGTCCCCTCAACGCACAGCCCGGCGAACAGGAGCAGCCCAGCGACGGCTGCTCTCCACACGCGCGTGGAGAGCAGCCGTTCGTGATCACTTGTGGTCATCCGCCGGAGTCTACAAACCTCCCCCTACGGACCTCACCCCGTCTGAGCGCACGCTGACTGTGCCCGGGCCGTTCCCACGCGCCCCTCCGCACGCCAGTGCGCAGCGCGCGATGAGGTGCGCATGGATGTGTAGCCGGGTGCGGGCGCGTAGGCCCGGTCCGCCCAGGAGGGTGGATTCGATCTCCTGCGCGGGCGCGGTCCTTGCCGCGGTCACTGCCACCGAGCTGCTGTGCTTCGGGCACGCCTGGGTCGCCGTCCACGCCCTTCACGACTCCCGGCCGCCGACCGTCCGTCCGAGCGGCCGGTTCCTGCCCGCGCTGACGCCGAAAGCGTACGCGGGCACCGGTGTCCAAGCTGCCCACCCCGGACAACGACCGCCGGCACCCGACGGTCGAAGATGGCCACACGCAGTCCCGTCAACGGCCGGATCGGGTCGTGACGGACAAGGGCTACTCGGTCCGCTCATTCCGCGCCTACCTGCACAGCCGCGGAACCAGGGCCACCGTCCCGAACGCATCGACCGACCGGCGGGACGGGCACGGCGACGCGAACGGCCATGCGGCTTCGCCAGGCCCGCTACCGCCGTCGCAACGTCGTCGAACGCTGCTCCCGTCGGCTCAAGCAATGGCGCGGCATCGTCACCCGCTGCGGTATGCAGCCCGATTGCCGCTGCTCCCATAGGAACACCTGTCCGCCGTCACCCTGATCGGCCACGCTATTCAGGCCGAGCTCACCGGGCAGATCAGGCCCGCACGGCCCGACCGCCTCGGCATCCCGCTCGACCAGCAAAGCCCGCCCCGCTGGACGGTGCGTGTGGATCACCCGGTGCAACGGCGACGTCGACGGCACCGAAGCCCGTCACCGGCAGTATCGACTCGGCGCCTCGGCTCAGCGACATTCCCTCTGAGGCCTCCGGGCGCGGCCCCTCGGGAGGCTGGCCGGGGCCCGGCAAGCAGTCGCCGTCCGTTCGACACCCGTCAATCTCGGTGAGGATCCGGTCGACCACCTCGCCGTGGCCGCGCGGTGCGCGGCGTCGCAGCGTTCACAAGCGGCTGGTCGGTGCAGGCGACCGCGGTGCCCGCCGGGGGTGCTCTGCGGCGCCGGCCGGGACCCACGGGGCACGTGCGTGGTGTGGTCGTGGTCCTCGGGACGCGCGTGGCCGTGTGGCGGGCGGCGGCCCTCCGCTCTCCGTCAGCGGGCCCGGACGGACCGCCACAGCGTGTCGTCCACGAAGTGGACGTCGTAACGTTCCTGCTCGGGCAGCAGATCCTCGAACGTTTCCTCGCCGCGGGCGATGCGTCCCAGCCGGCGGAAGTAGCCGAACCGTTCGACACCCGGCGCCGCCACCACCAGTAGGTCCGTCGTCGCGCCCGGGGCGGCGCCGAACGCGTGCGGCAGTCCCGGCGGGACCATCACGAGACCGCCCCCGTCCACCGTCACCAACCGCTCGCCGAGGAGGAAGGACGCCGTTCCGTCCAGTACGTGGAACATCTCGTAGGACCGCGCGTGGTAGTGCGGCCTGGCTCCGTCCGCACCCGTGTCCAGGCAGAGCCGGTTGACGCCGAGCGCGCCGTCCGTGGCGCTGCCGTCGGCCAGGAGACGGAAGGCGCTGCCGCCGGCCAGTCCGACGACCTCGGCCTCGTCTGCGGGTACGACCAGGGCGTTCCCCAAGCTGCGTGTGGACATCCGCGTTCCCTTTCCGTCGCTGCTTTTCGCTGCTTGTGCCGCGTTTCATCATTCGAGCACGGGAACACCGGGCGAACCAGCGGCGGTTAGCGCAGACAGCGATCACCGATCGTGATGAATGGCGGGACGGGGGCCCGCGGGATCCGGGGAAAGGCGTCCGCGGCCCGGCGGGAGTACGGTGTCGCCTGGCACGGGGATGCGGCGCAGGAGGGGAACGGCGGGTGGAGCTACGGCAGTTGCGGTACTTCGTGGTGGTGGCCGAGGAGAGCGGTTTCGGCCGGGCGGCCGAGCGGCTGAACATCGTGCAGTCCGCGGTCAGCCAGCAGATACGCGCCCTGGAGCGGGCCCTGGGGGTCGTGCTGTTCGACCGCTCGTCCCGGCGGGTGCGCCTGTCGTCCGCCGGGGAACGCCTGCTGCCCGAGGCCCGCGCTGTCCTCGCCGCCGCCGACCGCGCCCGCGAGGTGGCCGCCGGGATCCTCGCGGGTACCGAGGGCGTCCTGCGGCTGGGCACCGTCCAGGTCCCCGGGGACCGGCTCTACCGTGCCCTGGCCGGATTCGCGGCCCTCGCGCCGCGTGTGCGGGTGCGGCTCGTGAAGCTCCCGCCGGCGGAACGGCTCGCGGCTGTCCGCACGGGCGCGCTGGACGCCGTGCTCGTACGCGCCCTGCCGCCGGGCCGGGCCGCGGGCCTGGAGGCGATCCCCGTGTGGACCGATCCGCTGTACGCCGCGCTGCCCGCCGCCCACCCCCTGGCAGGCGAGCCGCAGCTGCACCTGGAGCAGCTCGCCGCACTGCCGCTGCGGCTCGCGCCGCATGACCGCAACCCGCCGTTCCACGGCCTGATCACCGGCGCGCTCCGGGCGGCCGGTGCCGAGCCGCCGCCCGCAGCACCGTTCACCAGCCTCCAGGCGACCCTCGCGGAGATCGGCGCCGGCCCGCCGTCGTGGACCGTTTTCTACGAGGTGTCGGGGCTTCCTCCGGCGCCCGGGGTCGTCTTCCGCCCCCTCGCCGGACTGACCGTCACCACCTCGCTCGCCTTCCCCGGCGGCCCGCCCTCCTTGGCCCTGCGGCATCTGCTCCGGGCGTTCGGCGAGGTCACCACCGAGCAGGAGCAGACGAAGGCCGCCTCCGGTGTCCGGCGAGGGCCCGGGTGAGCGGCCTGGTCATGGAGGTGCGGGCTCCTCGTCCCCTTTCCCCGGGACAGCCGCTGCCGGGCATCACCGGGTGTCTCTTCGATGAGCTGGTCGATGCGCCAGATCCCGGCCAGGGGCTTGATCTGCTGGGACTCGGGCACCGCCAGCACGTGACCGACACCGATCTGCCGGAGCGGGCGGCGGAAGCGCCGGTCCTGCCCGTGGGCCTCGTCCCGGTGGCCCGGGCGGCGGGCAGGCCGGACCGCGAGTCCGGGGGCGCCGGGTCGGCGCCGCAGACCCGGCGGTGTGACAGCTGCTCGTCATCAGGGTCCGTCCGTCCCGCCCGGCAGCCGGGTCCGGTCACGTCAGGTGCGCAAGAGAGGGAGCCAGGGGCACCTTCCACCAGATCCTCAGCACCGTCCAGGATCTGCTGGCCTGCTGGACGGCACCCGCACCACCTGACGCCGCTCTCCGCCCGCGATCTCCACCGTCGCCTGGAACACGGGACCCGGGCCGGATTGACCAAGTCCCACCAGTGGGTGAAGCAGGTCGCCTGTCGTGCCGGGTGCCGTCTCAGACAGGCAGCTCCGTCCGGAACACCGTCGCCGCCGTACCGTAGATCGAGACGAGGAGTTCGCCGTCGGCTGCTGTCTCGACGTGGACCTGCACGTCTCCGGGGCGTCCCATGGCTGCTCCCTGCCGCCCGGTGAAGGACAACCGGCCGTCCGGGGCGGGAGTTGCGCTGTATCGGAGCAGGTACGCCCCGAGGGGACCGTGCCCGTTGCCTGTCACGGGGTCCTCGAGGATTCCGATCGCTGGGGCGAACATGCGGGACCAGGTCAGCAGGTGTTCCTCGCCGGTGGTCCGGGTGAAGACGAAGAAGCCGTTGGTGTCGAGGTCGTGGCTGAGGGCCGTCAAAGCGGCCGGATCCGGATGCAGCGCATCCACTGCGGCGCGGTCACGCAGTTCGACCAGTACTTTGGCGTGTCCCGTGGAGACGATCTGGACCGGGCCGTGGTCCGACAGAGCCCGGGGAGCAGTGCCCAGGGCCTTCAGCAGCCGGCTGATCCGGCGACCGTCCAGTTCGGGGCCGAAGACGGCTGCCCCCTGGTGCATGCCGATCCGGACTCGGTCGCCGTCACAGTGGAGCTGAACGCGCTGCACCAGTCCGGTGCCGGTCTTCTGCCTCAGTGAGCCGGAGGGAAGGCCGTATTCGACGGCTCGGGCGAAGTGGGTGGCCACGGTGGCGTGTCCGCAGGTGGGGACCTCGGTCGTGGGCGTGAAGAACCGGACTCGTATGTCGTGGTCGGTGCCGTCGGCGGGCAGGACGAAGGCCGTCTCGGAGTTGTTCAGTTCCCGTGCGATGGCCTGCATCTGCTGATCCGTCAGCCCGTCGGCCGTCAGCACCACTCCGGCGGGGTTACCGCTGAAGGGGGTCTCGGTGAACGCGTCGACCTGGTAGAGGACTCTCACCGGTCCTCCGTTTCGCAGGCAGTGGTGACGGCAGGGAAGCGGCGACCGTGGTCGTCGCCGGCTGCGGCGCTCTTCGCGAGCCGGACCAGGGTGCGTACCGCGCAGCCGGTACCGCCGCTGGGGGTGTAGCCGTGGGGCGGTCCCTGGTTGAAGGCCGGTCCGGCGATGTCCAGGTGCGCCCAGGGAACGCCTGCTGGTATGAACTCCCGCAGGAACAGACCGGCCACCAGGCCGCCGCCCATCCGCTCACCGTAATTGCTGATGTCGGCCACCTGTGAGTCCAGACTCGGGCGCAGCTCCGGTGGCAGAGGCATCGGCCACGCCTGCTCGCCGGCTTCTCCGGCGGCGGCCAGCACCCGGTCGCGGAAGGCGTTGTCGTCGGCCATCACTGCGAAGACGTGATCGCCGAGGCCGAATCGCGTGGCTGCGGTCAGGGTGGCCACGTCCACGATCGCGTCCGGCTGCTCCTCACCGGCCCGGACGAGGGCGTCGGCCAGCACCAGGCGTCCCTCCGCATCGGTGTTGAGCACCTCGACGGTCTGGCCGCCGTACATCCGCAGCACGTCACCGGGGCGCAGTGCGGAGCCGGACGGCATGTTCTCGGCCAGCGCGAGCCAGCCGGTGACGTTGACGGGGAGGTCGAGCCGGGCGACGACGAGGACCGCGGCGAACACGGCCGCCGCACCGGCCATGTCGCGCTTCATGATCTCGTTGGCACCGACGGGCTTGAGCGAGATGCCGCCCGAGTCGTAGGTGATGCCTTTGCCGACGAAGGCCAGAGTCGACGTGGCCCCGGGGTGGGTGTGCGCGATCCGCACCAGCCGCGGCGGACGGACCGAACCCTGGCCGACGCCGAGGATGCCGCCGTAACCGCCTGCGGCGAGCGCCCCCTCGTCGAATACCTGGACGACCGGTCCGTGCTCCTGGCCCGCTGCGGCCACGGCGGCGGCGAAGCTGGCGGGATAAAGGTCGTTGGCGGGGGTGTTGACGAGGTCGCGGGCCCGGTTGACTTCCTGTGCCAGTACCTGGGCACGCCGTACGGCACTCTCCGCGGGGGTCCGGACCTCGTGGTCCACGAGGATCGTCGCCTCGCGCACCGGCAGCGTCCGGGCGGTGGTCCGGTAGGCGGTGAAGGCGTAGGCCCCGAGCAGGGCGCCCAGGGCCACCGCCTCGACCGCCTCGCTGGTCCCGGCCGGCAGCGCCAGGGCAACTGTGTCCGCGCCGGCCAGGGTGCGCACGGCCACTCCAGCGGCCTGGCGCAGTGTCTCGACACTGTGACCGTTGCCCTCGTCGGGTCCGAGGCCGACGGCGAGGACCGCACCGGCCCTGATGCCGGCAGGTGCGGGCAGTCTGAGCACCTCGCACCGGGCTCCCGTCGCCCCGAGACCGGTGAGGAGCCGGAGCAGCCCGTCGGCGAATGCTTCGTGTGCCCCCGCCCCAGGTGCCGGCACGGGCCCCTCGGTGCCCTGGGCGACGCCGATCACGACCCAGTCCGCAGGTGCCGATGCGGCGGACATGGTGGTCACCTTCAGCGTTGTCACTGTCGAACGTCCCTTTCCTGAGAGGGGAGATGGTGTGCCGGGCGGGCGTCGACGGTTGTCGCAGGCGCCGGTGCCGCTGCCCGTGCCTGCCGGCGGATCATGCTGACCCCGGCCGGTACGACTGCCGTTCCGAGGGCGATCCGAAGGCCGAACTCCTCGTGGAGCACGACGACGCCCGACGCCATCGAGACCACCGGAAGGAGGTGGCCGACGGCGGCCGCCGACCAGGCAGCGGCTCATGGACGTGAAGCCGGCCGCGTAACCGGCCGCCGCGACGGGGATTGCCGGAGTTCCCCACCCGCCCGGCTGCGCCGCCCGCCACGGCGCGAAGATCAGCACCACTCCGGCACATCCGAGGGGGAGTCCACTCAGCCGGTACGGCGGCAGAGCACGCTCGGACCCGACGACCGCGCCGATCAGCAGCGACCACAGGGGGGTCGTCGCGTTCGGTACGCCGGCGACACCCGAGCCGATGCCTTGCCGGCCGACGCTGAACAGGGCGGACGGCAACGCGTTGCGGAAGAAGGCCGCCACGACGGCACGTCCCCAGATCGGCAGGCCGCGAGGCAGCCCACGGTCGGAACCCGGACAGGCAGCCGGCAACGTGACCGATCCGAGCACACACCGGCTGAAGGTCGCCTGCACCGGCGTCAGCGCGTCCAGGGCCACCTCGATCCAGAGCAAGGCCGATTCCGCGGAAAAGCGAGCACGCCGATCCGCGCCCCCGACCGGCCCCTGTCCATGACACCGCCCACCTTCGTCTCCTTCATTCGCCCGAATGAACGGTGCCGCACCTTTCCTTGAAGGACAAGAAAAAATTTCTGCACAACCATTAAGCTGTGCTACACGCTGGATGTGAGACGCATGCGGGTGCTACGCGCAGGGCGCACCGGCCGACCCCGCGCTACTTCGCGTCGGCCGGCCCGACTCTGTCGGCGCCTGCCCTGGCCCGAGTCCGCCGCGAGCACCCCGGGGTCGCAATCGACCCTATGGCTTTGTTTATGAGCTATGAAAGCACCTGTAGCTCAGCGTCAAGAGCGCGCTCTTCCACGGGAGAGTGATGTCGCTGAGTTTCGGTTCCGGTCCAACTTCTGTGGCGTGCCTGCTGCCTGTGACCGTTGACCTTGCTGGCACATCTCCCAAGACCGTCTGGAAACGGCCGGTGACGGCGGCGTTCGGGCTGATGATTCCGGGCTGTGCGCGAGGTACTGCTCCGACTGGAAGAGCTGCTCTTCCTCTCGGCTTCGGAAATCTCTTCCTGCCGGCTTCGGAGATCAGGGTGGTGCCGGTGCAGGACGACGGCGGACGTGATCCGGATCGGTGTCAGATCCCGGACGGCCAAGGCTCGCTGCCCGGGATGCGGAAGCTGATCGGGGCGGGTGCATGGCTTCTGCCTGCGGTATTCCGCCGATTTTCCCGTGGCAGGACGGCGGGTGGTGCTGCGGTTGCGGATCCGGCGGTTCATGTGTGAGGACGCCTCATGTGGGCGTCGTACGCTCGTCGAGCAGATCACGGGCCTGACCCGCCGACACCGCCAGCGGACCGAACGAATGCGGTCGGCGCTGGCCGAGGCCGGCCTCGCGGTGGCCGGTCGAGCCGGTGCCCGGCTGGCCGACGTCTTCGGGGCGAGGGCCAGCCGGAACACGGTCCTGCGACCGGTCGACGCGCTCCCGGAGCCTCAGCCGCGAACCCCGTGGGTGGTCGGCGTCGACGAGTACGCGATGCGCGAGGGACGTGTCCACGGGGCGGTCCTGGTCGACGCCGGGACCCGCCGACCAGTTGACCTGCTGCCGGATCGCGAGGCGGGCACGGCCGCGGCCTGGCCGGCCGAACGCCCGGGGACCGAGGCCGTCTGCCGTGACCGTGCTCCGTTCTTCGCGGAAGGCGCCGGCATGGGGGCACCCACTGCCGTCCAGGTCGCCGGCCGTTTCCACCTCCGGCGCAACCTCGGCGAAGCCGCCGAGCGGTGCATCTTCCGCCATCGCTCGGGCCCGCGCGCAACCACCACCGAGACGGCCCCGGAGAGGACAGAGGGCCAGGCACCGGCGGACGGCGGCTCGCCATGGCCCGCCGGACACCGCTTCGCCGACCGCACCCGCGTCAAGCACGCCACCGTCCACGCGTTCGAGAGGATGATCACCGAGCTCCAAGGCGGCCGGCTCCCGCAGTGGACCGAAGCGGTCCGCGCCGACGACCTGCCGAGTCTCCCCGCCTTCGCCAACGGCCTGGAACGAGACCTTGCCGTGGTCACCGCCGGGCTGACCCTGCCCTGGAGTTCGGGTGTCGTCGAGCGCCACGTCGACCGGATCAAGATGCTGAAGCGGCAGAGGTACGGACGCGCCGGCTTTGCGCTTCTGAGGAGGCGAGGTCTCCTCGCGTCCTGAACCTGAGCCGGTTGGCAGCTACTCCACGAGACCGAAGCCGTCGGGGAACTCTTCCAGGAATTCACGGCGGCCGGGATCTGTCTCGGCCGCCGTCATCGCCTCGATCAGTTGCTGGAACTCTGCACGCTGGGAGTCCGACAGGCGATCCACCACCGCGGCGACACCCTCCAGTGCCTTCACCGCATCGTCCGGATCCATGTGCTCATCGTCCGCGCTCTCGACGAACCAGGCGAGGTCCACGAGGGCCTCCGCCAGGGCGCGGGTCAGCGACGGGTACTGCGACATGGACGATCCCCCCGGAGGTGATGGCTGCAGAACTCTCCGCGCACCCAATCACATGCGGCTGACAACACTCCCTGTCACCTCGCCACAGAAGTTGGACCGAAACCTGAGTTCGAGAGCGCCCGGGTGCTTGCTTCGGGATCATGGTTGCGCTCTGCACGACGAGGGGGCCGGGGTGCTGCCGAAGTCCAAGGTCGATCTGTACGCGGCGATCCGCCGTGATGCGAAGGCTGGTCTGTCGATTCGTGCTCTTCAGCGGAAGTACGGCGTCGGGTTCCTGACGGTGAAGGAGGCGCAGACGTCGGCCTGGTCGGAGCCGCGGAAGAAGCTTCCGCCGCGGCCGACGCGGCTGGATCCGTACAAGCCGTTGATCGACGAGATGCTGCGGGCCGACCTGGATGCGCCGCGCAAGCAGCGGCACACGGTGAAGCGGATCTTCGAGCGGCTGCTGGACGAACACGGTGCGGACGGGATCTCGTACCAGATGGTCCGTGGCTGCGTCGCCGACCGGCGTGAGGAGATCCGGGTCCGGGCCGGGCGGGGTGTGGTGGAAGCCTTCGTCCCGCAGACGCACAAGCCCGGAGCGGAGGCGGAGGTCGACTTCGGCGACGTGACGGTGCGGCCGGCCGGCGAGCTGGTGACCTGCTACCTGTTCGCGTTCCGGCTGTCCCGCCCGGGCAAGGCCGTCCACCGGATCTTCGCCTCGGCGGGGCAGGAGGTGTTCTTCGAGGGTCACGTCCACGCTCTCAACGTGCTGGGCGGGGTGCCGGCCGGGAAGGTCCGCTACGACAACCTCAGGGCCGCGGTCGCCCAGGTGCCGGGCTTCCCCCCGGCATCGCGTCGAGGCCGAACGCTGGGCCGCGTTCCGCTCCCGCTACGGTCTGGAGGCTCTCCACTGCCGGCCCGGAATCCGCGGCGCCCACGAGAAGGGCGGGGTGGAGGGCCAGATCGGCTGGTTCCGCCGCAACCACCTCGTCCCGGTGCCCGAGGCCGCGACGCTCGCCGAGCTCAACGCGGTGATCGACCGGTGGGACCAGGAGGACGAGAACCGCCGGATCCGGTCCCGTCCTCGCACGATCGGCGAGCACTTCGCGGCCGAGCAGCCGCTGCTGGCACCGCTGCCACAGGAACCTTCGAGACAGGCCGATTGTTCACCCTGCGGGTCGACCGCTACAGCCAGATCAGCGTCCGCACCAACCGCTACTCGGTGCCGGTCCGGCTGATCGGCCGGACCGTCCGAGCGATGCTGCACGCTTCCGAGCCGGTGGTCCACGACGGGCGGAACGAAGTCGCCCGGCATGAACGGCTGATCGCCAAAGGCGGCACCCGCCTCGAACTGGACCACCATCTGGAAGCTCTCGTGCGCAAGCCCGGCGCTCCGCCGGGAGCGACCGCGCTCGACCAGGCATGCCGGACACTGAGGCTGCCCACCATACGGTTCCGGTTCTCCGAGCTCGCCGAAACCGGCGGACGCGAGCAGATGTCCTACCTCGACTTCCCCTCCGAGCTCCTCCTGGCCGAAGGCGACGACCGCGCCCGCCGCCGCTCCGAGCGACGCATCAAGGCCGCCGACTTCCCCCGCGACAAGTCGTTGCGCAAGTTCGACTTCGACGCCAGCCCCAACATCGACCCGGCCATGGTCCATACCCTCGCCAAATGCGAACGGATCAGGAAGGGGCTGCCGCTCTGCCTCATCGGCGACTCCGGCACGGACAGGCCGCACCTGCTGATCGCGCTCGGCACAGAGGCCGCGATGACCGGCCACCGGGTCAAGTACGTCCTGGCGACGAAGCTGGTCGACGAACTGGTCGAAGCCGCCGACGAGAAGCAGCTGACCAAGACCATCGCCCGCTACGGCCGCGTCGCCCTTCTCTGCATCGACGAACTCGGCTACATGGAACCAGATCGCCACGGCGCCGAACTCCTCTTCCAGATCCTCACCGAACGCGAGGAGAAGAACAGCGTCGCCATCGCCTCCAACGAGTGCATCTCCGGCTGGACGAAGACCTCACCGACCCCCGCCTCTGCGCGGCCGTCGTCGACCGCCTCACCTTCGGCGGCAACATCATCGAAACCGGCACCGGCACCGGCTCCTGCCGCCTCGCCACCACCCGCGCCCAAGCGGAACGAGCAGCCGCCTGAGCGCAGTCAGCCTGCTCTATCGAACGGGCCCGCGTTCATCGACGATCACGGTCGGCTCCGACAGGAAGACATCCCGGCTGACGAGGCCGTAAGCGATGTTGAATGTGTCGAGCCAGTACGACCAACCGCGGATTCCCAGGGCGCTGGTGAACCGGTAGTTCAACTGCCAGCGGACCCACTGCCCGGGAAGCAGCCGAACTGCCGGCGGCCTGCGCGGCCGAGGTGGCAACCCGAAGAGCGGCTCCACCCGAGCGAGCACTCGGAGCCGATCACCTTCGTCCCGCAGGCTGACACCGATCTGGCGAAGGTCCTTCTGGCCCGAACGCGGCTCGAAACCATCACGCTCGGACATCTGGACGAAGTGGGCAGACCCGGAGGGCACCTGAGGCAACGAAAAGCCGACCGGCGCCGCGTTCCTGCGGGCAGCGGCCTCCCCGCCCCGAGACTGCTTCGTCCACGACGTCTTGATCCACTGCACCGTGATGTCCACCGCACCTGCCTTTCGCCGAGAGCCTACGGTCGACATCCGCTCGACGTCACCCGGGTTCCGACGCAACTGCCTGCTGCCAGTTCTCGGCGACATTCCAGACGGCCAGAGATCCGGACGCTCTCCGAAACCGCCGACAAGCGCTCTCCGATCTCACCTCCGCAGCCACCTCGTAGTCCGGCAGCCGTCTGCCACCAGGCCCCGACCAGGTCGCCCTTGGAGGCCGGGCGGGTACGGGCGAGCACGTGGAAGACGGAGGTGTGCCGCAATCGGGCGTGGGCGGGCGCATGCTGCAAGGATGTGGCCTGGTCAAGACCGGTCCTGCGGGCCCTTTCGACGAGCAGGACCGACCCGGTCCGGGAGACGACCTGGCGGCCGTCGTCCTGGACGCGGACACGGGGATGGGATCCGACAGAGTGCTTCACCTGGGAACTGCCTCCGGCGGTGGCAGGAACAAGGACCTCGGCAATTCTCATTCTTGCTGGTCAGAGGCGCTTCCTGCTTTCCTGGCCGCCTGCCGGACAGCCCGCCTCATGAAAGCGTGAGGCTAATACTCCAGTCTGACTTCGCGATCTTGCTGCGGATCCGGCTGGGAACGGGTACGGCCACCGCGTGATCATCGGTTGGTGTGTGGACAAACGAAGATCGTGCGGTGGCCGCAGGCCATAGCGCAGACCCTGCCCGCTGGCGGATGATGTCCGACCAGGCCATGGCCCGGATCGCGGGACGGTTCGGCCGGGTTGAGCCGCGGGCGAGTGCCCGCGCCTGTCTGCTCGGGCTGCTGTGAAGGCGGAGCGGAGGAACTGCTGGCAGCTGGCCGAACAGGCCGGCCATGCCCGACCCGGACCGATGCAGCGCCTGCTGCGCTACGCCCGCTGGGACGCCGATGCCGTCCGTGACGACCTGCGCGCCTACGTGGTCGATCACCTCGGCACCGACGGCGCGGTACTCATCGTGGACGAGACCGGCTTCGTGAAAAAGGGCCATGCCTCGGCGGGCGTGCAACGCCAGTACACCGACACCGCGGGACGCATCGAGGACTCCCAGGTCGGCGTGTTCCTCGCCTGCGCCACCGAGCGGGGACGGGCGTTGATCGACCGCCGGCTCTACCTGCCCGAGCACTCCTGGTGCCCCGATCACGGACGCCGCCGAGCGGCCGGGATCCCCGAGACGGTGCAGTTCGCGACCAAGCCCCGCCTGGCCGGTGAGATGATCGCCGCCGCGCTGGACGCCGGGATCACCGCCTCCTGGGCGACCGGCGACGAGGCTTACGGGCAGGACTCGCAGCTTCGTGGCGCCCTGGAGGCACGCGAAACCGGTTACGTGCTGGCCGTCGCCCGCTCAACGCGGGTGAGGATCAACCACGGCCGCACCGTTGTCCGCGCGGACACCGTCGCCGGCCGCCTGCCCGCCACGGCCTGGCAGCGGCACAGTGCCGGCAACGGCGCGAAGGGCCCGCGCCACTACGACTGGGCCTGAGTCCACATCGGCAGCGGCAGCCACCACCACCTGCTGATCCGCCGCAACCGGTCCACCGGCGAACTCGCCTTCTACCAGCGCTGGTCACCCACCGAAGTGACCCTGCCCGAACTGGTTCGCGTCGCCGGTGCCCGCTGGAGCGTGGAGGAATGCTTCCAGGCCGCCAAGGGCCAGGTCGGCCTGGACCACTACCAGGTCAGGCACCGGACCTCGTGGCACCGGCACATCACACTCGCCATGCTCGCCCTGGTCTTCCTGACCGCCCTCGCCGCCGACGCGGCCCCCGGACCGCCCGCAGGCACACACCACTTCCTCCGCGCCCGCGATCCGATCACGCTGACCGTCCCGGAGATCCGACACCTACTCGCCGCCCTCGCCCCACCAGCCATGACTGCGGCCCGGCTGCTGCACTGGTCCAACTGGCGCCGACGCCACCAGGCAACAGCTCGACGCAGCCACTACCGACGACGAAGTGCCGACGAACCCGCTGGATAGATCACGAAACCGCACTGGAGTACCAGACCTTAAAGCACAAATTGAGTGCCTGTTTCTGAACTCTGTGTCAGCAGGTCAAGGGGTGTCACTGGTGAGCTGACGCCCCGAGTCGCTACCGGACGAGGTAGCTCTCGATGTGGTCGATCACCGCTGACACGGCCTGCCGGTAGGCGGTGCTCGACCGGCGGACCTGGGACAGCAGCATGCCGCCCTGGATGGCGGCCAGCAGGGCGGTGGCGAGCGCGGCGGTATCGGCGCGCTCGCTCAGCTCGCCGCGTTCCTGCATGCGTGCGAGTCCCGACCTGATGGGGCCTTCCCACCGGTCGAAGGCGGAGACGAGTCTGGTCCGTGCCGACTGGTCGCTGTCGGCGAGTTCGCTGGCGAGCGAGCCGATCTCGCAGCCGCCTTCGCATCCTCTTGCGTCCTGCCGGTTCCCTGCCCGGTCGCACCACTCGCGCAGGGCCTCGATGCTGTCCAGGTTGTCCAGCAGCGGACGCTGCTGGGCGAGCCGGGTGTCCGTCTGGTGGTCGATGACCGCCAGGACCAGGCCCTGTTTGTCGCCGAAGTAGTGGTAGATCTGCGACGCGCTGACCCCGGCGGCCGCCTGGATGTCCGGGATGCTCGTGCCTCCCGCGCCGCGGTGGAACATCAGTTCCGCAGCGGCCTCGATGATGCGTTCGCGGGTCTTGCGGCCACCCTTGGTGAGCCGCTGCCTCTTCGACTCTCCGGCCTTCACTGGTGCGCTCATGTGCCCACGCTACCCAAGTTGGAATTGACATTCCAATCATGCTCCGTCGAAGATCCTGGAAAGGTCATTCCATACCGGGTGGCCGTCTCTTCGGCCAGGTGAGTGCCATGCCCCTTGACCCCCAGATCGAGACCCTGCTCAAGCAAGTGGCCGCAGGAGGCGGGCCGGCGCCCGAAACCCTGACGGTGGCGGAGAACCGCGCGTTCGGGCGCGCCTTCGGCGCCCTGGCCGGCGCTCCCGTACCGGTCGCCGACGTCCGGGACACCGCGGCCGCTGCCGACGGCCGCGACATACCCGTCCGTATCTACCGGCCTTTCACCGATCCGGATGCCGGGCCGCTGCCCGTGACGCTCTTCTTCCACGGCGGCGGGTGGGTCTTCGGCGACCTGGACACCCAGGACAACATGGCCCGCATCGTGGCCAGCCGCTCCGGCACGGTCGTGGTCTCCGTCGACTACCGGCTGGCACCCGAGCACCGCTTCCCGGCCGCGGTCGACGACGCCTCTGCCGCGCTGACCTGGGTCGCGGGCAACGCCCCGGGCTTCGGGGGCGACGGAGAGCGCATCGCCGTGTTCGGCGAGAGCGCCGGCGGCAACCTCGCTGCGGTTCTCGCACAGGAATCCCTGCGCCGCGGGGGACCTCGCATCACGCTCCAGGTGCTCGCCTACCCGGCGGTCGACCGGTTCGACGACAGCCCTTCGATGTACGAGAACATGACGGGCCCGGTCCTCTCCCGTTCCTACCTCGAGTGGTTCTGGGGCGCCTACCTCAGCACCCCGGACCAGGGCGCCGACCCGCGGGTCTCGCCTGCGCGCTGCGACGAACTGGCCGGACTTGCTCCCGCCGTCATCGTTACCGCCGAGAACGACCCCCTGCGCGACCAGGGCGACCACTATGCCCGCAAGCTGGCCGACGCCGGCGTGCCGGTCCAGCACCTTCCGGTCGAGGGAGCCGTTCACGGCTTTCTCTCGTTCACCGGCTCGGTGCGCCTTTCGCGGGACATACTGAACCAGCTCTCGGACGCTGTGGCCGCGGCCTTCAACTGACCCGGCCTGTGTGGCACCGCTCGATCAATCGGCGCCTGCCCTCCGCGGACGGCGGTGCGTTCGCATGGGTCATGTATTGATTCGCCTTCCGCGTAGGCCGGGGCTTCGCGGGACAGGACGAGGCAGTTACACGAGCACGTCTCGTCGCGTGTCGGCGGCTGCGTGTCGGTTGACGGCCCAGACCATGAGTGCGCAGAGGGCGAAGGCGGCGCCGAGGAGGCTGGATCCGGCCCACCCCGCGGCGGAGTACACCGCGGTGGTGCCGGTTGCTCCGACGGCGGAGCCGAGGGAGTAGAAGAGCATGTAGCCGCCGATGACGCTGCTCGTCCGGTGTGAGTATGCGGCCGTGAGCAGGTGTTGATTGCTGACGTGTACTGCCTGCACCGCGAAGTCGAGGACGATCACGCCGACGACGACCGCCCAGAGCGACCAGGACGCTTGGCCGGTCGCCGACCATGAAGCGGCCAGGAGCACAAGTGCACCTCCTGTGACGACGTTGGCGCGGCCGGCGTCGGCCCCCCGTCCGGCTCGAGAGGCGCCCAGCGCCCCGGCGAGCCCGGCGATCCCGAAGAGGCCGATCTGGGCCGTGCTCAGGTGCCATGGCTCGGCTCCGAGCGGCAGGGCCAGGCCGCTCCACAACACGCCGAAGGAAGCGAACAGGAAGAATGCGATCAGTCCCCGCGAGACGAACAGGCGCTCACGGAACAGGCCACCCAGCGAGATCAGCACCGCGCCGTACGTGGCCCGGACGTCGCGCGGGTCGGCTGGCAGGAGCTTCAGCACGAAGCAGGTGAGCGCGATGAGGAGCACGGCGAGTACCACGTAGATGCTTCGCCATCCCCAGAGTGCAGCGAGACCGCCCGCGAGCACGCGCGCTCCGAGAATGCCGATGATGACACCGGAGGTAACGGCGCCGAGTGTGCGGCCGCGTTCCGCTGCCGCAGACAGGTCGGCGGCGAAGGCCACAGTGGTCTGAACGACGACCGCGAACAAACCTGCGATGACCAGCCCGGCAAGCAGGAGCCACAGCTGGGTGGCGACTGCGGCCAGGGCCATGCCGACCGCGGCGAGGAGAAGATGCCCGGCAATGAGCTTGCGCCGGTCGAACATGTCCCCGAGAGGGACAAGAAGGGCCAAGCCGATCAGGTAGCCGAGCTGCCCCGTGGTGACGATCCATCCCAAGTCGGCTTCCGGCAGGCCCAGGTCATTGCCGATCCGGGCCAGTACGGGCTGCGCCACGTAGATCGTCGCGACCGCGACCGCGCAGATCACGGCGAACAGCATCCTCCGGCCGGACGCAGGACTCACCGCCACACCTCCAATGAGTAGCAAACTGCAACCAAAATGAAGGTACGGCAGAATGGTTTCGATCCGCAACTCTTCAGGAGGAGTGATGGCTCGCACAGCGCCCCGTGCCGAGGGGATGTCCTGGACCGATCCCGCCTGCCCCGTCGCGCGCACCCTCGACCTGGTCGGAGATCGATGGAGCCTGCTGATCATTCGCGACGCGATGGACGGTGCGCGAACATTCACCGACTTTCAGCACCGCACCGGAATCGCGCGCAACATCCTCACCGACCGGCTGCGACGCTTGGTCGAACGAGGGATCCTCGATCGGCAGACCGCCCCGACAGGGCGGCGACAGAACTACGTCCTCACAGAGGCGGGCCGAGACCTCTTCGCCGTCATCGTGGCTGTGCGTCAGTGGGGTGAACGGCACGCCTTTGCGCCAGGTGAAGCTCACTCGGTTCTCGTCGATGAAAGTGGTCTCCCGCTCCCGGAGCTGCGTCCCACCGACGCGCACGGCAGGCCCGTGGACGTCGATACGACCTCTGTGCTGCACGATCGCTGACACAAGGGAAGCCGCCTGACACTTCCGGCGGTCGGCGACATGTCCGGCCGGCAGCGCCGGGGCAACCGCGAGATGGTGGGTAACGCCTCCCGGCGGGTCACGGCGCCGTTGGCGCGGAGCGAGTTCGACTGCTGCGGCCCCGTACGGCCGGCGTCGACAACCTCCTGGCCCGCAACGACTAGCGGTGGCTGACCGTGCCGCGGCAGTTCTTCCGCTGGCCGTCGGGGCTCTCTGGACGGGGGTGCACTTCGAGGGCCCGAGCGCTGCTCAAGTTCCCGACTTCGGCGAGGAATCCGCGCGGAGACCGTCCGCGGACCCCGTGGCGCGCCAGCCGAGAAGAATCGTGCGGCACGCCTGTTCGGCGAGCCGTTGCGCCCGCTCGGTCCCGACGGTGTCGAGATGTCCGAGTGCGGCCATGCCGTGCAGAGTGCCCCAGAGGATCTCGCAGGCATCCGATTGATCAGGCAGGGTCACGCCATGCGCGTGAGACCACGCATCCAGCAATTCGGTGAGCAGGTCGATGGCGGGCGCCGCAGCACGTCGACGCTCATCCGCGTCGGTCACGGTGCCGTTCATGGCTTGGTAGAGGTGGGGGTGCTCGCCGGCGAAGCGGACGTACTGAGCGGCGACCCGCACGATGTGTCCGTCGATGTCCGATGCCTCGTCGACCCGTCTCAGCTCGGCCAGCAGCTGGTCGTAACCGCGTACGACCAGTTCCAGCACGAGCGCGTCCTTGTTGGCGAAGTGCTGGTAGACGATCGGCGCTGTGTATTCCATGTCAGCGGCGATACGCCGGATCGTCAGTGCCGCGGCGCCCTCGGACTCGAGAAGGCGCATGGCGGTCTCGACGATGCCGGCGCGGATGTTGGCCCGCTCGCGAGCGCGTCGTGTACTGCTCGGCATGTCCCGTCACTTCGCTTCGATGTGGCACTGCACAGTATCGCCCCGCTTGACGGTCGCGTCACCACGCCCTTAATCTAACGTTGGTAGAAAATCTAACAACGTTAGGAACGTGATGATTTACCACGTCAACCGCATCAAGCTCAAGGCGGATGCCCCGCCGGCGCAGGTGGAGGAGGCACTGGAGAGCCTGCGCAATCAGGGCCGGCAGGTGCCCTCGGTGAAGTCGTTCGTGGTGGGCCGCGACCACGGCGCCGATTTCGACTGGGGCGCCACATACGTCATCGAGGACCTCGACGGCCTCTGGGAGTACCTGACGCATCCCGCGACGCTGAACTCCGACAAGGTCGGCCTGCCCGTGGTCGAGCGACTCGACATCTTCGACATCAGCGACGACGAGGACCCCGAGCTGGCCGCGAAGATCGAGGAACTGCACCGGCGTCGTAACGAGCTGAGCCCCGAAACGCGCGAGATGCTGGCCGACGTACCCGCCTATCTCGGCGCGGGCCTCGAGGACGACCCCGAGAACTGATCGCCGGCCGGTCTCCGGCGGCTTGCACCCGTTGCCGGAGGCCGGCCGCCGCAAGTACGTCGAAGCGGCCCGGCCGTAGCGGCGTGCACCTGGGTCATGACAGCCGGAGCTGCCTTTCCTCTGGGCTTGGGAGCTGGTCAGGTGCTCCGGGCGGCTCGAACCGAGTGTCCGCCCGAGGAAGCGGAAGGTGTGCTCCAGGTCGAACGTGCGCATGAGAGCTGTGGCAAGCAGGCCCTGCTCACGTGGTGCACCTGCGCAGGACTACGAACGCTGCGGGCCCGGTGAACTGACCCACGTTGACGTCAGCCCGCCTCGACGCATTCCGCCGGCCGCACCGCTACAACACCCGACGCCGTCACTCACGCCTCGGGCACCACAGCCCGATCGCCTACGAGACAGCCGCCCGATCGACACCGACCACGCCCGCACCAGCCGCATGACCCGTGTCCGGAACACGGGGTCAAGGCCCCACCAACGTAGCCCGTGCTTCGCCTGACTCGGCTATCGAGCCATCCTGTGCCGGGGTGCCGGGGTGCCGGGGTGCCGGGGTGCCGGGGTGCCGGGGTGCCGGGGTGAAGGAACGGGAATACGGCCGGATCGCGATCGCGTTGCCGCTTCCGCGGTGGACAGTCGTCGGCGTCCGTCGTCGAGGACGTTGTGGCTGTTCGGGGCTATGACCGAGCTGCGCTGCGGCTCGTAGCCGGCGGTCCCGGTGTGGGCGGTCCCGTCGGGCGCCATGCAGGATTCCAGGTACAACGCGATGGGCCGTGGCCCGGCCCAGGGGGAGGCCGAGAAGGTGACTCTTCGTCAGTTCGAGTATGCCCTGGCTGTGGCGGAGGCAGGCTCGGTAACGGCAGCGGCGGAGTTGTTGCGTGTTGCCCAGCCATCGGTGTCGCAGCAGATTCGCGGCCTGGAGCGGGAACTCGGTGTGACGCTGTTCGCCCGTACGCCGGCCGGGCTGGTGCCCACCGCGGTCGGCCGCGCGTTCCTGCGGGACGCGGAGGTCGCGGTGCGGGCGGCGCGGCGGGCGAGGGCGACAGCGCGGGCCGGTGCCGAGGAACTGGAGGGTGAGCTGGTGGTCGCGGCGCAGATGGGCCTGGGCACGCGGCAGCTGCCGGGCGCGCTGAGCGCGTTGCGCCGCCGTTTCCCGCGGCTGGAGATCACCGTGTTCGAGGAGGCGAATCCCGCCGAGCTGGAGCGGCTGGCCCGCCGGGGAGTGGTGGACCTCGGCCTGATGGGCGGGCCGTGCAAGGAGGGCCTGTACGAGGGCCACCACCTCGGCGACGAGGAGTTCGTCGTGGTGCTGGGTCCCGAGCACGCGCGGCTCGCCGAGGACCGGGTCGAGCTGCGCGAAGTGGCGCGGGAGCCGTGGATCAGGTTCGACCACGGCAGCGCGCTCGACGGCGTGCTGCGGGACGTCCTGCGGGACAACGAGCTGGCTCCGGCCACGGTCGCCCGCGTGTCCCAGACGGCGACGGCGGTGCGCTGGGCCGCCCACGGTCTGGGGGTGACTCTCGTGCCGGCCTCCGCGGTGCCTCCCGGGTTCGAGCACCTCACGCGTCCCGTCGTTCCCGCCGTTTCCATGCCCACCGTCGCTGCGGTCCGGCCCGGCGCGGGCCCGGCGGAAATGGCCCTGCTGGAATTCCTGCGTCAAGAGACCTGGTACTACACCGGATTTTCCGGTAACCGGTCAGGGCCTGCTCACAGCTGGGTGGCGCCTCCGTCCACTACCAACTCGGCGCCCGTGGTGTAAGTGGCGTCGAAGGCCAGGAACGCCACTGCCCTGGCGACTTCTTCCGGAGTCCCGAAACGGTGCATGGGGTTCTCCGCGACCCGTTCCGCCTTGAACTGCTCTGCGGCCTCTTTGGGCATCGTCTTCTCCAGGATTCCCGTGTCGACCGGGCCGGGGCTGACCGCGTTGACGCGAATTTTACGCGGAAGGAGCTCGCGGGAAAGGCTGCGGGCCATGGAGCGCAGCGCTGCCTTCCCGGCCGCATAGACGCTGGACTCCAGCAGGCCCATGACGTTCGCGACCGAGGTTGTCAGGACGACGCCGGCGCCCGTGCTCAGCAGCGGGGCGAGCTTCTGCACGGTGAAGAAGGCACCCTTGACGTTGATCGCGAACGATTCGTCGAACATCTCCTCGGTCGTCGATACGAAAGGCGTGGGGATGGTGACGCCGGCGTTGACGAACAGGGCATCCACCGTGCCGAGTTGATCCCGTGCGTAAGCAGCCAGAGCGTCCAGGTCGGGGAGCGAGGCCACGTCGCCCCGGAAAGCCAGCGCGTGCTTGCCGAGGCGCTCCGCGGCGGCGTCGAGGGTGCTCTGGGAACGGCCGGTGATCACCACGCGTGCTCCGGCGTCCACCAGCAGCTTCGCCGTCGCGAAACCTATGCCACTGCTGCCGCCCGTGATCACTACGTTCTTGCCGCTGTATGTCTCGTTCATTTCCAAGATCCTTGCTTCTTCATTTCCTCGCCCAGTTCCTTGTCCCGCTTCATCGACGTCAGCCCACGGGGAACTCGCCGCCGTCCACCGTCAGGTTCCTCCCGGTCAGCCAGCTCGCCCGGGCCGATGCAAGGAACAGCACCGCGTCCGCGATGTCGTCGGGCCGGCCATCGCGCCCCAACGGAGGGACGATGTCGTCCTGGCCCGCCCCCTCCTGCAGGCTCCTGTGCTGTTCCCGCGTTGCCTCGCCGCCGGGGGTGGCGGTCCTGCCGGGAGACACCGCGTTGACCCGGACCCCGAACGGGGCCAGTTCCAGAGCCAGTCCCCGGCTGTAGTTCTGCAGCGCCGCTTTCGCCGCCGTGTAGTGCAGGAAAGCCGGTGCGGAGGTGGGGACGGCGGCCGAGGAGACGTGCACGACCGCACCCGAACGCCGCTCCCGCATCCCCGGAGTCAACAACGCGTCCAGTCGCACCGATGCCAGGTAGTTCAGATCCAGCTGGTCCTGCCACTCCTCGTCGGGGATGGCCAAGGCGTTCTTGAAGGGGCGCGCTCCACCCGCGTTGTTGACCAAGATGTCCACCCCGCCGAAGGCCTCCTGCGCGGCCTCGGCGACTGCCTTCACTCCGGCCTGCGTCCGCACATCGGCCTCCACGAAGACGGCGCCCTCCGGCACCGTGCTCGTCCTCGACCTGGCGGTCGTGAGCACCTCGGCGCCCGCGTCCAGGAACCGGCGCACGACAGCCGCGCCGATCCCGCGCGAACCGCCCGTGACCACGACTCGCTTTCCTGCAAAATCTCGCACTCGTGAATCAATATTGGCTGTGGTCATGCCGCTTGCCCTCTCAAATGCGAATCGATCCGCTCGGCGGTAAAGGGGAGACGTGTACGGGCGCTGATGCCGAAGAACCGCGGTACGCGTCTTGCCCCGTCGAGATGTCTCACCGTAGATCCGGAAAGGATGGGGAGGCAAAGACGGAAAATGAGCAGATGCTATAGGGGTTCCCTATGGGCAACCCGGTGTGTCGACGATCACGTAATTCCCCACGATCTGCGTGATCAGCGTCACGTAACTCCCCACCCCCGTGGTCATGACTTCCCACCGGGGCGCTGAGCTCTTTCAGCGTGGCCACTGATCGGGTGACGGGCTGGCTTCCCGCAACGCACGAGGCTCCCGTGCCGTTGGAGGAGGTGTTCTACGTCTCAACCCACCGGCGCGGGAGCCTCGTTGGTTGTCTGTCCTGCCGCACTCGACCTGCCTCACGCCCTGGTCGAGTGGGTCACCATGCTCATCGTCACCCGTGAGGGTGACCGCCGCTGCAGGCTCTCGCCGCACCAGCGTGCCCTGGTCGGCCTGGTGTACCTGCGTCGGCACGACACCCCGGCGCAGATCGCGGCCGGTTTCGGGATCTCGGTCGGCACCGCTCACGCCTACGTCGCCGCCGTCATCCATCACCTGTCCAAGCGGGCGCCCGGCCTGTTGCGGGTGCTGCGGGAGACCGATCCCGAGCACGTCCTCCTGGACGGCACGCTCGCCGAGTGCGACCGGGTCGGCGACGGTCGGGCCGACTACTCCCACGAACACCGCCGTCACGGAGTGAACGTGCAGGTCGTGACCGATCCCGCGGGCGGACTGCTGTGGATCTCACCTGCGCTGCCCGGCCGCACCCACGACCTCACCGCGGCCCGCACCCACAAGATCATCCGGATCTGCGAACGCCAGGGCGTCCCTGTCCTCGCCGACCGCGCCTACATCGGCGCCGGCCCCTGGGTGACCACACCGGTCCGACGCCCGCCCCGCCGAGAACTCACCCCGACCCAACGCACGAGGAACCGGGCACTGTCAGCGGCACGAGCACCAGTCGAGCGGGGCGTCGCAAGGCTGAAGTCCTGGCGGATCTTCCGCAGAGCCCGCTGCAGCCCCAACCGCCTGTCGTCAATCGCCGCAGCCGTCCTCACCCTGGAGCGTCAGCGCTGAAAGAGCTCAGTGAGTGGCCGGGGGCCGGACTTTCCGGAGCGCCAGGACCGGTCCTCGATCGGGCGTCGAGCGTCCGTCGAGCGGGGGACCGGTTCCGGCCGTCCGTCGTACGTCACTCGGCCGGTGCGTGCGTCACGTGACCGGTACGTGCGTCGTCACGTCGCCGGTACGTGCCTACACCGGTGCCGCCGCCAGGACGGGCACGGTCACCGTCCCCTGCTGCGCCGACGGCCGGGAGATCCGGCCGCGGCGGCCGGCGAAGACGTAGAGGCGCAGGACGAGGAAGCGGCCTGCGCCGGCGAGGCCGGAGGCGCCGAGGTAGACGATCTGCTCGGTCAGCATGCCGGGGGAGGGCTGCACCAGGTGCAGGACGTGCACGGCGACGCCGGTCGCCAGGTAGGCGGTGGTCGCCGAGCCTGCGGACTGCCAGTGCTCCCGCCATCCGGCGCCGCGCCCCTTGGCGAAGGTGAAGCGGGCGTGGAGTTCGGTGCACAGCAGGGTGGAGGCGACGGTGACGACCGCGTTCGAGAGCGCCCAGGGCATCGTCACCGCCAGCAGCGGTACCGCGAAGCCGGAGAGGACTCCGACGCCGCCACCGAAGATGACGAACCGTACGAAGGAGGCGACCGGGCCGGGGCGGGCCGGAGTCGCCACCCGGGGCTTCTTCGCAAGCAGCGACTTCATGGCGGCGTCCTTCCGGGAGTCGGGAGCTTCTACAGACTGCGGGCGGTGATGTCGCCGTAGGCGGTGGTGGCGTGGATGGTGAGACCGGCGGAGGCGCCGTCGGTGTTGTCGAGTGTGTTGCTGATGCGGCCGTAGGTGGTACCGGCGTCGAGGGCGGCGGAGGTGCCGCGGGCGGCGCCGACGGAGATGTCGCCGTGCTCGGTGCGCAGGGTGACGGCGCCGCGGACGGCCTCGTCGACGCGCAGGTCGCCCTTTTGGGTGCGCAGCTCGGCGGAGCCGCTCAGCCGGCCGACGGTGATGTCGCCGGCGAGGAGGGTGAGGCGGGCGTTCGCGGTCTCGTCGAGCTTGACCGCGCCCTGCGCGCCCTCGAAGGTGACGTCGCCGAGCCGTCCGACGCCCCGCAGTTCGGCACCGGCGGCCCTGGCCTCGACACGGGAGCCCACGGGGAGCTGGACGGTGACCTCGAGGGCTCCGGAGGGACCGAGGGTCCGGTTCCTCGCCGCCGGGGCCTTGATGCGCAGGACGCCGTCGGCGTAGGCGACCTCGGTCTGCTCGGCGGCCTGCACGTCGCGGCCCTTCGCGGCGTTCGCGGGCAGGATCTCGACCGTGGTGTCGGTCCGGTCGGCGGCGATGAACCGGATGTGTCCTGCCGGGACGTCGAGGACGGCCGCGACGGGGGCGGGGGTGTCGAACTTCTGCAACTTCCGCGTCGTGCTCTTGTTCTTCTGCATCGCGCACTCCTTCGGCCCGTTGTTTCTGATGATGGAAACGCTACGTTGCATTCATTGAGGCGGCAACACGCTCGTTGCGCCTGATGGACATATTCGCAGTTCATGGCCAGGAAATCGTTGCAATGGATCTAAAGCTAACGCAACGTCTTTCGTCCTGCTCGTTGCAATTGATTGAGGGTGAACGCTATAGTGGGGGCGCCACGGACCATGTGAGGAGACCGCGATGCCGGGAGGCAGGCTCACCCAGCAGGAACGCCAGCAGATCGCGCTGGGACTGGCCGACGGCCTCGCCTACGCGGAGATCGCCAGGCGCCTGGACCGCCCCACCTCGACGATCACGCGTGAGGTGATGCGCAACGGCGGCCCCACCGCCTACCGCGCCGACCTGGCCCACCGCGCCACCGAACGCCGCGCCCACCGCCGCAGGCAGACCGCGCCCCGGACCCCCGGGACGGCTCCGCAGCCCCACGGACGCGACGCCGAGGCGGTACGCGAGTACGAGGAGACGTTCACCACCGTCCTCATGGCCTCGGGCATGCCCAAAATGATGTCCCGGGTCATGGCCTGCCTCTCCCTCACCGACGAGGGCAGCCTCACCGCGTCCGAACTCGCCCAGCGCCTCCAGGTCAGCCCGGCGTCCATCTCCAAAGCGATCGCGTTCCTCGAGAGCCAGGCCTTCGTCCGCCGGGAACGCGACGAACGCCGCCGTGAGCGCTACGTCGTCGACGACGACGTCTGGTACCAGTCGATGATGGCCAGCGCCCGGTCCATCGCCCAGGTCGTCGAGATCGCCCGGCAGGGCGTCGGCGTGCTCGGCCCCGGCACCCCGGCCGGCGCCCGCCTGGAGAACATCGCCCGCTTCCTCGACTTCGTCTCCGAGAGCACCGCCCGCGCCGCGGAACAGGCCCGCGAGATCCTCTACACCAAGCTCGGAACGGCCTCGGACGGCGCCGCCTGAGCCACGTCGGGATCGCGGACACGGAGCCGTCTCGACGAGCACCGCCAGTGGATGCCGCGGCGGCGCCCACTTCGGTGCGCGTCCTGATGTGGCCGGCCCTCCCCGGGCCCGGGGAAGCGGCGCGGGCACCTCGCGTACCGGCGACTGCTCCGACGCCTGCGCGGTCATGGGTACTCCTGGCGGCGCGACGCACACGATTACC
Organism: Streptomyces glaucus; assembly: GCF_039533365.1. Lineage (NCBI taxonomy): Bacteria > Bacillati > Actinomycetota > Actinomycetes > Kitasatosporales > Streptomycetaceae > Streptomyces > Streptomyces glaucus. Next base: position 245,021 of record NZ_BAAATK010000004.1, read on the forward strand.
GGCAACCGTCCCAAGGTTCACCGGAGCCCTGCTCAAGCTCCACTGAAGCCCCACTGGAGAACAGCCGGAGAACTGCCGGAGGAACCGCCCGCCGTCAGCAACGCGCGGCCCCGTCCACCGCCGCGCACGCTCCGCCCCAGGCGTCCACGTCGATCGCGACCGATACCCACGTCGATCGCGACGGCCCCGTCGCCGGACGGCTCAGGACCGTCCGGGAGAGCTCCGGCGATCCGGCCGTCCCGCCGAGCGCTCCAGGGTGGCTCGGGACTCGACCGGCCCACGAGTCCCGACACTTACGCTGCCCGGCATGGTTCGCACTGATGAACACGACCGGGCACCGGTGCGCCGACGCCAGGGACCGTAAAACTAACGGCTGTTCCGCCCAGCAAGGAGGAGAAGTCGAGTGACGTATCAGAGCGTGGAGTCGGAGCAGATCGGGGCCGCTGGTGAGTCGAGCCGGGCAGAGCCGGCGAGGCCCGGAGCAACCGTTCGAACGGACCGGTCAGAACCTGCACGTTCACGCCGTGGCGACGATGCTTGTACGAGCAGTCGGCCCGGCCGTCGCCCCCACGGCCGCACTCGGCGAGCGTCCCGTCGAGCAGCACGTACTCCGGTTCGTGCCCGCGCAGGACCTTCAGCGGGCCGGGCGCCCGGGCGGCCAGGAGGTCGACCACCGCGGTGGTGCAGGCGTGGGCGGTGCTGGCCGAGATGCCGAAGCCGGCCGCCGTTTGGGCCAGGGTGTCGTGCTTGCGCAGGTACACCAGACCGACAAGCGCGCGTTGGTGCGGCGGGAGCTTGCAGCGGCGGTCACCCTCGCGGGTGACGATGAGCAGGGTGACCCACTCGACCAGCGCATGAGGCAGGTCGAGTGCGGCAGGACAGGAGACCACCGAGGCACCCGTGCTGATGAGGCGAGACTTCGAACATCTCCCTCAACGGCACAGGTGCCTCGTGCGTTGCGCCCACCCCGCCGTCACCCCATCGGCGGGCACTTCGAAAACGCTCGGTCAAGAAGAGCCGAAGGGATCAGGGACGGCGCCGAATCTGTGAACGGGAAGGACGGGCCGTGTTCCCGCCGGGCGGGACGTGGAATTCGAAGTTCGTGGAAGGTGCCGTCGTGGAGAGCACGTCGACCCGTTGCCCCGCCCGGATCCGCGATCAGTTGTGCTCCTCGTCGATGGTGACGGCGACCCCGTCCTCGACCTGGACGACGACAGCGACGCTGCCCTTCTTGGCCGCGGCTTCGAGGTCTTCCTCGGTGCAGGGCGTGACGGTCTCCGCGTCACCGCAGATCCAGCCGGCGCCGTTGATGACGGTGTCGGTGGCGGTGAAGAACGCACGCTCGTCACCGTCGCGGCTGAGGGAGTACTTGCCCGGGGCCAGGTACCCGAGCGTGCCGGAGAAGAGCCCCGACCTCTCGCCCTCGCCCGTACCGTTGCCGCTGTCGGTACCGGTGCCGCTGTCGGTGTGGTCCTCGATGATGCTGACAGCCACTCCGTCCTTGACGTCGACCGTCGCCCCGAACCCCTTCTTGGCCGCGGCTTCGAGCTCCTCCTCGGTGCACGGCGTGGCGGCCTGGCCGTCCGCGTCGCCGCAGATCTTGCCCGCGCCCTCGATGTCGGTGTCCTCGGAGGTGAAGAACGCCTGCTTCGTGCCGTTCGCGTCCGTGACGGTGTACTTGCCGGGGGCGAGGTAGGAGACCGTGCCGACCCACTTGCCCGACACCGTGCCGCTCTTCGAGCCACTCTGGGCCGACAGGGACTCGCTGCCGGCACCGGTGCCGCTCCCGCCGGCGTCGGACTTCCCCTTGGCGGCCGAGGCCGTGGCCGTGGCCGACTTGCCGCCGTCCTCCGTGGCCTCTCCCTGGCAGGCGGTCAGCAGCATCGTCGTGGCCACCAGGGCCGCGGCGGCGAGGACGGACTTGCGGCGGTGCGTGCGAAGCATAGTGGGACTCCCCCTGTTGATGGTGATGTGGCCGGGCCGGACTGGTCGATCCGGCTGGTCTCTGCCTCATCGATCACCATCCTGAACGGTGCGGCGACCCCCTGGGAAGCGCGGTTACGGTGTCATGACACTCTTGTCATGGTCACAGGACACCGCTTCCACGTCCCCGAGTCCATGCGGCACGGCCGCCTCTTCCTCACCGGTGACACCGCACACATCGTGCCGCCCACCGGCGCCAAGGGCCTCAACCTCACCGTCGGCGACGTGGTCACCTCCACGCGGGCCCTGGCCCACCACACCGGAACCGGCTCCGACGAGCTGCTCGACGCCCACTCCGCGACCTGCCCGCGCCGCGTCTGGCAGGCCGAGCGGTTCTCGTACGACATGACGCTCATGCGGTACGGCGCGCGACCCCGACTTCGTTCTGCCGGATGGCACGCTCGCCGAGTGCGACCGGGGCGGTGACGGACGGGCCGACCACTCCCACAAGCACCGCCGGTACGGCGGCCCGACGGCGACGGCGCCGGACCCCGGGACGAGAACCCCTCCCCGGCCCTCCTCCGGTGCCCCGCTTCCGCGGTCCGGGACCGGCTCGCTCACCGTGTCCCTCCTCCGATCCGGTGCCTGCCGGTGCGGGCACGCGGTCCCCCGCCGGGTTCACCGCCGGTTCCCGTCCTGCGGCGGCCGACGAGCGCCGGTACGCACATGCGCACGCACCCCCTGCAGGCCGAACAGGATGAGAAGCTCGACCACACCGCCGTCGGCGCTGCCCAGCCAGTGCGGCAAGGACGTGTCGAACTCGGCCTCCTCACCCGGCGTCAGCACCAGGTCGCGGTCGCCGAGCACGAGCCGCAGACGGCCGTCGAACACGTGGAGCCATTCGAAGCCCTCGTGGGTCCGCACGGTCGGTTCCAGCGGTTCCGGCCGGGCCGGGATGATCATCTTGAACGCGTGCACCCCGCCCGGCCGCCGGGACAGGGGCACGAACGTCATGCCGAACCGCCTGATCGGCCTGGGGTGAAACCGGGGGTCGCCGGTGGGCGGGGCGCCGACGAGGTCGTCCAGCGGAACGTCATAGATACGAGCCAACGGCAGCAGCAGTTCCAGGCTCGGCCTGCGCCGCCCGCTCTCCAGCCGGGACAGGGTGCTCTCCGAGACGCCGGTCGCCGCCGCGAGGCCGGCGAGGGTGATGCCGCGTTCACGGCGCAGTGCACGAAGCCGCGGCCCGACCGCGCCGAGCACGTCGCCGTCCGCAGGGTGATCCACCGGGCCATCTTGCCACAACCGCAAGATTCCGTGCCACGTCGCGGGGCGGCTCACCACACTGGGCAGCATCCCGACACAAGGAGCCCTGATGAACACCACCGATGCGGTCGCGTTCTGGGACGGCGTCTACGCGGACCGACCGGAGACCGGCGACCCCCGACCGAATGTCCGCCTCACCGAGACGGTGACGGGCCTGCCGCCCGGTGACGCGCTGGACCTCGGCTGCGGCGACGGCGGCGACGCGCTGTGGCTCGCCCGCCGGGGGTGGCGCGTCACCGCCATCGACATCTCGGCCGTGGCGGTCGGGCGGCTCGCCGCCCTCGCCCGCTCACGCGGCCTGGGCGGGCGCGTCAGCGCGGTACGGCACGACCTGCACGAGTCTTTCCCGTCCGGCGCATTCGACCTGGTCTGCGCCCACTACTTGCACACCCCCTTCGCGCTGGACCGGGCAGCCGTCCTGCGCGCGGCTGCGCACGCACTGCGCGCGGGCGGGCGGCTGCTGGTCGTGGACCACGGCTCGACCGCGCCGTGGTCGTGGAACCAGGATCCCGGCATCCGGTACCCGGGCCCCCGGGAGGTCGCCGCGGACATCGGTCTGGACCCGGCCGTGTGGTCGGTCGAGCGGGCCGACGCGCCCCGCCGGACCGCGACCGGCCCGGGCGGGCGCACCGCCGAGGTCACCGACCACGTCCTCCTCGTCCGCCGCACCGCCTGACCCCGCAGCCGACCCCGAAGGGAAGGAGACCCCGTGCCCGGCATCACGCGCCGCGACACCCCGCCGCCCCGGACCGGAGACGGCGAGACCGAGGTTCTGCGCGGATTCCTCGACTACCTCCGGACCTCGATCGCCGACAAGGTCGGCGGCGCTCCCGAACCGCACGTGCGCACAGCCGCCGTGCCTTCGGGTACGAACCTGCTCGGCCTGCTCAACCATCTGGCCTTCGTCGAGCGCGCGATCTTCCTCGGGGACGACGTCGCCGACTGGGAGGCGACCTTCCAGGCCGCGCCGACGGACAGCGTGGCCGATGTGGTGGTCCGCTACCGGGACGCGGTCGAGTGCGCGAACAGCGTGCTCGACCGGTGCGTCGACCCCGGCGCACCGGTCCCCCGGCCGCGGCCGGGCCGCCCCGCCCCCAGTGTCCGCTGGGCACTCACCCACATGATCGAGGAGACCGGCCGTCACGCCGGCCACGCGGACATCCTCCGCGAACTGATCGACGGCTCGACCGGCCGCTGATCCCCCGCCGGTTCGGCGCCACCGGGCCGCCGGAGTGGCGGCGGCCGGCACGCCGCTGCTGGGCGCCCGGCCCGGCCATGCCGCCCCCGGCTTCGTCCGACCCCGGCATCCCGCCGGACGCCCGGCCCGGCGGGGCCTACGACCGGTACGTGGCGAAGCTGGCCGCCGAAGACAAGTTCTCCGGCGTGGTGCTGCTGTCGCGCCGGGGCCGCACGGTGCTGTCCCGCAGCTATGGCATGGCCGGCAAGGAGAGGGGGATCCGCAACCACGAGGGCGTCACGGTCAACCTCTCCTCAGGGATCCAGCCGTTCCTCTCGGTGGCCGTCCTGCAGTTGGCGCAACCGGGCAAGGTGAGTCTGTCGGACACGGTGGGCACCCACCTGACGGGCTTCGCCGAAGACATCGCCGGGCAGGTGACCATCCACCACCTGCTCACCTCGACCTCCGGGCTGAGCGTCCCGGCATCGGACCTGCCGAGGGTGCCGCCGGCTTCGTCGAGGTCATGGCCGACGTGCGCCTTGAGCCCGGCGGCCCCGGAGGCGGCAGCGGTGGCGCAGCAGGCGGTCCTGAGGTGCCTGCTCCGCGGGAATAAGGAGGGTCCGGTGGGCCGCTGCCGGGCCCGCGCCGCCCAGGGCCGCGTTCGTCGCCTCAGCCTCCACCGCCTCGGCGCTGCCGCGCGGGACGGCTACGAGCGCTTCCTCCTCACGGGCCCTTCCCGCAGCCGGGCGGGCGGGAACTGCTCAGTCCCAGCTCTGCCAGAAGCCGTTCGGCCAGCTCGAAGGGCTGATTGCGGGGGCCGTGCGGCACGGAGACCGCGGATGCGAAGCTGCGCTGTGCGGCCAGGGCCCTGGGCCCCACCAGACCGGTGAGCCGGTGATGCCGCCACAGGAGTCCGGTCGAACGTGCGTCGACGACGACGAGGTCGGGGCGGCGCCACACGACCAGCGCCCACCGCCCGCCGTCGGTGCCGTCGGCGGCCCAGGCGCCGACCAGGGGCACGTCTTCGGCGGCGCCGACGGCTTCGAGGGCCACGAGAGCGGGATTGTTGAAACGGCCGACGACGTGGAGCAGCAGCTTCTCGTGGCGGTGGACGTCGCGCCCTCTCTCCGCCAGGGCCGAGACCGCCTCGTCGAGGGGGTCGTCCTGGACGACGTCCGCCGCCACGGCGAGCACGGATTCCGGGTGCACGGTGGGGCCGAAGGCGGTCGCCAGCAGGGACGCGTACTCGGCGACGTAGGCGTGCTCCGCCGCAGGAAGCAGGTGCCCCACTGCCGCGGAGGCTTCGTTGAGGGCGAGGGTCCCGCAGGTCACCTCGTACCGTGGGACGTGGCTGCGGAGCACGGCGAGGGCGACCGCGGCGAGACTGCCGACCTGGGGCTCGAGCCGGCCGGGGAGGGCGCGCCCGGCCAGGGCCCGCAGGGACCGGGAGAGCAGGGGCAGCCAGCCGGTGTCGGCCGGTGGCCACGCACCTGCGGCCACGGTCCACAGGATCAGCCGCACGACCAGCATCCGCTCGGGCGGGTCCAGGCGGGGGGCCAGCTCGACGATGCGCTCGGCCCAGCGCCGGTACCTGCGGCGTACCTCCGGCCCGGCCCGTCGGAGGTCGGGCAGTGACGGGGGATTCGTCACCGTGCCGGGCACCTCGGCGTCCTGCTCCGCCGCGACCGCCTCGGTGTCGTCCTCGTCGAGCGCCGGCTCGACGTCGTCGGTGAACCGCTCGTCCCAGGTCACCGTCAACAGGTCCGGGAAGGACGCTTCCGTTCCCAGGGACAGCGGAACACCGAGTGCGAAGCGTGCGAGCGGGTGTCCGATGCGCCCCGCGCATCGGTCCAGGTAATCCTCCCATCCGCCCTCGTCGTCCGGCACCCGCGACTTCGCGTCCGTGCCGGGAGCCCTGCCGGTCGCCGTGGGGACCGCCGGCGCCGGGCCGAGCGCCGTCCGCAGGGCCTCCAGGTCTCCCAGGAACCGCTCGGCGAGCCGGGGGTCCTCGAACAGGTCCGACGGCCGTGTCGCGGATGCCTGGGACCGGCCGGGAACCGTGCGGCGCAGTACGCGCTCGGCGTCGACGACGAACACCGTGTTGCCGAAGCTCGGGACGCCGGCGTCGTCGACGGCCACCAGGCGCACGCGGCTGCCCGCGTCGGCCGGAGCCGTCACGGTCACCGTGGCCCGGTCGGGGGGAACGTCCGCGATGCGTTCCCAGACCTCCGGCGGAGCCGCGGCCGCCGACAGCTCCAGACGGGTCGCGTGGGGCAGCGGCCGGGCGAGGCTCACCTCCAGGCCGTCGGTCACGCGTACAGCCCCGAGCAGCAGCGGTCCGCCTTCGGCGCGCGGGCGGGGCCGGGCCGGGGCGGTGCGCAGCCGGGTGACGGGTTCCTCAGCGCCTTTCGGGAAGAGCGTGGTGGAGCGGGGGGCGATGAGGCCGAGTTCGCAGTTGCCGCCCCCGCCCTGGGGGAGCAGCAGGGCCGGGGGAGAGAGGTTCGGGCTGCCGGTCAGGGTCCAACGCCGCCCGTCGGTCGCCCACTCGACGAGTTTGCCGTGGCGGTACCGCTGCTCGTGGTCGCTGATGACCCGGCCGCCGTGCTCCCGGAGCAGCTCGGCGACCGACGGGCCGTCGAGGTCGGTGAGTCCGGGCTGGTAGGCCAGGGCCAGCCGACTCGGGCGGAAACGGTCGACCAGCCGTCGCAGCGCGCGGGCATGCCGGTCGTGGAACGGGGCGAACACGCACAGTTCGTCGACCGGCCCTTCGGGCAACTGGTCGATGATGGGTGCGTGCAGGCTGTGCACGACGCGTACGTGCCGGTCCACGGGGATCCTGTCGCGGTGGAGCCGGTCCAGGAGCGCTGCGACCCGCTGCAGCGCCTGGGGGACGCCGGCGGAGAACCGCACCTTCTGCGGCAGATCGCGCAGCCACGCCGACAGGTCCGCCACCGCCGCGGGGCTCCGGTCGCCGCTCACCCGCAGCACCGTCCACAGCTCGGCGTTGGCCTGCCATCCGGCCAGGGTGGTGTTGCCCGAGCCGAGCGCGATGGTGGCGCCTTCCGGCCCGGCCAGAACCATCAGCTTGGGATGGAAGGCGGGCCCACCCGCGTACGCCAGGCCCGCCAGATAGCTGCGGCCGGCCCGTCGGACGGACCGGGGGTCGTTCCGCGTCACGGTCACGTCCCCGACCACGGTGACGCGCGCGCCCGTCGCCTGGGCGACGCCGAGGACGATCTCCTCGAAGAAGCCGAAGTCGGCCGTGAAGCTGAGGAACAGCGCCTCTTCCAGATCGTGCCTGCCGTTGCGCTCCTCCTCCAGGAGGAGCGTCAGTGGAGACGCGAGCCCGGGCAGTGCCTCCACGGCCGGTGCCGGTTCGGTGTCAGTCAAGGAGCTCCCTCCCGAAGCGGGTCACCGACCAGCACCGGTCGTACCGCAGCACGCCGCAGGTGGCCAGGACGGTGCTCAGCTGGCCCAGCCGCAGTCCCACGTCACCGCGGCCCTCCCGGCTGGTCCGGTACAGCCATCCGTCACGTTCACGGAGGCGGGTCGGCAGCCACAACGAGCCGTCGGGGCGACGGCGGACCTTGGTCAGCGCCACGCGCTGCGACCGTGCCACCAGGACGTGGACGAGGCGGCGAGCCGCGTCGCGCAGCCCCGTGGGTCTCTTCTCCTCCAGCCACCGCCCGACCCACTCGGGACCGAGTTCGACGCCGCGCGGGCCGAGGAAGGTGTCCCGGGCCCGGCCGGAGAGTTCGTCCGTCCGACGTGCCCCGACAGCCAGCACCCGCAGTTCGGTCAGGGGCAGGGGTTCGTCCGCCAGGCGCAGGTCGTGCTCGGCGGGCAGCGGCACACCGGTCGTGCTGCGAGTCGCGGGCAGCGAGGACAGGAACGCGTCCACCGTGACGTCGGGCAGTTCCTCGGCGAAGCGGTCGGCCAGTTCCTCGACCGGGATCATCCCTTCCACCTGTTCCACGAGCCAGGACCACAGGCGGCGCCAGGCACCGACGGAGTAGTTCCGCAGGACCACCCCCCGCCACGCGGGTGCCACGTCGATGCCTCCGGCCACGGCATCGGTGGTCAGGAAGTCGCCGTAGGCCAGCACGTGTCCGACGTCCCGGGCGAAGTGCACGACGTGGTGCGTGTCGGCCACCCGTGTCAACAACCGGATCGTCTGACGCCGTGTCGTCGAGCGGGGTCCCGCATCGGCCGCGTCGGACCCGCACATCAAGCGCGCCAGCCACGCCCCGTCAGGGCGTTCGCCGCCCGCGCACACGCACAGCCGGGCTCCGAGCGGAGCGAGGTCCTCCACGCGGAGTGTCTCCTCGGCTGCCAGGTCCAGCAGTTCGCCCAGACCGTCGCGGACGGCCGTCCCGTCGAGCCGTGGCCCAGGCACGGGCATGGGGCCGGGGCTGAGAATGCCCAGCACCGTCTCGGACCCGGCGTACGGGCCCCAGAAGCCCCACGCGTTGCGCACGTACCCGCCCCTGCCGGGGACCGCCGACTCGGCCACGGCGACCGATCCGGAGTGAAGCCGCCGGGCCAGGGCGTCGATCCCGTGGGCGCGCGGCAGCCATTCATGCACGTGGGAGTGGTGGGCGAACGACACGGCGGCCAGGGCCACCTCGGCGCGACGCAGCAACTCCTGGGCGGCCGGAGCGGTCGATCCTGCCGCACCGGCGTGCGCCGCGATCAGACCGTGCAGGGCGTAGTAGCGCGCGTGAGGGGTCACCGTGGTGACTCCCGGCACGAGGTGGTCGACCATGCGCATCACGTGCCGCTCCACCGACAGCGGGTAGCGCCCCGCGGTGACGTCCAGTCCCGGGCTGCTCCACTCCGGCCCCTCCACGAGACCGGCCCCGGCTCCGTCCGCGGGCGGAGCGGCTGTGGACTCAGTCATGGGGCCGCGGGAACGCGGAGACCGCCACACCCGGTTTCCCGCCCTGCTCCGCCGGAAGGACCGGCCTCACCGCCGCTCCACCAGGACCTCTCCTCCACACGTTTCGCCCCCAGCGCACTCCGACGAGAGATGGCCTCGGTCGACCATTCTGGCGCAACTCCGGTGTCTCCCGTACCTGTTACGCCGGACGCACCGGGGGCATCCGGTTGTCGACGCGGGACCCACGGGCCTCGCCGGGCCCCGTTGTGCATGACGAGACGCGGTTCGGGCAACGCGCCGGGATCACCGGCCCGACGACGGTTCTGGGCTCCGGAACCGTGCGCAGACCATTGGCCACCCCTTTTGAGCAGATGGCACGGGCACGCCGACGGGGTGCCGGGCCGGGTGGGGCGCCGGCCGCGGGGAGCGGTGGCGAGGTGACCTCCCTCGCCGAGCAGGCGTCGGTGTCCGATCAGCGCCACCGGCCGGCCGTCGATCCCGCACCGGCAGCGCCCGGCCTCGGGATGACGAAGGGCCCGCCGCCTGGTTCTTCCGTCTGTTCCTCTCCGTCTGTTCCTCGTCAGGAAGCCGGGGGCAGCGTCCGTTCCGCCAGCTGCCCGACCGCCGTCATCCGGGCCGAGTCCCACCCGGGCTGGGGCGGGAGGCTCCGGAGCAGGCCCCGCAGCCGCTTCGCCTCCACCACGGTCACGCCATGCAGTTCGAGCCGGCCACGCGGCGCCGGGACCTTCGCCCCGTGCACGGCGACCACCGGGCGGACCGGGACGCCCAGAGCGCGGGCCGCCTGTTCGGCCTCCCACACCACCGTCTGCAGGGTCCGGGTCTGGTCGTACCGGCCGTAGCGCAGGACGCCGCCCTGCACGGTCAGCCGGGACTTGTCCGACGTCCAGTTCTTCGTGTCGACGTACACGGCACCGGCGGCCGTGAGGACCAGGTGGTCCAGGTTCGCACGGCCCCCCGGAATCGCCCGGTCGTGGAGCACCACCGCGTGGCCCCGGCGGACGAGCGGGGCCAGGAGCCTGGCCGTTCGCGCCTCCCCGGCGGCGCCCACCACCCAGCTGTTGGGGGCCCTCCGGTACAGCCGCCGGACGCCGAGTCCGGTGACGACGAGCGCGGCCACCAGACCGAGCTGCCAGCTCCCCACGGTCCCCACGGCCCAGCCGGCCACCGCGGCGGCCGCCACCAGGAGCGGCAGCGCCACCCGGGCCCGCCGATGCTGTGCCGCCCGCTCGGCCGCCCGTGCCGCTTCTCCTCTCCGGCCCGCGCTCGCGCCCGCCCCGCCCCGGTGTCCAGCTGTCGCCATGCGCTGCCCCTCCCTCGTCATGCCCTGTGTCGGGACGGTAGCGGCGGGCGAGGACGCCGCGCAGGAGGGCCTGCGGACACGGTGGGGGTTCACGTGGCGCGAGTCTTGCCGTCCGCGGCGATCCGGTTGTGCCCAGGTTCTGGCGCCTCCACCGCCGTCGGAGGGAGCGGTGGTGCGTGCCAGGGCGGCGGCGATCAGCTTCCGGGAGCACACCGGACCGTCCGACGGGTTCCGGGCGGGCGAGGCGGGAAGCGGCATGATGTGATCAGGCGATCCGTCCTGGACGGCCCGGCCATGACGGAGGCGGTGAAGCCGCGGCCGGCGCGGCCGGTGACGCCCGCTTCGGGGCCCACCACGGGATGTCACTTGCGCCGACGCTGCGCCACGCTGTGCGAGCGGAGGCAAGACTGCCGCATCGTCCGGCAAGTGACCGGAATGACTGCCATCCCCCTGCACAAGCTCGGCTCACGGAAAGAGTCGCGCACATGGTTCGCCACCGCAGCAGCCTCGGCAACGGAGCCAGGCGACAACCAGTTGCGCATATGGGGATCGGCCCAAGGCACGAGGGTGCCGCCCAACCACGGCGCCTCGCAGCTGCATCGTCTCGCGCGGGGATCGCCGGACCGCCGAAGCCCGGCCAGCCACCGCAGCGATCCCGACAGTCGGCGTCTCCTCGTGCCCATGCCTCGTCGTACCGGGTCCCACCCGCCCGAACGACCCGCTACGCGCTCACGCCCACGGAGAGGCTCATGGAAGGCCCGACGCCTGCCTGAACAAGGGGAAAGGAGGAAGTCATCCCGAACCGCGCTCCAGGACAGCTTCACCGTCATCCGTTCTGCCTTGTTCTCGTACGGCCAAAACGAACGAACCGGCACACAGCACCGCGTGACGTTCCGCTCCGGATTCCGGCACTCCTCCGATCGGCAACATGCTCCTACGCCCCGAACGACACCCCTGCCGCTGTCTTGCGTGCCTTCGCTGAGGAAGGCGTAACAACCCACTGACCCCATCGACGGGCGGTTCGAGAACCAGGACTGGCCCGCACAACAGTCGTGGGACGGGGGCCCGTCCACGGGAACGACGGCCCTGGTGCTCCTCGACGCGAACGGTGTGCGCCACGACGATACGGATGCGCGTCGGGGAGTGCCGGGGGCAGCGGGGTCCAGGGGCCGGGGAAGGTCCCTGGTACCACCGGCCTTGACCGCCCTTGTCGAAGACGTCGAACAGGTGACGCCCGACATCAGCCACGAGGGAGCATCCAACGACGGGCCCGCACTCATAGAGAATGGAGAGGCTCACGTCTTCGCAGCTCAGAGGCCCTGACAAGGCCGCAGAACATGACTCACAGGTCATTTTCAGCTCGCGGAAATCGCGTGCGAAGTCAAGTCAGCCCATGTTCATTGCGACCTATGTGCGCAATTCCGCGATCAAGATCGGGGCCCTTGCCGACATGACTCAGAAGTCATGTTCGACGCGCCCGACGCGTAGACGGGTCGCGTTGTTGCCATCTATGCGCGCAATTACTGCTGGGCGGATTCAACCAATCGTTGCAACAGCGGCGTGCACCGATCGTAGATGATCGTCGGGGGTTTTCGCGGGTGTTTTCCAGTTGGGGGCCTTGTGGGGGGGGCGTGGTGATGGCGGGCAGTTCGTCGGTGTTCCATCTCGACAGGTCGGTATGGTCACGGCACCGTGGCCGCCCGGTGGGGGGCTGTTCTTGGTCGGTGGGATGGTTGTGGTGGTTCTCGGTGCGTGGCAGGTGAACAGGCATGGTGGAGGGGGTTGTTCGCTGTACGAGCGTGCCGATCGCCGGCCGGTTCAGCCCGATGAGTCAGGTCTTTTTCCCGGTGTCCCGGCACGGCGCGGTCGGCTGCTTCGGCGGGCTGCTGGCTGATCATCACGTTCTTCGTGACGTGGCCGCCTGGCTTGTTGCGGGCTCTGGCCCGTGGGACGCGCAGGGTGCGGCCGGTGCGCGGGCAGGCCACGAGCTCGTGTTTGAGGCGGCCGCGGCTTTCGACGTGGAGGGACTGGTAGATCGCCTCGTGGCTGATGCGCATGGATTCGTCCTCAGGGAAGTCGATTTTCAGGCGGGCCGAGATCTGCTCGGGGCTCCAGGCGTTCGCCTATCGACGGTTCTTGCGGTGCGGCTTGTTGCGCCCCTTCCGTTCAGGAAGCTGCGGCCCGGGAAGTACCGTGCCGTCCGGGGTTCGGATCACGCCCGGCAGGCGGTCTTGGGCGTACTCCCGTAGCCGCTCGTTCCCGGCCAGCTTCGCTTCCTCGGGCTGCCGGGCCACCGGGCCGGCCTTTTACTGCGTGGCCGGGGTCCGGTACTCGAGTTTGCCACCGGGGGTGGCCGTGTTGCGCCGCAGCTTCCGGGAGATCGTCGAGGGTGTCCGGCCCAGCTGCTTGGCCATCTTCCGTACTGTGGCGCCCTGCACGCGCCACAGGGTGATTTTCTCGCGTTCGGCAAACGAGAGGTAGCGGCCCGAGCCGGCGGGATCGATCTGCGGTATCCCGCCGGCATGCCGGAGCCACCGGGTGCCCACCGCCGGCGCCGCCCCGGCGGCGACGGCCGCATCCTGGCTGGTCAGTCCCTTGGCGATCTCGCGCCAGAACAGTCTCTCGGCCTCCCGCCGGGTCGGGGGCCGTCCCGGCGGCTTCATGGGCGACCGCCTCGTCAGCTCCGTCATCCAACGTGCTGGTCGCCCCACAATGCACTTTTCTGATCAGGGGTGTTGCAATGACTGGTTGAACCTAAGCTGCGTTCCGTGGTCGCTGTGGAAAACGGCACCGGTCGGGCTGCTCGGTGTTCGGGTGGCAGCCCGGAGCGCGTCGGTGACCAGTTCGGTGCGTGTGTGGTCGGTGATCGGCCGGCCCGCCAGAGGGCGCGAGAAGCGGTCGATCGCGGTCGCCAGATACGGGAACTCGTCGTCGTCCGCCGGCAGGTAGGTGACGGCGCCGACGTACTTGGTGTTCGGCGTGCTCGCGGTGAAGTCGCGCCGCAACAGGTCCGGCACGGGGGTGGCGGACGGTTAGGACACGGTGGTGCTCACGCGGCTGCGCAGCCGCAGCCCGGCGATACCGAGCTTCCGCATCACCCGCCCGACGCGCTTGTGGTTCACACGCTCGCCCTCTCCGCGCAGCTCGGCGGTGATCCGGGGGGGGCGACCGCAGGTGCCGTCCCACTTCGGGTTGCGCCGCCCGGATGTGCTCGGCAGGCGCAACGTCGGACTGCTCACGTGCGGCGCGGGCCTCGCGGCCGGCCTGCCGCTTGTGGAAGCCGGAACGGGCGGCCTCCGGCACGGCACACAACCGCTTCACGCCCCAGGCGTGGTGGTGGTCTCGGCGATCTCGGCGATCTCGCTGTCGAGCGCGAAGGAGGTCCTGTCGCCGGAGAACGCCCTGTCCTGCATGATCTTCGAGGCGCGCAGGGTGGGGCGGCGGTGGACGACGGTGACCGGCTTGGCGAAGCGGGTGAGGAAGGCGGCTTCTTCCACGGCGGTGTCGCCGTCGCCGGCCACGACGATGCCGTGGTCGCGGAAGAAGAACCCGTCGCAGGTCGCGCACCAGGACGGGCCCCGGCCGGACAGCTCGTCCTCGTTCGGCAGGCGGAGCTTGCGGTGGTCCGAGCCGGTCGCGACGATGCCGCGGTCGCGGAAGAAGAACCCGTCGCAGGTCGCGCACCAGGACGGGCCCCGGCCGGACAGCTCGTCCTCGTTCGGCAGGCAGAGCTTGCGGTGGCCCGAGCCGGTCGCGACGATCGCCGTCCTGGCGCGGTGCACGGTGCCGGCGGAGTCGGTCAGCAGCTTGACGCCGCCGGTCAGGTCGGCATCGACGGTGTCGTCGTCGATCATCTCGGCGCCGAACCTCTCGGCCTGGGCCCGCATGTTCTCCATCAGGACCGGGCCGTCGACGCTCTCGGGAAAGTCGGGGAAGTTCTCCACCTCGGTGGTCGTGGTCAGCGATTTGCCGACGAAGATGCTGCTGCCGAACAACAGGGGGTTGAGCTGGGCGCGGGCGGTGTATCCGGCGGGGCCGGAGCCGATGACGATGACCCCGCGCACCTGGGCGGGCTGCGTCAGGGGGCTCATGCCTCCCGCCCGGCGCCGTTTTCGGCGATGAGGGCCTCGATGCGGGTCTTGATCTTGTCGCGGATCGGGCGGGCGGCGTCGACGCCCTTGCCGGCCGGGTCTTCGAGGGCCCAGTCGGGGTACTTCTTGCCGGGGAAGATCGGGCAGGCGTCGCCGCAGCCCATGGTGATGACGTCGTCGGATGCCTGGACTGTTATTGGTCACGAGCGTTGTCGACGCCGGCCGGGCTTGATCATGGCGAGGACCTCCGGTGTGGTGGAGCTGTCCAGGACTGCACCGCAAGGGGGTCTTCGTGTCCCACCGCAGTGCCCGGCTGGCCGTGCACGGCAGGCGGCTGCTGGTCGGGCGTGTCCGCTGCGGCCGTCCCGTCGCGCATGTGGCCGCGGAGGCGGGCATCTGGCGGCCCGCCGCCCACAAGTGGCTGCGCTGCTGGAGGCAGGAGGGGGAAGCCGGTCTGTAGGACCGGTCCAGCCGGCCCCGCAGGACGCCGCACCGCATTCCCGCCGCGGTCGAGGCCCGGATCTGCCGCCTGCGACAAGACCGCAAGCTGGGGCCGGCCCGGATCGGTCCGATTTTTGGGACTGCCCGCCTCGACCGTGCACCGGGTCCTGGCCCGGCACGGCCTGAACCGCCTGGCTTTTCCGGACCGGCCCACCGGGACCGTCATCGGCCGCTACGAGCGCGACCGGCCGGGCGAACTGCTCCACGTGGACGTGAAGAAACCCGGCCGCGTCCCCGACGGCGCACGGCCGGCGCGTCCACGGCCGGGCCGCCTGCCCCGACCGACGGCGCACGACCGGTTTCGACTGCGTCCATTCCGCTGTCGACGACCACAGCCGCCCGGCTTACCGCGAGGTCCACCCGGACGAGAAGGCCGCCACCTGTGCCGGCTTCCTGACCCGGGCCGCGGCCTTCTTCGCCGTCTGCGGCAGCGGCCGCATCGAGCGCGTACTGACCGACAACGCCTGGCCCTGCCGCAAGAGCCTCGCCCGGCGGCAGGCACTCGCCGGCCTCGGCGCGGCCGGCGAGCTCACCTGTGCCTACCGGCCGCAGACCAACGGCAAGGTCGAACGCTTCAACCGCACCCTGCTCGACGAGTGGGCCTGCCTGCGGCCCCACACCAGCAACAGCGAACGCGCCGATGCTCTGGCAGACTTCCCGCACACCTGCAACCACCGCCGCTGCCGCACCGCACTCGAAGGCCAGCCGCCGATCAGCCGTGTGAACAACGCTGCGGGTCGGTACACCGCCACGGCATCGGCGGCACCTTCGCCGTGTGCGACGGCGAGGTCCACCGCGGGGAGAACGCGGGCAGGCCGACGCCGGGTTCGGTCAAGTCCGGCGCGGCCGACGTCGAGGCCGCCGTCGTGGGACTCCACCCGGTGGGCGGCCTGCCCCTGCCCCGGTTCCGCGCGGTGCGGACGCAGGGCGTGACGCTGACCAAGGAGTGAGGAGGGGTGCCGTCGACCGGCGCCGGACTTTGTGCCGCCGCGGCCTTCCGCGAACCGGAGTCGTCCGGGCCGGGCAGGGTGCGGCGGCACAGTTCTCGGTCAGCCGCCGCGCCCCCGCGGGGCTGTCCCGGTCAGCCCACCACTGTCCAGGTGTCGCCGCCGGCCAGCAGGGCGGCGAGGTCGCCCTTGCCGTTCTGCTCGATGGCGGTGTCGAGCTGGTCGGCCATCTGGGTGTCGTAGACGGGCCGGTTCACGGAGCGGAACACGCCGATCGGGGTGTGGTGCAGGGTGTCGGGGTCGGCCAGGCGGGACAGGGCGAAGGCCGTGGTCGGCGAGTCCGCGTGGGCGTCGTGGACGAGGATCTGCGCCTCGTTCTCCGGGGTCACCGTGACGACCTTCAGGTCGCCGGTGTGCGGATCGCGCAGGACGCCGCGTGAGCGGCCCGGGCCGAAGCGGATCGGCTCTGCGTGCTCCAGGCGGATCACCGCCTCCTCGGCCCGCTGCTTGTCCTTGAGGACGTCGAAGGCGCCGTCGTTGAAGATGTTGCAGTTCTGGTAGATCTCGATCAGGGCGGTGCCCCGGTGGGCGGCGGCCTCGCGCAGGACACCGGTGAGGTGCTTGCGGTCGGAGTCGACGGTGCGCGCCACGAAGGACGCCTCCGCGCCGAGGGCCAGGGAGACCGGATTGAACGGTGCGTCCAGCGAGCCCATCGGCGTCGACTTGGTGATCTTGCCGACTTCGGAGGTGGGCGAGTACTGGCCCTTGGTCAGGCCGTAGATGCGGTTGTTGAACAGCAGGATCTTCAGGTTGACGTTGCGCCGCAGGGCGTGGATGAGGTGGTTGCCGCCGATGGACAGCGCGTCGCCGTCACCGGTGACCACCCACACCGACAGATCGCGGCGGGATGCGGCCAGGCCCGTGGCGATCGCCGGGGCGCGGCCGTGGATGGAGTGCATGCCGTAGGTGTTCATGTAGTACGGGAAGCGGGAGGAGCAGCCGATGCCGGAGACGAAGACGATGTTCTCCTTGGCCAGGCCCAGCTCCGGCATGAAGCCCTGGACCGCGGCCAGGATCGCGTAGTCACCGCAGCCGGGGCACCAGCGCACCTCCTGGTCGGACTTGAAGTCCTTTGCCGTCAGCTTGAGTTCAGTGATCACAAAGATTCTCCTCCAGTGCACGGGCGAGTTGCTCGGCCTTGAACGGCATGCCGTTGACCTGGTTGTGGGAGTGGGCGTCGACCAGGTACTTCGCCCGGACCAGCGTGGCGAGCTGCCCGAGGTTCATCTCGGGGATCACCACCTTGTCGTAACGCTTCACCACCGCGCCGAGATTCCTCGGGAACGGGTTGAGGTGGCGCAGGTGGGCCTGGGCGATGGACTCACCGGCGCCGCGCAGCCGGCGCACGGCCGCCGTGATCGGCCCGTACGTCGAGCCCCAGCCCAGCACCAGCGTCCTGGCCTCGTGCGGGTCGTCGACCTCCACGTCCGGCACGTCGATACCGTCGATCTTCGCCTGCCGGGTGCGGACCATGAAGTCGTGGTTGGCGGGGGCGTAGGAGATGTTGCCCGTGCCGTCCTCCTTCTCGATGCCGCCGATGCGGTGCTCCAGCCCCGGCGTGCCCGGCACCGCCCACGGCCGGGCCAGGGTCTGCGGGTCACGCTTGTACGGCCAGAACACCTCACTGCCGTCGGGAAGCGTGTGGTTGGGGCCCTGCGCGAACCGCACCGTCAGATCCGGCAGCTCCTCCAGCTCCGGGATCCGCCACGGCTCGGAGCCGTTGGCCAGATAACCGTCCGACAGCAGCATCACCGGCGTGCGGTACGTCAGCGCGATCCGCGCCGCCTCCAGAGCGGCGTCGAAGCAGTCGGCCGGCGTCCTCGGCGCGATCACCGGGAGCGGCGCCTCGCCGTTGCGGCCGTACATCGCCTGCAGCAGGTCGGCCTGCTCGGTCTTGGTCGGCAGACCGGTCGACGGCCCGCCACGCTGGATGTCCACGATCAGCAGCGGCAGCTCCAGCGAGACGGCCAGCCCGATGGTCTCCGACTTCAGCGCCACCCCGGGCCCCGACGTCGTCGTCACCGCCAGCGCGCCGCCGAACGCCGCGCCCAGCGCCGCGCCGATGCCCGCGATCTCGTCCTCGGCCTGGAAGGTGCGTACGCCGAAGTTCTTGTGCCGGCTCAGCTCGTGCAGGATGTCCGAGGCCGGGGTGATCGGGTACGAGCCCAAAAACAGCGGCAGGTCCGCCTGCCGGGAGGCGGCGATCAGCCCGTAGGACAGGGCCAGGTTGCCGGAGATGTTGCGGTAGGTGCCCACCGGGAAGGCCTTCGCGGCCGGGGCGACCTCGTAGGAGACGGCGAAGTCCTCGGTCGTCTCGCCGAAGTTCCAGCCCGCCCGGAAGGCGGCGATGTTGGCGGCCGCGATGTCCGGCTTCCTGGCGAACTTCGTCCTCAGGAACTTCTCCGTGCCCCCGGTCGGCCGGTGGTACATCCACGACAGCAGGCCCAGCGCGAACATGTTCTTGCTGCGTTCGGCCTCCTTGCGGGTGAGGCCGAACTCCCTCAGCGCCTCCACCGTCAGTGTCGTCAGCGGCACCGGATGCAGGCTGTAGCCGTCCAGCGAGCCGTCCTCCAGCGGACTGGTCTCATAGCCCGCCTTCTGCAGCGCCCGCTTGGTGAACTCGTCCGTGTTGACGATGATCTCCGCGCCGCGCGGCAGGTCACCGACGTTGGCCTTCAACGCCGCCGGGTTCATCGCAACCAGCACGTCCGGCGCGTCGCCCGGGGTGAGGATGTCGTGGTCGGCGAAGTGCAGCTGGAAGGAGGACACACCCGGCAGGGTGCCGGCCGGGGCGCGGATCTCCGCGGGGAAGTTCGGCAGCGTCGACAGGTCGTTGCCGAACGACGCCGTCTCCGACGTGAAGCGGTCACCCGTCAGCTGCATACCGTCACCCGAGTCCCCCGCGAACCGAATGATCACCCGGTCCAGACGACGGACGTCCTTGGCCCGAGCGGTGCCGCGGTCCGGTGCTTGCGCAGAGGTCATGTGCTCGCCTTCCCCCCAGGGGAGTGTCAAGTTGCTTCGGTCCTGCGGTGTGTCGGCCGCTGAAGATGGCCGATTCCCCACTGAATCTTCACGAAAGTTATCGATATCGTGCTCCCGTGGTGACCCCTGTGCCTGATGCGGTTCCCGGCCCCGGTTGCGTGACCCACCCCTCGTATACATCGTACGCAAGTGCGTGTACGATGTATCGAGAAAGGCTGGAACAAGTCTGTACGGGGGGCTGGTGCAGTGGGCGGTGCGACGATTCGCCTTCGTTTGGATGTTGTCTCCGCGAGGCGTAAATCGCCGTGCCCGGCGGGGCCTTATTCGGCGACGTCTGTTTCTTTTTGTTTCGGCGGCGTTTCCGTTTTTCCTATTGCTCGGATCGTCGAGTATTGAAACTTTGACGGATCGAGTGCGCCGTCTGTACCCTTCTCGTAGATCTGCTTTGACATCGGCTCGACGCTCCGCTAAATCGGATGAATATGGGGGATTTCTCGGATGGGGCATCAGTCCGTAAGGCTTCTTGAACCACAACCACGTGCTCCGCTTCAGGCGCCCATGCGGAGTGCGCACACCGGGCCGGGGGCGAGGCGAGTCCGTAACGCGCTGCGGGTGCTCGCGGTCGAGAGTGAGACCCACGTGGCCAAAGAACTGGTGCGCGATCTGTGGCGGCACGGCTATCACGCGGAGAGCGTGGCCACGGGCGCCCAGGCCCTGCAGCAGTACCGCAACGCCGACCTGCTCCTCGTCGACCTGGACCTTCCCGACCTCGACGGGGTCGAACTGTGCCGAACCATCCGTGCCGTGTGCGACGTGCCCATCATCGTCGTGACGTCCCGTGACTCCGAGCTCGACCGGGTCCTCAGCCTGCGGGCCGGCTCGGACGACTACGTGCCCAAGCCCTACAGCCTGGCCGAGCTGATCGCCCGCATCGAGGCCGTCATGCGCCGGGTGCTGCGGCAGCCGGTCACCGTCGACGAGGCCCTCACCATCGGCCCGCTGGGCATCGATCCACGTGCCCGGGAAATTTGCCTGGACGGCCGTCCCATAGAAGTGACGCGCAAGGAATTCGATCTGCTTTACCTGCTCGCCTCGCGCCCGGGAAGCGTTGTCACCCGAGAGCAGATCATGGCGCAGGTCTGGCGGGATTCCCGGTCGGAGCCGGGGCGCACCATCGACACCCATGTCAGCAGCCTGCGGAGCAAGCTGGGCGCGAGCAGCTGGATCATCACGGCCCGCGGAGTCGGTTTCCGTCTGGGACATCCCTGACGCTGTCTCTTCTCTGAGGATTCGTCTCGCATTCGAGAACGGATCCATGAAAAACCCAGGATAGGCGATCCGAAAAGGGGCCGCCCGGTCAATGGCGATCGGCGGTCCTTCTCCATTGTCGCGTCCCGGGGAATGGTCCGCCGTGGAATGCGGGGATCGTGACCGTTCGCAGGGGTCCGTCCGGGCCGGGGCGGGCTCAGGCCGCGCCGCGCCACCCCGGCAGCGGTCCGGCGGCCCAGGAGGTGGCTGTTCTGCGCCTGGCCGAAAACGGCGTCCAGCGCGCCCCGTGACGACCGGTGCCCGCATCCGTCGGCTGCGCCGCCTGAGCGGCGTTCGCGGCGAGCACGCCGGCCAGTGCCACCGCCACCGCGGCGACCTCCTCGGCGGTGGGGTCCCCGCTGGTGATGCGCCAGGACTGCGTGGTCGGCATCGCGGTGACGCCCGCTGCGGGGTTGTCCTCTGCTGTCATGCTTCCTCCTCATACGAGTAGGCGGTCCTTCGGAACCGGTCGGTTCCGAAGGGCCGCCTGGCTGCTGTGCGGGGTCAGACGCGGGACCGGCGGATCGCCTCCAGCGCGGCCACCGCGACGAAGCCGACGATCAGGTGCATCGCGATCAGGGTGGCCGCGGTCCCGCCGTCGGTCTCCTGGGTCAGCGGGCCGATCGCGGTGAGCACCGCCACCGCGCCGCCCACGATCTGCGCCACCCGCAGGAGCACCGGCTTCCAGCGGGCCAGGAGCACGGCCGCCGTGACGCCGATCAACGGCGCGGCGACCGACATGAAGATCACGTCACCGGCGCCGATCTCGTCCGGCTTGCCGTTGAGCTCGATGACCAGGGAGGCTCCGGCGGCGTCGCCGATGAACAGGACGATCAGGTTGACGACTGCGGCGATGACGGCGCCCCCCACCACGGCCTGCCACGCGGGCAGTGCGCGCCGTCCTTGAGCGGTGCGGGTGGCGGCGGGGTTACTGCTGGTCATGGAGCCCTCCGGGCTGTCGTACCGCATCGGCCTCGGGCTGGGCCCGCACCCGGTGCGGTGCTTGTTTACAGGGGTGATGTGCGCTTCCGGCGCGAGGACCGACCGCCCGACCGATCCGTCAGGCGGGGTCCAGGGACAGGGCGTGCCGGAAGACGTTGGTGGGGTCGTAGGTGGTCTTGACCCGCTGCAGCCTGGGGTAGTTGCCCTTCCAGATGATCGAGTACCAGGGCACACCCGAGGTGTTCTGCGCCGGATCGCGCATGTCGACGTCGGGGTAGTTGATGTAACCGCCGTCCTGCTGGTCGTTCGGCACCGGGAAGCCGCCGGTCGCTCCGTGGACGTTCTTGCGCAGCGTGCGCAGCCAGTTGACCTCGGCCTCGTCCTGGGCCGGGTCGGCCCAGTTGTTCGAGTACCAGAACTTGAGGACGGAGTCCCGCTGCGGGATCGCCGTCGCGGACGACGAAACCGTGTTGATCTTGCAGCCGTAGGCCGCCAGATACACCAGGCCGGCGCCGTAGTGGTTCGGGTCGCTCAGCGATCGGTAGATCGCGCCGACCTGGGCCCCGGTCAGCGGCTCGCGCAGATGCCCGCCCATGGACTTCTGCCGCGAGTACGCGCCGTAGCTGGCAGTCGGCTCCAGGACGATCTCCAGCCAGGTGCCCTCCTTGACGTCGACCGTCGGCTCCACCCCGACACCCGCGTTGACCGCGCGGATGTAGTCGTCGTGCAGCTTGGCGGTGTTCGCCAGCGTGGCGTCCATGCGGATCTCGAGCTGGACCGTGCCCGCGAGCGACGAGTGCAGCTGCAGCGAGCTGTGCATCACGGCGTACGGGGAGCCCGGAGCGCTGTTCGCGGCGTGCCAGGCACCGTGGTTGAGCACCAGACGGGTGAAGCTTGCCTCGGTCAGCTTCGCCCACGGCCAGGTCACGATGGTCTTGCGCATCCGCGCGGGCGGCTTCGGCAGCAGCGCGGACGGGCTGCCGGACGCGCCCGGACTGCGGAACCAGAACCGGGTCACGATGCCGAACCCGCCGCCACCGCCGCCCGTGTGGGCCCACCACAGGTCGCGGTTCGGGTCGCCGGCGTTGCGCGTGGCGATGACGGTGCGCGCCTTGCCGCCGCGGTCCGCGACCACGACCTCGACCGCGTACAGGTGGTCCACGACGAGGCCGTACCGGCGGGACAGCGGGCCGTACCCGCCACCGGTGACGTGGCCGCCGACGCCCACCTCCGGGCAGACACCGCCCGGGACGGTGACGCCCCAGCCCTCGTACAGCGCCTTGTACACCTCACCGAGACGGGCACCGGCCTGGACGGCGAAGGCGTTCATCGCCGGGTCGAAGGTGATGTCCTTCATCTCGGACAGATCGACGAGGACGCGGAACTGCGGGTCGTCGACGAGCCCTTCGAAGCAGTGGCCGCCGCCGCGCACCGTGATGCGCTGGTTGTTGGCGATGGCCTGGTTCACCGCCTTCTCCACCTGGGAGGCGCAGTGCACGAGCCAGATCTCGTCCGGAGTGGCCACGAAACGGTTGTTGTAGCCGCGCTCGGCGAGCTCGGCGTAGCGGGCGTCGCCCGGCCTGACGATCACCTCCGGCGCGACCTGCGCGGCCTGGGCCGTGGGCGAGGTCGGTGCGGTGAAGCCCGCGGTGGCGCCGGCCACCGCTATCGCGGAGCCCAGGAACCTGCGTCGCGAAAACATGTTGAGCCCTATCTGTGCTGGGATGTTGACAAGTCACCGCATGGACGCATGCGGGCCGGGGGTGGATGTCAGCCAATCAGCCCCCGGGGGTCGTCACCACGTGCTTGACGTGGATCTGTGATGCCTCGATGCGAAAGTTGACGTTCCGCGCACTCCGGTCAGAACCCGGACCCGGTCCGGGCCGCCTTCCGCAGTGCCGCGGACAGCGCCTCCTCCGACTGGGATCCGGTCAGCGGCCGTACGCCGTCCATGAAGAACACCGGCACCCCGGTGACGCCGAGCCGGCGCACGCGGTCGAGTTCGGCGCGCAGCCGGTCCGTCTCGGCGGCCTTCTGTGCGGGCGCGGCACCGGGGCTGTCCGGCGTGAGGCCGATCTCCTCCGCGAGCCGGGTGAGGGTGGCGGGATCGCCGATGTGCAGCCCGTCCGTGAAGTGCGCGCGGAAGAGGCGCTCCACCATCGGCTCGGCCAGACCCTGCCGGGCGGCGCGTGCGATGAGCCGGTGGGCCTCGAACGTGCCGGTGGCCACAGCGCGTTCGTAGTGCAGCTCCAGCCCCTCCGCGGCCAGCTGCCGGGCGAACCGCAACGTCTGCTGAACGGCCTCCGCTCCGAACACCCGCTCCAACACGGGGAGCAGGGGCTCCCCCTCGGTACCGGCGCCCGGTGCGAGCTCGAACGGCAGGAACTCCACCGTCAGGTGCCGGCCCTCGGCGCGCAGCCGTTCCGCCACCCGGGTGAAACGGGTGTAGCCGAGATAGGAGTGCACGCAGATCACGTCGAGCGCGATCCGTACGCGCACCGTCGTGTTCCTCGGCGTCTGCTGTTCCACGACTGTTGCCTCCAACGGCTGATGCGGTCAGGTGCGGTCTACTGGGGCGGGTTGCCGTGCTTGCGGGAGGGCAGGTCGGCGTGCTTGGTCTGCAG